>JBAWCJ010000129.1:0-14841 GCA_049590215.1 Candidatus Sulfotelmatobacter sp. | reverse complement strand
GCCAGCCCTGCGCGCTGGCTATACGTAACGCTCGTCTTGGGGCTGCTCTTCGTTGCCGGGCAAACTTACGCCTGGCTGGATCTGAAGTCTCAGGGCTTCGGACTCGCCAGTAACATCAGCTATTCGTTCTTCTATGTGCTGACTGTAGCTCACGCCCTCCATGTGTCGGGAGGGCTCGGCGGTCTGGTCCGGGTGATCGGCAAACTGAATAAATCCGTCCTGCGAAAGAGCACCCTGGACGCCACTTCGCGTTACTGGCATTTCATGGGCGTGCTGTGGGTGTATTTGCTTTTGCTGCTTTGGATGAAGCTCTGAGCAACGATGCTCGAACCCCGTCAAAGGTAGGAGGCAATGTGAGTCAAGCCGATCTTTCAATTCACGGTCAGGTGTCGCGAACCGATGCGACGGAGATGATGACCGCACCCACATTCTCGGTCGCCGCCAAGAAGATGGCGATGTGGCTGTTCATCATCGCCGACACCGCGACCTTTGCCGGCTGTCTGGTCGCTTACGGATTCATACGCAACGCCACTCCCGATTGGCCAAGACCCTTTCACAGTATTTCCAACGTACTGGTGATGACGCTGATTCTTCTGACCAGCAGCTTGACCATGCTCTTCGCAGTGCGCCATGCCGAAGCGGGCGACAAAGCCAGAGCTTTTCGCTGGACGATGATCACCGCAGTTTGCGGAATCATGTTCGCCGCCCTCCACCTGCGGGAATGGATGGGCCTGATCGGAGAAGGCGCGACGCTGTTCCACAATCCCTGGGGCACGCCTTTATTCAGTTCGCTGTTTTTCAGCATCACGGGCCTGCACCTGCTGCACGTAACCGGCGGCGTGGTTGCTCTCATTGCCGTGGGGCTGCGCTACCAGGGCGGCCGCTACAACGCCGATGACCTCGAGATCACAGGACTCTATTGGCACTTCGTGGACCTGGTTTGGATGTTTGTCGTGCCGCTGGTCTATCTTTTGAATCTGTCCCACTAAGAGGGACAAACGCAGGAGCGAATCTCTATGACCACCGCCGCAACCCATCGGAATAGTGGAATGACGAAGGATCTGATCGTCTTCGTCTGCATCCTGGCCCTGGCAGGGCTACAGTTCGTCATTGCGTATCAGCACATCAGCGCGTCTGATATGTTTGTTCGCATGCTGTCCGTCGCCGTCATCGAGGCGGCGCTGGCCCTTCTGTTCTTTATGCACCTTGCGGAAAATCGCGGCTTGCTGTGGTTCGTTGGGATCTTCACAGTATTCATCCTGCTGGCGATGCAATATGGCTGGACCGATGCTTTCCGCCTGACCAATGGTGTACCATGGGCAAAGTAGCGAAACCAACCATCAAGCTCTGGAAAGCAATCTCGTTGGGCTGCTTTGCATTGGCGGGATTGGTCATCCTGCTGGCCTCGGCGCCGGCCTACGCCCAGAACTGCGCTCTGTGTTATACCCAGGCCGCGGCGTCGGGCTCGCGAATGATCCAAGCCTTGAAAAGCGGCATCCTGATCCTTATCGCGCCGCCAACCTTCATGAGCATCGGCCTGATTTTCGTTTGCTATCGCAAACGCAATCAGACGCGTAACGACAGTACCGGGTCGAGTAGCGATTGGGGCAAAGTCGACGACTCCGAAGATTTCCCGCCCAAGAATTGGTAGGAAGGCTTCAGGAAGGACGCTTCGGATCACCCACCAAGTTCCAGACCCTTCAACTCACTCACTAACGCCTTCTCCACCTTCTTCTGGATCTCCACCATTAGCTTCTTTCCCTCCGAGGTCAAGTAAAACGTGTCGATCGCCATTTGGCCCTCGGTGTCGATCAAGGCAATTTCAATATTGCATTTCTGATGCGCGAGGCACGAACTGATGCGGTGCAGCAACCGCGGCCGGTCCTGCGCAATCACCTGCAGCAGCGTACTCGTCGACGAACATTCGTCGTCAAAGTCAATTCTGGTCTCCACCACAACTTTGACGCGGGTGTTCTTCTCGCTGCGCTGCCGATCGCGCAGCATCTTCTCCAGATCCGCCGCCCCCGACAAAACCGCGGCAACGCTCTGCTTGAACCGCTCCCACTCTGACATGTTTAATTCGAGCGTGCGAAAGCGATCGGTAAAGTAAAGCGTATCCACCACGGTTCCGGCCTGGTTTGAAAAGGCATGGGCTTTCACAATGTTCATCCCCCAGGCCGCTAGCACTCCAGTCAAAGTCGCAAACAGCGACGCGCGATCTTTTGTGACCAGTGTTAGCTCGTACCAGTGCCGCCCCCGCTTCAAGTCCACCTGCACCGGATCGTGGCCAAACTCCTCTCTCATTTCCATGTGGCGCATCACTTCTTCAGCGGAGTGCACCCGCAAGTATCTCTGCGGAAATCCCTCCACAAATTCCTTGAACTTCGCGCTCATCACCGGAGCAAGGCTGCGCAGTCGCGCCAGTTTTTCTCCGTTCGCATCGTGCACCCGCTGGTCCGCACTACGATTCAGGTAGTTCGCCGCTCCAATGTAGAGCTGCCAAACGTTTTCCGCTTTCCAGGGCGTCAGCGCCTCTGGATTCACCGCCTTGATATCCGCATACGTCAGCAGGCACAGCATTTTCAGCCGCTCCGGCGTGCCTACCTTTTCCGCGAAAGCCGCCACCGTCTCCGGATTGAAAATGTCTCGCCGCAGTTGTGCCGACATTTCCAGATGGCTGCCGATCAGAAACAACACCACCGCCCGTTCTCCCGCATCGACATCGAGCCGGTCCAGGCAGCGGCCGGCAATCTCCAGACTCGCCTCCACATGATTGCCGCCGGGCATACCTTTCCCGGTGTCGTGCAATAGCAGCGCGAGATAAAGCAATTCCGGATCCTCGAGCTCTTCGAGCAACTCCGCATACCGCTTGTCCCATTCGGATTTCGATTCTTTCAACCGGTGCAGACTTTCAATGGCGAGGATCGAGTGCTCGTCCACGGTGAAGCGATGATAAAAATCACGCACCACCAACGAATCAATGGGCTTCAGCTCCGGCAGTAGTAATGTGAGTAAGCGGAGCGAATGCATGGCCCGCAGCGCCTCAGCGGCATGGGGTTGCAGAAGTGTCTCCTGTAGATAAAGCCAGAGTTCGGCCCCGCGCGGCGGAGTTACCGCCAAGGCAGGCAGCTCCTGCTCGATCTTATGCTCGGTAGTCGCACTTAATTTCAGCCCGTGATGCGCCATAAAATGAAACAGCCGCAGCAGCATCTCGGGATCCCGCAGCGAAGACGACTGCTGCAGAAAAATAAGTCCATCCACCACGGAAAAATCGGAACTCGCCGGCCGCGACCGCCAGCCCTGAAATTGCCGGCGCAGCGAAGACCATGCCTCCGGAATCTCCTCCTGCAACTGCGTCACCGTGCGCTGCACGGCCCGGGCATGCCCGAAGTAAATCCGCATCCAATCTGCAGCGGTAAGTTCCGCCGCGTCCGAAGCCCCGATCTTCCGTGCCGCGGCTTCGTCTTGCGCCTCCCAGCTGAGCGAGTTATCGTCACGCCCGTGGCGGAGATGCAGAAAGCACCGCGTCGCCATCAGGAATTCCAGCGCCGCATCCAGCTGCTTCCGCACCGGTGCCCGCAGCGAGCTCGCGTGCGGCCAGTCGCCCAGTTTGCCCATGGCGGAGATCAACGCTAGCCAGCAGGCCACGTTGTAATCGCGCAACCCGCCTGGCGTCTCCTTCAAATTCGGCTCCAGATGAAACACGGTTTGGCCGAATTGTCCGTGCCGCTCCCGCGTCACCTCAGCCAGCCCTTGCAGCAGCGGCTTTGCTTCCCGCATCACCAGCTTGGGGATTACTTTGTCGCGAAGCCGCGCGAACAGCTCGAGGGCGCCCGCAAGGTAACGGCAATCCAGAAGAGAAATAGTGAATTCGGTATTGTTCGGATCGAAGCGATCGCACTCCGCCAGCGTCCGCGACGCCGGGCTCAACTTGAGCTTCAGATCCCAAAGCTCCTGCGAGAACCGCCGGATCGTCTCTTTGTGGGCTTCCTCACCCCGGCGATCGGCGTACAAGAAGAGAAGATCAATATCGGAATACGGAAACAGCCAGCCTCGCCCGAATCCTCCGGTCGCAACCAGCGTGAAATCCCCTGGGCCCGTCAGGTCGGCGGATACCAGGTCCTGCCACAGCCGCCGGAGAATGTCTTCAACGAGCCTGGTCCGCTGCGCGACCGCTGCGCGACCGTCTCCGGTAACCGCGAAGTCCCGCGCGATCCGCGCCGACTCCTCAGCCAGAGAACCCCGCAGTTCACTGATCAGTGAAGACGCTGCCGTCATGACCATGTGTCAATGAATCGACCATTGATGCACGTTGAATCGAAGCCCGCTGTTGCATCGCATGTCGTTTGGGAGAGGGCTGGTGACACGCTGCTACTTAAGATGCCGTCCGGTCGCGTCCCACTAAGAATTGTCCTTTGTTTTCCCCAGTCTGGATATGGTGCTTACTCAAAACGCTTTTTTACAAAGCTCCCTCACCCCGCTCCTCATTGCGGATGCGAATCGCATCATCCACGCGCGTCAGGAAAATTTTCCCGTCGCCGATCTTCCCCGTCCGCGCTGCCACCAATATGGCCTGCACCGCCTTCTCAACCATTGTGTCCGCCAGCACCAATTCGAGCTTGGTCTTGGGGATGAGGTCGACGCTGTACTCGCGGCCGCGGTAGACTTCTGTGTGTCCCTTCTGCCGCCCGTGCCCGCGCACCTCAATCACCGTCATGCCCTCGACGCCAATCTCCTGCAGCGCGCTCTTCACCGCCTCCAGTTTGGAGTTCTGGATAACTGCCTCGACCTTGGTCATGATGTTGTTCTAAACAGTCGTTTCCCCGTGTAGAGCGCTTTTGCCTCACCTACGCAGCCGAACACAAAACCGCACGCGCTCACTCTATCGTCTGCTGCCGCTTCACGGAAATCGAAACTATTTATCCTTCCTATCAGGATTTGTTATGCGAAACGAAGCAGTACGGAGCGTCACTTCCCCGAGCCCTTCTGCGCTTCCGGAGGCGCTGGTGGCTTGGCAAACTTCGCATCATCCACCGGAATATTGTCCTTCACTTCACTGATCTGAATTGTGAACCGGCCGCCTGGCCGCGCCAACGTCCAGCGGAATGGAATTTTTACCCCGCCCGCATCCCGGTAATCCGCGTAATCGATTTGCGTCGGCAACAGCCCCAGGGGCGTTTCTCCATATCGAACCAGCCGCAGCAACAACCCAGACTGCTCGTCAAAATACAACCGCAGCGGCGTTTTACCATCGCGCTCCCCAATTACGAGATAGGCATCGCGCTCACCTATCTTCTCCGTGCCTGACGTCTGCACCTTGTTGAACATCTCCTTCAAGTGCGCCGCAAAGTGAAGGTCCGCATCCATCGACGCAGCATCGATGTCAGGCCCGTGCATTTCCCGCACTGCATGCCCCGGAACCCCCAACCAGCCTTCGTGCCCGTCAAACGCGGTCACGCTATCTCCGTCCGGCGTATGCGTGAACGACACTCGTTTGTCCGGATCCTTGGAGAAAATCTCGATCGGAACATTCCTGTCGCCGAAGGTGATCGTCCCCTTCATCACTCGGCTAGTAATTTTCTCGACTGCAGCGGCGCCGCCAACAGCCTGCAGATATTTGTCGAGCGACTGATCAGCCGGCGGCCCGCTCGCTTCCTTTCCCGCCTCTTGGCTGTTCGTTTCCTCAACCTTCTTTGCTTCGCCAACGCCCATCGGCGCTTCCGCCATCACCAACGGCGTTCCGACCGGAGTGGCGCTGCCACGGTGGCAGGAATAGCAAGTCACCTCGCGATGTCCCCCGAAGTTATCCTTATTAATAGCAAACATCATCTCTATCATTTTCCGCGCGGTCTGCTTCGTCTTCTTGTCATCTTTCTCAAACGCGCCCTCCACATGGCAAAACTGGCACTCCACCCCGAGCGATGCGGTGATGAACTGCATCGCCGGGATCAATTGATCGGCCGGAATTCCCTTGAGCGCCTGAATGTTCTTGAACTGCTCCTCGGCTTTCTTTGGCCCGGCAGCATTAGCAGTTGGAGCCGCGCCCGACTGTACCTTCGCGCCGCCGATCACGATTCCACCTAGCAAAAGCAATGCGGCGATGCCAAAGGCTGACAACAGTTTTTTCGTCATCGATTAGCCTCAGTAGAAATGTTGAAAACGACCCTTTCACGGCTGATTACTGTACACGTATTTACCCGAAAGCTCTGCGATGATGAACTTCTCCGGCAAAAGTCGATCGACTCTTGCCTTTTCGTAGGGAGGCACGAACAGAAACACTCGCCCGCTCCCCGCCCAGTCCCGCTGCAAATCCGCGTTGCTCAAATAGATTTTGGGCGCATCGGCGAAGGTCGAACCGAACCACATCGAAGTCGTGCGTCCCTCCACCAGATCAATCGGCCGCCGCAGATAAAACAGCAGCGAAGACCCAAATGCCTGATCACCATAAATCATCACCTTATCTTCGGGCCGCGCCCGCGCCTCGATTTCCTGCGCCAACTGCTTCGAAGAAAGATACGGACCAAACCGCCCGAGGGCAATATGCGCCGCCACCAGAAAGACCGCAAATCCTGCTCCCAGAACCCAGGTCGCAGAATAATGGCGGCGGTAGACGCGCAGAACGAACGATGTTAACGGAGCCACCAGCAGCACCACCGCAGCCAGCGCCGCCGGAAGCCGCAGCGCCGCAAACGACGCATAGCTCAAATCGAGAATGTGCGACATCGAAAGCTGGTACGCGTTCAGATCCTGCTTGCCCAGAACATTTCCAATGTCCGCCTCGAACGGCAGGTTCCGCGACTTCCACAGCCCCACCAACAATGCGGCGCTCGCCGCGACTCCAACCGCGGCCAGAACGCCGGCTGAAGGTGTTAGCCAACCCGCACGCACTCTCTGTTCACACTCCGTCTGCTCGCTCTGTGCCACACCATCCGCCAGCAACAACAAGAGCGGCAAATATGCTGGAAACGTGTAGTACTCCTGGTTGGTCGACAGGGCAAAGAAGATCAGCACCACTCCCGCCCAAATCCAGCACAGCAGCCGAGTGCGCGATGCAAAATCGCTCGGCCGCCAGCCACTCCGTGTCGCCTCCGAACCGCCGCGCCGAAACCGCCACGCTTCCATGGCCGTCGTCACCGCCGCCGGCAGATAAAGACTCCACGGAAACAACCACACCAGATGCAGCGTCCAGTAGAGTGCTGCGGGAAGTTTGCTGTAATCCCGCGGATACCGCTTCCCCAGGAATCTCAGAAAGTGTTCGTTCACGAAATAAAACCAGAAAAAACCGTGATGGTCTGGCGTACCCGGATTCCGCAACCCCGCGAGAATATGCCACGGTGCAGCGATCGCCAGAAATAGCGCGAGCCCTGAAATCAGGCGGAGCTCCCGCCAGCGCCGCCATTCTCCCGTAACCAGCAGAAAGAAAAATGCCGTCCCTCCGGGAAACACCAGCGCGATCAGACCTTTGGTCAGCACGCCCAACGCCATCAACGCGTATCCCGCGTACCATCGCCAGGGCGCAGCATCCAGCTCTAGCGCAGTGAGGAAAAAATACAGCGCCGCCGCGATGAGCAGGCTCAGCAGCACATCTGGAATGAGAACCCGTGTAAACAGATACACGCCCGCGCACGTGTAAACGAATAATCCTGCATAAATCCCGGTCCGCTCCCCGAACGCGCGACGCCCCCAGCAAAGCGCCAACACTCCCAGCATCATCACCGACAACACCATCGGCAACCGCGTGCTGAATTCGTTCACTCCCAAAACCTTGTAACAGACTGCCACCAGCCAATAAGGCAGCGGCGGTTTCTCCAGATAGCGGACGCCGTTGATGTGCAGCGTGACGTAGTCTCCCGTCACCACCATTTCCCGCGCCGCCTCCGCGTGTGTACTGTCGGCGTCATCCAGCAGCCCCGGGGTAAACATCGACCCGATGTAAACCGCGAGAAACACCACGGCGAGCGCCCAGTACGCCACTCTGGACCCGCGCCCACCCTGCTTTTCCACTGATGTAAGAGAAACCGGATTCGCCATCAAGTCGATGAGCCCAACACAGTCTTACAAATACTAAGCCGGTCAGCAACTAGCGCGCGGAAGGGACAAAGGCTCACGTGGGAACAGCCACCTAGGCTGTCGAGTGCGGCGGGCCAATCACTGCTGCTTTCCTCCCGCCTCCCCTCCCCGAATAAAATATCGCCACTTGTCCATCCCCGCCGGCACTGCCACATCGAAAAATCCGACCATCATTTCCTGTGACGTCTGATCGCCCCAAGTTACCATCTTCTCCGGATCGGGATTATGGGGATTATTCTTCGAATTGTCATACCACGCCACGGCCCGCAACTTTGTCCCCGCCTTCAACTTCTGCGGCTCCGCCAGCTTGTAACTCAGCTGCCAGTGAAAATGATAATTCACCCGCAGCAACGTCTCCACGCTTCCATCGTCGTGCACAATGTCATATTCAAAGCGCTTCCCGCGCAAATGCATGTGCGGGAAAAAGCTGAGCAAAGTTGCATCGTTCGGCAGTGTCCCCTGCACTTCCACACGAAAATCGTCCACTCCCGGTGGAATCAGCAGCGCATGATTATTCAACTGCAGCGTGATCACCCGCTGCTTCGGCGGACTCTTCGCGAACACCAGCCCAACGCTGGTTTCATCGCTAGCTGCCTCGCCGTTTGTCGTGTAGTGCATCTGAAACACCAGATCCGACCCCGCCGGAACAAACTTCGCCATTCCGTCAGCCCATCGGTCCGGTGCGCTCCCCGGCGCATACACCAGCAACAGATCGCTCGTAGTTTCGTGCGCCTGCCGCCGTTCCTCGGGATCCGTCAGCATCGAGGCGGTAAACGGCTGGCCCACCGGCGCATGCCGCAGCCACGGCGAATCCGGAGGCCGGATGTACACCACCGCATGATGCACATGCGCCGCGCTCGAAGGCCGCACCTCCACCATCTGCACCCATTTGTCCTCGGTAAAATGTGTAGGCACAATCTCGTACGTGTATTCCACCTCGCCGTTCGCGGGAATCTGCACCGCCTTCGGCATTTTCACCACCAGATCCGGCTGCGGAATGTTCCAGTCTCCACTCCATGTCCGCGGAGCAGGCGCATCCCGCACGTCCCCCGCAGGTGCTCCAGCACTTGCCCAGGCCACAACGCTCGCAATCTGCTCCGCACTCAACGAAGGATCATTGGCAAAATGCCCATATCGCGGATCGGCAAACCAGGGTGGCATCATCCGCATCTGCACCGCAGACGCAATTTTCGACGCCCAGGGCCGTGTCTGCTCATAGGTCACCAGCGCCATCGGCGCAGCTTCCCCACTGCGGTGGCAACTCTGGCATCTGTCCTGGAGTATCGGAAGTACATCCTTATAAAAGGTAGGTGGCGCAGTTTTCTCGTCCCTCGGGGGAGCTGAACCTGGCATCTGCAAGAGCGCCCCCGTCAACAACAGAGTCAACGCCGCCGCGAAGACCATCCCGAGTTTCTTCACGAGCGCAAGAACTCCAAAGTCAACGCCCACGCCTGCCGCGCCGAGTGCGGTTCATACGCCGCCCGCTCGTCGCAGAAGAACCCATGGTCGGCGCGGGAGAACTCGACATTCACATAGACCTTCTGCTGTGCACTCAAAGCATCGGTCACAGCCTTCCGGTACTCCGGGGTAAGGCGCTTGTCCAATCCACCCCAGATCAGCAACGACGGCGCCTGCAGCTTCGCCCCTCGATCCAGCAATCCCGGAGCGATTCCTCCTCCGTAAAACGAAACCGCGCTGCGCAATGGAACTACGCTGTTGGCCAGAAAGGAAACCCGCCCACCCATGCAAAATCCAACGCTCGAAATCTCGTTCGCTTTTACCTCGGAATTCGACGTCAGCCATTCATATGCCGCTTGTATGTCCAACTCTGCCGTCTCGGTTGTCACTGCCTCGTAGTGCGCCTTCAAAGAAGGAAAATCCGTATAACTGCCCTCGAAACCCGCCGGCGCCGTGCGATGAAACAGCTCCGGGGCAATCACCACGTATCCCTCCGCAGCAAATCGGTCGCTCACGCTGCGAATATGATGGTTAACCCCAAATGCCTCCTGGGACAACAGCAGCCCCGGATGCCGCCCGCCCTGCTCCGGACGCGCCACATAAGCCGCCATCCGCGTTCCATCCGAAACAGCCAGTTCCACCTTCTCTTTCAAGATTGCAATTCCACTCATACCTTTCCCACCGTGAAAATTCCTTCCTTATTAGTCTCGCACAACCGCCACTCCGTGGCGCGCTCTTCCGTGAGCAAAAATGCTAAAGTAATCGGTCTATCTCATCGAATCATGTCTGCGCCCAATTCCGTCTTCGTTCGCGCTTGCAAGTCCCAGCCCGTCGAGCGAACCCCCGTCTGGTTCATGCGCCAGGCCGGACGCTACATGCCCGAATATCGCGCCGTTCGTAAGCAACATTCCCTGCTCCAAATCTGCAAGAAGCCCGCGCTCGCGGCCGAAGTCACCATCACCGCCGCTGAAATTCTCCAGGTCGACGCCGCCATCATCTTCGCCGACCTCCTGCTGCCACTCGAGGTCATGGGCCTGCCGTTTCATTTCTCTGCGGGAGAAGGTCCCGTAATCGAGAAGCCGATCCGCACGACCGAAGACGTGGCTCAACTCCGCACCGACCGCGCTGCCGATCTCGGCTACGTCTCCGAGGCAGTCAGCCTGGTCGCAAAGCATTTCGCCGAAAAGCTTCCCGTCATCGGGTTCTGCGGAGCGCCCTTCACCCTGGCCAGCTACATGATCGAAGGGGGCGGCTCCCGCCACTACCTCAACACCAAGAAAATGATGTACAACTCCGCGGCCGACTGGGATGCATTGATGCGGAAGCTGGTGCATGTCACCGCCGAGTACTCCGCCACCCAGGTGCGCGCCGGCGCCGATGTCATCCAGATTTTCGATAGCTGGGTCGGCTGCCTGGGCGTGGAAGACTATCGCCGTCACGTTCTACCGCACGTAACAATCCTGGTCAAGCGGCTGCAAGAGACCGGCGCGCCGATTATTTATTTCGGTACCGACAGCGCGACCCTGCTCCCCGCGATGAGTCAAACCGGTGCCGAAGTCATCGGCCTGGATTGGCGTATTCCGCTCGATCAGGGCTGGAGCGATCTCGAACATCGCTGTGCCGTGCAAGGCAATCTGGACCCCGTCCTGCTCTTCGCCGACTGGAAGGAACTGAAGTCTCGCGCCGAACACATTCTTCGACTCGCCGCGGGACGCCCCGGCCACATCTTCAATCTGGGCCACGGCATCCTCCCGGAAACCCCGGTGGACAACGTGAAGAATCTGGCCCGCCTGGTTCAAGAGCACTCGGCCGCGAATTCGCAGAGCCGAAGCCCCAAGTCTGAAGCCCGAAGCCCGCATCCATGATTCGTATCGCCATCATCGGCGGCGGCATCTCCGGACTCGCCGCCGCTTTCACCCTCGAAGACCACCGCCGCACCGGCGCAGTCGAATACACGCTCTACGAATCCTCGCCTCACCTCGGCGGCGTCCTGCGCACCGAGCAGATTGACGGCTGCATCGTCGAAGCCGGTCCCGACTCCTTCATCACCGAAAAGCCCTGGGCCGCCGATCTCTGCCGCACCCTCGGCATCGGCGATCAGCTAATCGGCTCCAACGACGCCGATCGCAAAACCTATATCCTCGTCCGCGGACAACTCATCCCCATGCCCGACGGCCTGATGTTCATGGTCCCAACCAAAGTCCTGCCCATTGGATTCTCCCAGCTTTTCTCCTGGATCACCAAGGTCCGCATGGCGCAGGAACTACTTCTTCCCCCGCGCGCCACCGAAGCCGACGAAAGCGTCGCATCATTGGTCGAGCGTCACTACGGCGCGGAAATGGTCGACCGCCTTGCCGACCCGCTCCTCTCCGGCGTCTACGGCGGGGACGCCGCCAGCCTCAGCGTACGCGCCGTCCTCCCCCGCTTCGCCGAAATGGAGCGCACTCACGGCAGTCTCGGCCGCGCCATGCTGGCGGCAAGAAAAAAAATGCCGCCCACCGCCAACAAACCTGCCGCCTCACTTTTCACTTCTCTCAAGAACGGCATGCAGCAACTCGTCGAAACCCTAGTCCCGCGCCTGAATGCGTCCTCCCTCATAACCAACACGCCCGCGCAGGCAATTCACCCCGAAGCCGGAGGCTGGACCGTGTCAGCAGGACTCGAATCCGACCACTTCGACGCCATAATCCTCGCCCTGCCCACGCATGCCGCCGCGCACCTGCTCGCAGTCGCTAGTCCGGAGCTCTCCGCCGAACTGGCGGCCATAGGCTACAGTTCATCCATCACAGTCGGCCTCGGCTACGACCGCGCGGTCCGCCGATCACTCCCTCCCGGCTTCGGATTCCTGGTGCCCCGCAGCGAAGGCAAACGCCTGCTAGCCGCAACCTTCGTTCACAACAAGTTCCCCCACCGTGCTCCCGAAGACCGCGCCTTGCTACGTTGCTTCTTCGCCGGATCGAACGCAGAGAATATCTGGCAGCTTTCCGACGACGCCATCATCGCCGTAGTCCGCAACGAACTGCAGCAGATACTGGGCCTTCATGCCGCGCCACTCTTCGCCCGCGTCTACAAATGGAAGTCCGCGATGGCCCAGTACGGCGTGGGCCATCTCGAACGCCTCGACCGCATCGAGCGCCTCCGCCAGAAGCTCCCAAAACTGGCCCTTGCCGGCAACGGCTACCGTGGCATAGGCGTCCCCGACTGCATCCGCTCCGGCCAGGAAGCCGCAAGGCAAGTCCTCAGTCCCTAGGACAGCTCATTCTGCTTTGCCACCTTGCTCGTCTCTGTCATCCTGAGCGAAGCTAGCGTTTAAGCGAAGCGCAAACGCTTGCGCAGTCGAAGAGCCTGCCCCGAGCGAAGTCGAGGGGACCCCTTATCAGTATGCGCAGCCACCAGCCACGCGAGGCATTTTTCTATGCTGCCCTGTCTTCTCGCCGTTCGACCACTACGCCGGAACATCAACCTTGCTAACTTTCAACTCCCGCCGCACCCGCGCCACCACCAACCGGATCTCGTCATAGGTAATCTCCGGAGGCAAAGAGTCCTTCAAAGGCTTCAATCCGTTGATCCCAAGCTTCCCGCAGGCCGCCTCAATCACAGCCTGCTTGTTCCGATCAATCCAAGCCGGCTGAAACTCCAGATCTCCTCTCTCGACCAGGTTGGCGACAGCATTCACGACAGTAGAAAGCTGCCGTCCGCGGATTTTCGCAATTTCCTCGAAGCTGTTGCCCGCAACGAGCAGACGCATCGTCTCCAGCGCAGGTGCAGTCTTCTTCTCAGGAACTGCAGAAGCACGGGCGCCACCGCGGTAACGCTCCAGAGCGCCGAGTATGCCCTTCCCGTACACCTCGGCTTTCCGCTCGCCAATTCCAGTGATGCTCAGCAGATCTGCAACCGACGAAGGCCGCCGCCGGCAAATTTCCTCCAGCGTCGTGTCGTGCAAAACCACAAACGCGGGGACACCCTGTTCCTTAGCCGTAGTCCGCCGCCACTCCCGCAAATATTCCCGCAGCTCCGCATCGGCAACAGAAACGCCCGCCGCAACCTGCCGCCGCGATTCTTTCCCCGGGAAACTCACGCCCCGCGCTGCCGACATCCACTCCGTTGTGCTGCCGCACACATCACAAGCCTCACAAGTCTCCCACTTCGGAGCTTCCCCAAAGTGCCCGCAAATCTGCCGATGCCGGCAGCGCTTCGACTCCACAAACTCCCGGATAATCCGGTACCGCTCCCAAGCCCGCTCCCGCTCCGCCGCATCCGTAATCTGATTAGCAAAAAATCCCAGCAGTCCCGCGTCTTTCTTCTGCCACAACAAAACGCAATCCGCACTCTCGCCGTCGCGTCCCGCCCGTCCCGCTTCCTGGTAGTACTGCTCAATCGACTTCGGCAGCGACAAGTGAATCACCGCCCGCACCGCAGCCTTATTAATTCCCAGCCCAAATGCAATCGTCCCCACCAGCACCCGCACCTCATCGGACATCCACCGTTCCTGATTCCGCCTCCGATCATCGCTTCCCATCTTGCCGTGATACCCCACGGCAGCAATGTCGTGATCTCCCAGGAAATCCACAGTCTCCTCCACCCGACTAATCGTAGGAGAATAAACAATCACGTTGCTCCCCGCGTAGCTGCGCAAAGCCGTCACCAGCAGTTCCATCTGCTCCAGTCCCTCACACTCCCGCACCAGGTAGCGCAGGTTCGGCCGGTAGAAGCTGGCAATGTATTTATCGGGATCGCGCAACTGCAATTGCGCCAGAATGTCATGCCGCACATGCCGCGTTGCACTCGCCGTAAAAGCCGCTATCGGACGATCCGGAAACTTCGTCCGCAGCTTGTTCAACTGCCGGTATTCCGGACGAAACTCATGCCCCCATTCGGAAATGCAGTGCGCCTCATCAATCGCGAAAAAAGTAATCGGCACCTGCTGCAGCCATCCCATCGTGTCGCCGCGCGCGACCCGTTCGGGAGAAACATAAAGCAACCGGTAAGCCCCGTCCCGCGCCCGGCTCATCACCTTCGCCTGCTCTGCTTCACTCAAGGTGCTGTTCAGCACCGCCGCCGGAATCCCCATCTGCGCCAGCTGCGCTGCCTGGTCCTGCATCAGTGCAATCAGCGGAGAAATCACCACCGCCGTCCCGCCCGAAACCACCGCCGGCAACTGGTAGCACAAAGACTTGCCTCCACCAGTCGGCATCACCACACAAGCATCGTGCCCGGCCAGCAGACTGCTCACAATCCGCTCCTGCAACGGACGAAACGTGCTGTACCCCCAATACCTCCGCAGCGGTGTAAGCAGATCCGTTTCCGCGCTCA
>JBAWCJ010000128.1:0-17566 GCA_049590215.1 Candidatus Sulfotelmatobacter sp. | reverse complement strand
TGGCCGTGACCATGGACACCATCACCGATGCCATGGCTTTGGTCGGCCAGCACGGCGTCTATTGCCAGAGCCAGCGCTGGCCCGGCAAGCCGGTCATGGACATCCAGATCATCATGAAGAGCCTGACCGACGCGAAGGAGTTGATCCAGAGCGTGATGGAAGAATTGAAGAAGACAGCCTAAGCACCCATGGCGCGAAGAACTCACACTCGTTTGTCCCCTGGACAGCTGAGGGTTACGCCAACGTGTACTTCCCGCGCTCGATCACCTTCTGCGCGATTTGCTGGCGCAACTCGATGGTGTTGAAGGGCTCATGCTTGGCCAGTCGGCGCAGGATCGCGATCTGAGTGCGAAGCATATCACCGTCGGCGACCGCAGCGATCACCTTCCTGGCAGCGGACTCCACCTTCTCCATGGCTTGCGAGAGATAGACGCGCGTCATGGCGATGGGAAGCGCGGCCGCAGCCTCACCTTTCGTCTCCACAATTTTCTGCGCGCGCAACACGGCCGACTCCATCGCGTAGGTTTCGATCGTCATGTCGGCGATGGCGCCCATGATCTCCTGCTGGTCCTGAATCGCCTGCATGTATTTCTGTGTGGCCGCACCTGCCGCGAACAGCCCGAGTTTCTTGGCCTGATTAACGAGTTTGCGTTCTTCCGCGAGCGCACCTTCAAGATCCTCACTCATTGAAGGTCCAGAGAGCACTTCATCCATCAGCTTCTTAATGGCGGGCATGAGCGGCAACTGCCCGCTCATGGCTCGCTTCAGCAGGAATCCCGTGATGATAAGCCGGTTGATTTCGTTCGTCCCTTCAAAGATGCGGTTGATCCGGGCGTCGCGGTAAGCGCGCTCAGCGGGATACTCCTCGACAAAACCGTAGCCACCGTAGATTTGCAGAGTCTCATCGACCACGTAGCCGACCATCTCCGACGCCCACACCTTGATGATGGAACACTCCACCGCATATTCCTCAATGGCCTTGCGAGTTTCCTTCATCGCGTCAGCGCCCGACTTGTCGACTTCATTCAGCGCGGCATCCATCATGCCAACCGTCCGGTAGATCGCCGACTCGCCCACGTAAATCAGGGTAGCCATGTTGGCGATCTTCTCCCGCACCAGGCCGAAGTCCGCGATGACTTTATTGAAAGCCTTGCGCTGCTTGGCGTAAGTGATGGCGTGTTCGAGCGATACCCGGCCTCCGCCCACGCACATGGCGCCCAGCTTGAAGCGGCCGACGTTCAGAATATTGAAGGCGATGATGTGGCCCTTGCCGATTTCGCCCAGCACGTTTTCCACCGGAACCTTGCAATCGTTCAAAATGACGGGACAAGTGGAAGAGCCGCGAATGCCCAGCTTGTGCTCTTCGCCGCCGATGGATATACCAGGAAAAGTCTTCTCCACCAGAAACGCGGTAAACTTCTCGCCATCGATCTTGGCAAAAACGGTGAACAGGTCAGCGAAGCCAGCATTGGTAATCCACATCTTCTCGCCGTTGAGGATGTAATGTTTGCCGTCGGAGGAAAGCTGAGCCCGGGCGCGGCAATTCAGCGCATCGGAACCGGACGACGCCTCGGACAGGGCGTACGCGCCAACGATTTCGCCCGCGGCCAGACGCGGCAAATATTTCTTCTTCTGCTCTTCTGTGCCGAAGTAAACCAGCGGCAGCAGGCCAATGCCAGTATGTGCGCCCCAGGTCGTCGCAAAGCCGGCATACTGCGCGATGTGGTCGGCGATGACGGCAGCGGTGACCTTGTCCATCTCGAGGCCGCCGTAAGCTTCCGGGATCTCGACGCTGCTCAGTCCAAGCTCTCCAGCCTTCTTCAACAAAGCGCGCGAAATGGAGAAATCCTTATGCTCCATTTTCTCCGCGTTCGGCAGGATTTCGTTGACCGTGAATTCCTGCGCAGTTTGCCCGATCAAGAGTTGTTGCTCGGTGAAGTCTTCGGGCGTAAATACTTCGTCAGGGCGGCGGGATTCAAGCAGGAAGCTGCCACCGGCAATTCTGGTTTTGGGTACTGCTGCGGTCGTGGCCATCACTGATCCCTTCAAATACAAATTCGGGCGCGGAGGCGATACACAGAGAGCCTCTCAATTGTAAGCGAGAAAACAGGCAGAGGCGCGTTGCTTTGGTAATACGCCGGAGGTTACGCCAGGTTCTCGAATATCCCTGCCGCCCCCATGCCGCCGCCGACGCACATCGTCACCAAGCCGTAACGCCCGTTGCGGCGCTTAAGTTCGCGGATAATCGTGGCCGTCAGTTTGGCTCCAGTGCAGCCCAGCGGATGCCCCAGCGCAATTGCGCCGCCGTTGGGATTCACCTTCTCCGGGTCGAGCCCGGCTTCCTTAATCACGGCCAGCGCCTGCGCGGCGAAGGCTTCGTTCAATTCGATCACGTCGATATCGGAAAGCTTCAACCCAGCCATCTTCAGAGCTTTTGGAATCGCGAATACCGGCCCCAGCCCCATTTCCTCGGGCTTGTATCCGGCCGTGGCAAAGGAAACGTAGCGTACCAGCGGTTTGATGCCTAGCGCCTTCGCGCGTTCAGCAGACATCACCACCGCCGCGGCTGCACCGTCTGACGTTTGCGAAGAATTTCCAGCAGTCACCGTGCCCTTCGCGTGGAACACGGGCTTCAGCGCGAGCAAAGCTTCGAGTGAGGTATCGGCGCGCGGACCTTCGTCCATTTTGAAAACAATTTCCTGCCGCTTCGGCTTCGATCCATTGGGTGTAGTAAAACTCACGGGCACCGGCACAACTTCCTCGTCGAACTTACCGGCCTGGATAGCCGCGAGCGCCTTCTGATGGCTGCGCAGAGAGAATTCATCAGCCGCCTGGCGCGTGATGCTGAAGCGCTGACCCACACGCTCGGCGGTGAGGCCCATGTTGAGATAAGCGTCGGGGTAGTGGTCGACGAGCCAGGGATTCGGCGAAACCTTGTGCCCGCCCATCGGAATCATGGTCATCGACTCGGTGCCGCCAGCAACAATCGCCTCAGCGCCCCCGCTCATGATGCGTTCAGCGGCCATAGCGATCGCCTGCAGTCCCGACGAGCAAAATCGATTGATGGTGAGCGCCGAAACCTCTACTGGCAGCCCAGCGCGCAGCGAAGCGATGCGAGCGACGTTCATCCCCTGCTCTGCCTCAGGCGTCGCGCAGCCAAGGATGACGTCTTCGATCTCCTTGGCGTCGAGTTGTGGAACCCGCTCCAGCGCGCCCTTGATAGCGACTGCGGCCAATTCATCAGGACGGGTCGCGCGCAGCGTTCCCTTATGGGCGCGCCCTACGGGCGTGCGGACGGAAGAGGCAATGACGACTTCTCGCATAAGAATTCTCAGTTCTCGCTAATTCGATTTCAGCGACTGCCATATTCGATGCTCGGCATCCCGCAACAGCTTCACTTGGCCGGAGCGTAGAAATAATAGTCAGCAGTGTAGGCGCTCTTGGTTTCCGCATCGCGGTGAGCCGCATCACAGCCCTCGGCGGGAGGCTGCCCGCCGTGCGTGTGAACCCGCTGAATGCTCGTCACATTCGCGAGCTGACCATTCCCCGAGTGACTAACCACCTTCACCAGCAGCCAGGGAACGGATTGAGCATCAAGGGAGTCGACATGGGCAACGGCTTTCCCTGTGACCTCGCTGCCGTCTTTCAGTTTCCACGTGGGACCGGCAAAGTGTTGTCCGATTACTTTGTCTTTTCGATCATGCAACTCGGCGTCAGGTGCCTTGAGCGCCCAGCTGAACTTGCCATCCGCCGCGGCCCGGCAGGTGTAGATCTGCGATCCCGTCGCATGCGCGAGCAGAACAACCTCTTCACCGGCAGGCGCCTGAATCGCATCGGGAACGTCCGGCCGAACCTCCTTTAGGGGAGAATCGCTGGTCTGGGCTGATGCTTGTGAGGTCCCAAGTGTGACGAAGCCGAGCCAAACGATCGCGGCAGCAATTAATAAAAGTCTTGGCATAAGCCAAATTGTAGCAGGCATAAATCCTTGGAGAACGGCAACGGCTAATTCCGCAGTGTCTTACCCGTCTTCAGCGTGTACTGAATCCTCTCCTGCGTTTTCTTCTCCCCGCACAGTGACTTAAATCCCTCACGCTCCAGATCGAGGATGTACTGCTCGCTCACCGGCGTGCCGGGCGTAACATTGCCGCCGCAGAGCACTTCGGCGATCTTTGTCCCGAGCTTCACTTCATAATCGGTGATGTAATCGCCCTGCCGCATCATGTGCACGCCCATCCTCAGCGTGGCCAGAAGACCTTCCCCTGGCGCAGGAATGTCTGTACGAGACACCGGCGGCTCGTAACCTGCATGGACAATTTCGAGAGCGCGAGCCTTGGCATCGGAGAGCACACGCTCGCGATTCATGGTGATGCGGTCGCTGTCGCTAAGGAAGCCGAGGCCGCGAGCTTCTAATGCGGAGGTCGCAACCTTCCCCGTAGCAATCGCTTCGAACACCCGCTTCATGGCTTCCAGCATTTCGACCGATCGAACAAGCCCGTCTCCGGAACCCTTGCCGCCACGCGCGACAGCAGCGCCATCGACGGCGCGCAGCAGCATTTCTTTGCAGCCTCCGCCGCCGGGCAGCAGACCAACGCCGACCTCAACCAGCCCGGTATAAAGCTCGGCGTGAGGCTGGCGCGCCGCCGCATGCAGCGCGATTTCTGTGCCTCCGCCCAGGCACAATCCGAACGCCGCGGCTACAACCGGCTTCGGCGAGAACTTGATGGCCTGCGTCATGCTCTGGAATTGCCGGATGGCGAGGTCCACGTCATCCCACTCTTCTTCCTGCACGCTCATCAGCAGCAGCATCAGGTTGGCGCCGACCGAAAAATTCGCGGCATCGTTAGTGATGACGAACGCGTCAAAGGCGTCGCCCGGGCCGCCAGGTTTGAGCGTCTGCAAAATGAGGCCAACAATGTCGGCCCCAAGCGAGTTCATCTTCGAATGAAACTCAATGCAGGCCACGCCATCGCCGAGATCGACCAGCGACGCGCCCGAATTCTTCTTCACCACGCCGTTGGATTTCTTCGCAACGCTCACCGACCACACTCCAGCGGGAACTTGAACCGGCTTCCGGCTTCCGGCAGCCAAGTCGAAATAAACCCTCCCCGACGGAGTCTTGGCATCGTCGCCGTACCAGGACTTCTCGCCTGATGCCAGCAACTTCTCAACGTTCGCCGCTACCGGCTTGCCTTCTTTCTTCATGCGAGCGACGGTGGCCTCGACCCCTGCGGCGTCCCACAGCTCAAACGGCCCCAGTTCCCAGCTAAAGCCGAGGCGCATCGCTTCGTCGATCTCGACGATCGAGTCAGAAATCTCAGGAACGCGGTTCGCCGAGTAGGTCCACAAATCAGACAACGCCGACCATAAGAACGCGCCCGCCTTGTCACCTTTCTGCGGGCCGCCGCCTTCCAGCCCAAGCAGCATGCGCAGCCGCGCGCCCGTGTCTTCGATATTCTTCGCCATGTCCAGCGCCGCGAACTTCGGCTTCTGCCGGGGATGGTATTCAAGCGTCTTCCAGTCGATCGCCAGTCGCTCGTCTTCCTTGCCTTCGCCGCCTTTTGCCCTCTTGTAAAAACCGCCCTTGGTCTTATCGCCCAGCCATTTGCGCTCGATCATCTGCGCGAAGAAGCCGGGCAGGCGAAGTTCGCTGCGCTCATCGTGCACGTTCGCGGTCATATTGCCGACCACATGACCCAGAACATCCAATCCAACCAAATCGATGGTGCGGAAAGTTGCCGACTTCGGCCAGCCGACGGTCTCCCCAGTCAGTGCGTCAATGTCTTCGATGGTCAGGTCCATCTCTTGCATCAGGCGCATAACATTCAACACGGAGAACGTACCGATCCGGTTGCCAATGAAATTGGGCGTATCCTTGGCGAGCACCACGCCCTTGCCCAGCCGCACGTCGCAGAAGTGCGAGACCGCGTCGATTGCAGCCTGATCGGCTTCCGGCGTGGGAATAAGTTCCAGCAAGCGCATGTAGCGCGGCGGATTGAAGAAGTGAGTCCCGAACCACGAGCGCCGGAAGTCCTCAGAGAATCCTTCTGAAATCTTTCCCACCGGCAGCCCGCTGGTATTTGTGGTGACGATGGTACCCGGCTTCCGCACAGCTTCAACTTTTCGCAGCAGCGCCCGCTTCAGCTCGAGATTCTCGACCACGGCTTCGATGATCCAGTCGACCTCAGCCAGCTTCTTCAAGTCGTCATCGAAATTGCCCACGGAAACGAGACGGGCGAGAGACGCATCCATGAACGCCGCGGGCTTGGATTTCTTCGCCGCGTCGAGACCCGCGGTCGCGATCTTGTTGCGTGCGACAGAGCCCGCGCCGGGCGCAACGTCCGCTGGAACGATGTCGAGCAGATAGCTTGGAACTCCTGCGTTCGCAAAATGCGCGGCGATGCGAGCGCCCATGGTCCCGGCCCCAAGAATTGCGACTTTATTAATGCGTTTCATCAATTAGCCTCGACAAAAACTTAACCACGGAGAACATAGAGAACGGCCTATGGCAGTTTATCCACCGCCCAGTCATTGTTGCCAGTATTCACCACAATAATGCTCGAAAATCGGCGGCGGGCTCGGGAGCCTTTCGCAGTCTCCGTAACCAGGACGACCGGAAACTCATAGCGCCCCCGCCTCAGCAGCTTGCCCCGCTCGATTTCATAAGCGCCGGGCACGGGCTGGGAGAAAAAAGCTTCGACCCCCTCCGAAGTAACTGCTTCCCTGACGTGGCTGCTAAGCAGCGCCGTCCCGCTTTCGACGTCGCCAGACTGCCATGCCTGAAGAAAGTGATCGGCTGTGGCAAGCGCGGGAACGTAGCCCGGGTCTAGAGCGCTCTTGGATGCGGCCACAACGGACGGCGGGGTTGAGAACTGGAGTAGAAGAAACAAGAAAGCGCCGAGGTAAAAAAGCTGAGGTCGGACCATTAAATTATTATGCGCGAACGCCGGAGAATCTCAAATATCGAGCATGCCAAAGGCTTTCGTCTATTCGTGCGACGGCGGCGTATTTTGCATGCCGCCCTGGGTACCCATCTTTAGCGCCTTGTCCACGGATCGAAATAGCTTGCTGGCTTTCGTGAAAGGCGTATCTCGTGCGGCCCAGGGCACGAAAACATCGGGAGTGACGCCGTCATTTCCATTCGACCCATCCTTCCGCAATCCCACGCAGTCCGGCATTTTCACCTGCGCCTGGGAATGCTTGAGCACTGTGGGAATGCCTCCGCTCATGAATCCGCACCCGGCTCCTCCCGTAAGTTCGCCAACAATCGTGGCCGCCCTGTTATCTTGCAAGAGGGACGCAAATCGTTCGGCTGAAGACCATGTGTGCCGGTCAACGGCAACGTAGAGTGGCAGGCGGTGCTCGTCCTCGGAATATTGGTACCGCAGCGGGTGAAAGAGCGTGGTTCGGGATTCGAGCGACGCGAACGAGCCGGGCTCAGCGTACGGTAAGATGCCGCTCCAGAACAGAAGATCGCTTACCACTAGCGAGCAGTCCAGCTTTCCGTCGCTAAAAACGCGGCTGCGGTCACAAGGCTCTTTGCTTCGAGCGATTGCCGAACGCAAGCGGGCTGCTGCCTCCTCCAGAACCGCTTTGGGCTCCGCTCCGTTCTTGAGGTCGGCCTCGACGCCGCGAAGTCGGGATTCCAGCTCCCTTGTCCAATGCTCGCTCTTGATAAACCCGATGCGGTCGTCGGTGAGGGGGATGTTGCTCAATGACCTCACCACGGCTTCATTCCAGTCAGAACCACCGTCATTGTGGGTCAGATCGAGGAGAATAGCGGATGCTCCCAATCCACGAAATTGATTTGCCCGTTTGACAATTGCTTCCGTCAGCAGATTCGCAGTCTGTACCGCAATGTTACGTTCGCAGCCCTTGTCACACTTACTCTCATCGGTTAGGCGCATCTCCCGAATCGCTTTCTCGCACTCGCTGGGAAAGGCGTGTTCGCTGAACTCAGCAATACGAATCAACCCTATCTTGGCTCCGTCGTGCAGTGTGAGCAGTCCGCCGGAAAACAGATCGGAGCCTTCGCCTCCAACAAATTCAAAGCCCGGCAACAACGAAAAATCTACGCCCGGTTGGAGGTTCATCTTGTAATTCAGACGGCCGCACAACGACTTACTCGCCTTTGAGGTCGCCGCATTCCGTGAAGCGTCTGGCTTTTCCCATTCAATCGAAAGATGCCCATCTCCGAATGCATCCAGGAATTCCTGCATTGCGTCGCGAGCGCTTTGTTCATCGCCGGAGTGTCTAAGCTTCTCCTCCGTATCTTGGCGAAGCTTTGGCAAATTCATCCCGCGGTCGCGAATCGCCCAATCAAGGTCCGCGTAGTGCGAGGCCATGGCGCTGGTCAGCTCGTGGAAATCGTCGATCCATGGCTGGGGGTCAAATTGCGTGACTGCGGGCGCGATCCCTTGGCTTGATTGGGACTGGACGCTGACAGCGGCCGCGACAAAACACATGAGCCAGGTCATCGCGACAAACCATCGATTAATCATGGCAATGAGGTGAACGGTACCCGATATGCATCTTGCACCTAAAGTTCCGCGTGTGTTCCCACATACTCCAGCGCTCGCCGCGCCATCTGTTTCTCTCCCTTATAAGCGAGCAGCGCAGCAGCATCTTCCAGGTGCACCCAGCTGGCGCGTGCTACCTCAACGCGCATCGCAGGTGCAATATCGTTGATGCGGCCGGAGCGGTAGCGCATCAGGTAGAAACTCACGATTTTGAACACGCGCGCTCCGTCCCCCCAGGCGCGTGTATACACGTATTTACTGTCGCCGAGCTTAGTGACCGCCTCCGCCGTCACTCCGGTCTCCTCATAAACCTCGCGCAGCGCCGTTTCCAGCGGCTTCTCGCCGGGATCCACCAGCCCTTTGGGCAGGGCCAGCAAGTTCTTTGGCCGTTTGGCCGCGCGATTAGATTCGCCGCCTGCGGCGCGTGCAGGCGCATCAGCAGGCTCGATTGCGGCCATCCACCAGGCTCCCTCCCGGAACCGGACGACCACCCCGCCGGCCGATATCTCCCGCACCATAACCGGCAACTTAGCAGGATTACAGGAGTTAGTCATCTTCGTCAGAGGAGGGGTAACACTCAGGTAACACCCGCCGGGCACGTCTCGTAACTTAAATGGCACCAACGTGCTCTGCAGCATTCCGCGAGATCGTGGCATCCTAATAGGTAAGCGGCAGGCGCGAGTTCCCGCGAGGGACGTGGGGTTTGCGGTGAAGAGTCTCGGCAGGATCATCCGGTCAGTACAGGCCTTTGGACGGGAACTATCCGGCAAGGGCGCCCAACCGCAGCTGCGCGTTCCCACCATCGGGGTTGCGCTCGGCGGCGGCTTCGCCCGCGGCATGGCCCACATCGGAGTCCTGAAGGTCCTCGAACAGGAAGGAATCCCAGTCCGCATAATCGCCGGCACCAGCGTGGGAGCGCTCATCGGCGCTTGTTACTGCAGCGGGCTTTCCATCGAAGAACTCGAAAAGGTTGCGCACTCCGTTCGTTTCACCACATTCGCCCGCTGGACCGTTTCCCGCTTCGGTTTCGCCTCGAACGATCGCATGGTGCAGTTCCTGAACCGCACCCTGAAGGTGAAGACGTTCGAAGAACTGCGCATCCCTCTAGGCATCACCGCAACCGATTTCAATACCGGCGAAGGCGTGGTCTTTCACTCCGGTTCCATGGTCGATCCGGTGCGCGCTAGTTGCGCCTATCCCGGCATGTTCCTGCCGGTCGAGATTCGCGGGCGCTGGCTAGTCGATGGCATGCTCTCGCATCCCGTGCCTACCTCGCCGCTGCACGAAATGGGTGCCGATCGCGTGATCGCTGTTCACTTGCGGGGACAGTGGTCGAAAGACGGCGCGCCACGCCACCTCTTCGATGTGATCGGACAATCCTTCGCCATCGCTCAGGACCAGATGAGCCACCTCTGGCGAGGCGCCGCCGACGTGATCGTCGAGCCCGACGTTGCCGGCTTCGCCTACGACGACTTCAAGCGCGCAGGCGAACTGATCACCGCTGGCGAAATAGCCGCCAGGCAGGTCCTGCCTGAAGTGCGAAAGTGGCTGGAGACGGCAGACACTTCAGCGCCTGCTAAAGCACGACCCGCAGTAGCGCGTCCCGCGCCCATGCCTGCGGACTGATCTTGCAGCCTTGTCTCTGACACTACGAAGGCCCCTCCGCTTCGTCCACCCACGCACCCTCGATTCCCTTGACTGAACGGGCCAGCAGACGTTAAAATCGAGACTAGTCAGACTAGTCATAAAATGACCTTGAAGCCATGAAGGAAACGACACGCCGCCACGTCAGTTCGAAGACCGCCCCAGAATCCTGGCAAGTTCAGAGCGCAAAGGCCCGTTTCAGCGAGGTCTTCCGCCGCGCCCGCACCGAAGGTCCGCAACGCATCACCCGACAGGGCAAAGAAGGCGTGGTTATGGTCGCCGAGGAGCAGTACGAACGGCTCGTAAGCAAATCGCGCCAGCCGAAGAGCCTCGTCGATTTTTTGCGAAATTCCCCGCTGCGAGGCGTGAACCTGGAGCGCGACTCCGACCCCGGGCGGGACATAGAACTATGAGCTACTTGTTGGACACGAATTGCATTTCCGAGCCCACTCGAGACCGTCCCGAACCTCGCGTACTCTCTTGGCTGGATGCAGTGGATGAGAGCCAGCTTTACCTGAGCGTCTTGACCCTGGGCGAGATCCGGAAAGGCGCAAGCGCACTGCCCGAAAGCCGGCGAAGGTCGCATTTGGAAGTATGGTTAGAAAGACAAGTCAAAGTTCGTTTCTCCGGACGCATTCTGCCGATCAGTGACGATATCGCCGAGCGCTGGGGATGGCTAGCCGCGGAAGCTAAAATAAGGGGAAGGTCCCTTCCCGTGATCGATGGGTTACTTGCGGCGACCGCCCTCCATCACAACCTGGTATTGGTATCGAGGAACATCACAGATTTCCTCGTAACGCGTGTACCCATCCTGAATCCTTGGATGGAATGAAGTTTCAGCGCTACGGGACGGCCGCCGCTTCCTCGCAAATCCGCTTCCAAGCGTTCTCTACATGCCGAGCCTCGGTCTTCGTCTGCCCGACACAGAGGCGCAGCGTCAACTTCCCGTTCAGCTTGGTGTGCGTCAGAAAGAGATCTCCGCTGCAGTTCAGCCGCTCCATGATGGTTTGATTCGCCGCATCCCCACCTTTGTGGCGGAAGCAGATCAGATTCAAAGGCACGGGTGCGGCCACTTCAAAGCGAGAGTCATTGCGCACCCAGTCCGCGAACTGCTGCGCCAGTTCAACGTGCCGGCGAATGTGGTATTGCAGACCCTCTACTCCGTAGTGCCGGATCACGAACCATAACTTGAGCGAGCGGAAGCGCCGCCCGAGCTGGATCTGCCAGTCGCGATAGTCAATCACCGCGCCCGATTCTGTGGCCTGGTTGCGCAAATATTCCGGCAGAATGCTCAGCGTCCGGATCAGCGCCTTGCGGTCCGCGACCCAGAAACAATCGCAGTCGAAAGTAGTGAACATCCACTTATGCGGATTGAAGCAGTAACTGTCGGCGAACTCGACGCCGCCTTGGAGATGGCGAAACTCTGGGCACAACGCCGCGGTTCCCGACATTGCGGCATCCACATGCAACCAAAGATTGTGCACGCGGCAGACCTCGGCAATGGCCACGATCGGATCCATCGCATTCGAAGACGTGGTGCCGACTGTAGCGCACACAAAACACGGGACCAGTCCGGCGCGCTTGTCAGCGTCAATCTGGCGGGCCAGAGCATCAGGGCGCATGGCGAACTTTTCGTCCACTTCAATCAAGCGCAGATTGGAGACGCCGATGCCGGCAATCATCGCTGCCTTTTCGAGCGATGAATGCGTTTGTGAGGACGCGTAAGCAACAAGGCGTCCATCGCACCCTTTCTGATTGCTGGCGAAGTTAGTGGCGCGTTCGCGCGCAGCCAGCAGGGCGCACAGCGCGGCGCTCGAGGCGGTGTCTTGAATGACGCCGCCGCCAGTATTCGAAGAAAGGAATTTCTCCGGTAATCCGAGCATGGGCACAAGCCAGTCGAGCACGTGCGTTTCCAGTTCCGTGCACGCGGGGCTGGTTGACCAGAGCATGCCCTGCACGCCTAGCCCGGATGAAAGAAGATCGCCCAGAATTCCGGGTCCGGAGCCATTCGACGGGAAGTAGGCAAAAAAATTCGGCGACTGCCAGTGCGTGACTCCGGGCAAAATTAACTTCTCAACATCTTTCAGCAGCGCATCGAACGGCTCACCTCGCGCCGGAGCATGTGCCGGCAGCGATGCGCGAATCTCTCCCGGCTTCACCTGCGAAAGCACCGGGAACGACTCGATGCGGGAATGGTAGTCGGCGATCCAGTCGACCACGGCGTGGCCGTGGCGCCGGAACTCGTTGGGCGTCATGTGAAAAGATTTTTCGTCAGCCATTGTTCTCCAGGAAAATTAAAAAACTAAGAAGAGAAAGATGTGAACTCGCGATTCTACTCGCGCCCCAGCCGCCCAAAATACAACCGCGTCTTGTATTCGAACGCCACCCAGCCCCCGATGGCATCAGCATCGAAGATGCAGCGCAGTTCGCGCAGCATGGGCGCGTGCTTGGGATGGCCTGGCCCCGGCGCGTACGACGACGACAGCAGTCGGCCTTCGACCCCGGCGTAGTCGAACTCCTGCCGCATCGCAAACGTCCGTTCCTGAAACGGCGCGGGATCGAAGAATTCGTTGACCGCCAACGTCGTGTGCTCATGGCGGATGTCCTGATAGTCAGTGCCGTAAGTCAAGAGCAACTGCTCATAATCGCGCAAGAAGGCCGTCGAATCGGTGACGCGCTCGTTCCACAAAAGCACCAGCCATCCACCGGGCTTTAGGATGCGAACAAACTCGCAACGAGCCCGCGCGCGGTCAAACCAGTGCGCGGCTTGCGCCGATGTGACGAAGTCCACACTTTGATCCGCCAGCGTGGTTGCTTCCGCCGTTCCCGCAACGCTGATGAACTTCGGAAACGCCGTCAGCAGACGATCACCCGCTTGTCGCATCTCGGCATTAGGTTCGACGCCGAAGACCGGATTGCCATTTCCCAGCAGCATGCGAGTCCAAATGCCGGTGCCCGATGCGATGTCAGCAATCAGATGGTCGGGAATTAAGCCACACTCCGCCTTTAGCTCCTCAACCACCTCGAGCGGATATCCCGGCCGGTATCGCACGTAGTTTTCGACGCGATCGGAGAAGCGGCTGGTGGCATTGGAGGCTGGCATCGGGACTCTATAAGCGGCAAGATCATCGATCTTGCCTGGAACCCCATCTTAAATCGCAGGACGGTCAAGTTGCGATACCATTCCAACTGAGCCACAAAAGTTTGATCGCATGAGAATCGTCATCAAAGTCGGCACCAGCCTCATCGCTCCCGGAGGTGAGATCGACGCGAACGTGCTGCGCGCCATGGTCGACCAGTTCGATCTCAACAAGAATGAGTATCTGATCGTCACTTCAGGCGCAATCGCCGCAGGCATCTCCGGGTTAGGCCTGAGCCGGCGCCCGAGCGGCGTCCCCGGCATGCAGGCCTGCGCGGCCGTCGGACAAAGCCAGCTGATGCATACCTACGAGCGCCTGTTCTTCGGCAAAAAGGTAGTGGCACAACTGCTGCTTTCGAGCGATGACTTCACTTCGCCGGTCCGCTACCGCAACTTGCAGAACGCTCTCGCCGAGCTGCTGGCGCTAGGCGTGGTACCGATCGTGAATGAAAACGACAGCGTCAGCGTCCGCGAACTGGAAGGAGCTTTCGGCGACAACGACGAACTGAGTGCGCTGCTCGCTACCGCCGTGAGAGCCGACTGGTTGTTGCTGTTGACCAACGTAGATGGCTTGCTGATTCCAAACGGACGCAAGAAACCCAGGCTGCAGCGCGTGGTGCGCAAACTGACTCCCGCGCTGGAAGCGCAGTGCAACGGCAAGAGCGCGCTGGGACGCGGAGGCATGATTTCGAAACTGCGCGCCGCCAAACTGGCGAGCGAAGGCGGCGTCCACGTGGCTATCGTGAATGGCCGCCATCCGCAAGGGATTACGCTGGGCATGCAACGCAAGATCGGAACGTATTTTCCTCCCCGGCAGGGGTGAGACAAGCCGGGGTAAGACAAGCTAAAAACAAGGCTGATGACAGGCACCGTTACCAACTCGGCTTCCACGCAGGAAAAGCTGTTGCGGGCGCGCGCAGCCGCTGCCCAGCTCGCACTGCTCTCCACCGAGGAGAAGAACGCACTGCTGCTCGCGATCGCAGACGCGCTCGAAGCTCATGCGCAAACCATTCTCGCGGCCAACCACGAAGATGTGAAAACCTCCGGTCTCGAAGGCACGATGCTCGACCGCTTGCTGTTGACTGCGCCGCGGATTAAGGAGATGGCGCAAGGTGTTCGCGAAGTCGCGGCGCTCGGCGATCCCGTCGGCGAAACGCTAGCCGAGTGGACCCGCCCGAACGGCCTGCGCATCCGCAAAGTGCGCGTGCCGCTGGGCGTGGTGGGAATCATTTACGAATCGCGCCCCAACGTCACGGTAGACACCGCCGTGCTCGCCCT
This sequence comes from Candidatus Sulfotelmatobacter sp., assembly GCA_049590215.1. Classification (GTDB taxonomy): domain Bacteria; phylum Acidobacteriota; class Terriglobia; order Terriglobales; family Acidobacteriaceae; genus Sulfotelmatobacter. Next base: position 2,989 of record JBAWCJ010000128.1, on the reverse strand, counting down.
CAAAACCGGTAACGCGATCGTGTTGCGTGGCGGCAAAGAAGCAGCGCGCAGCAATCAGCGCTTGGCAGAGATTCTAGCCGCCGTGCCGGGAGTACCGGATGGCGCAATCGAACTGCTCGATTCGAGCACGCGGCAGTCGGTGCAGGAACTCATAAAGGCCCGCGGGCTCGTGGATGTCATCATCCCGCGCGGCGGCGTAGAACTGATTGCATTCGTCACTGAGAATTCCGCCGTACCCGTGATCGAAACCGGGGCAGGGAACTGCCACATATTCATCGACGAGTCCGCTGACTTCGATATGGCCGATCGAATCGTGATCAACGCCAAAACACAGCGTCCTTCCGTGTGCAACGCCGCCGAAAAGCTGCTGGTGCATGAACGGATCGCGGGGGAATATATCCCGCAAATCACAAAGAAGCTGATCGACGCCGGGGTCGAAGTTCGCGGGGACGGAAAATCCCGCAGCTTAGGCGTCGGATTGAACATCGCGCCTGCCGCCGAGCAGGACTGGTATGAAGAGTATCTGCGGCTGTGCATAGCGGTTCGCGTGGTGGCAAGCGTCGATGATGCGATTGCCCACATCAACCGTTATTCCACGAAGCACTCCGACTCCATCGTGACCCGCGATGAAGCGAACGCCCGCAAGTTCTTGCGCGGAGTAGATTCGGCCGCAGTGTACTGGAACGCTTCAACCCGCTTCACCGATGGCGCCGAATTCGGCTTCGGCGCCGAAATGGGCATCAGCACGCAAAAGCTGCACTGCCGCGGTCCATTCGCGCTTGCGGAACTTACTTCTTCGAAGTACGAGATTATCGGGACGGGACAAGTCCGCTAGTCGTCGGCCGCGGCTTTCGCTTCTCCGATGGACGCTTCCCCAAATTCTCCCATGCCCGCTGTGTTACCTTACTTACTTTCACCACAGGTGCCCAATGCGATTCCTCTCAGCGGTACTTCTTTCTTCCGTTGTTCTGCTTTGCTGTCTGCCGATCATTGTCAGCGGTCATGGCCCGCAGCCCTCATCTGGCGCTCAAGCGATTTTCGGCTTTCGCGACGCCACCGCCGAAAACGCCGCCGAGGCCCGCTTTATTGCCGTGCCTGATCCCACCCTGGCGAAAGAGCATTTGCGCGAGCTGACGAAAGCGCCGCACATGGCCGGCACTCCCGAGGACAAGGCCACGGCAGATTACGTGGCAGAAAAGTTTCGCGCCGCTGGCCTCGACACCGAGATCGTCGAATACAAGGTGTGGTTTAACTATCCGTCGGAGATCAGCGTCGACATCACCGCGCCCGCCGGAGTCGAAATGCACGGGCCCACGCGCGAGCACGTCGAGGGCGATCCCTACGACAACGATCCGCGCGTCGTAATGCCGTTCAACGGCATGTCGCCATCTGGAGACGCCGAGGCCGACGTGGTCTATGCCAACTACGGCACGCCGGAAGATTTCGAGAAGCTCGAGAAGTTGAACATCGACGTTCGCGGCAAGATCGTCCTCGTCCGTTACGGCCAGAATTTCCGCGGGGTGAAAGAATTCATCGCGCAAGAACATGGCGCGGCAGGTGTGATCATCTACTCCGACCCGTTCGACGATGGCTGGCGGCGTGGCGATAAGTATCCGGATGGACCCTGGCGGCCGGATACGGGCGTGCAGCGCGGATCGGTGGGATACATGTTCGAATTCCCCGGCGATCCGACAACGCCGGGAATTGCGTCGCTGCCCTCGTTGCCCGACAGCAAGCGCATCTCTCCCCAGCAGTCGGCGCAAATGCCAAAGATTCCGGTGACTCCACTTTCGTATCACGATGCGTGGCCCATTCTTCAACATCTCGGCGGCCCCGACTCGCCCCGAGAGTGGCAGGGTTCGCTTCCTTTCACCTACCACGTCGGACCGGGACCGGTTCGTGTGAAGATGCATCTCAAACAGGATTATCAGTTCCGCACTCTTTGGGACGTGATCGGCCGGGTACGCGGCAGTGAGTTTCCCGACGAATGGGTTGTCGCCGGCAATCACCGCGACGCCTGGGTGTACGGTGCGGTCGACCCGAACAGCGGTACGGCGGCAATGCTTGAATCCGTGCACGGTGTCGGCGAGTTGCTGAAGTCCGGTTGGAAGCCAAAGCGCACCATGATTTTTGGCAGTTGGGATGGCGAAGAAGAAGGACTGATCGGTTCCACCGAATGGGCTGAGCAGCATGAATCCGAACTGGGCGGTGCCGCCGCGTATTTCAACATGGATGTCGCGGTCGCTGGGCCGAAGTTCGGCGCCTCGGCCGTTCCCAGCTTGAAGCAGTTTTTGCGTGATGTCACCAAGGCGGTGCCCAGTCCCAAAGGCGGGACTGTCTATGAACAGTGGCAGAAGTCTGAGCAGCCTCAGTCGCCCGCGGAAGCGACCGCAGATTCGCGCCGCAAGCCCGCTGCTCCTGCCAACGGCGATGTCCAGGTCGGCGACCTCGGCAGCGGCTCCGACTACAGCGCGTTCCAGCAACACCTGGGCGTGCCTTCCGGCGACATCAGTTCCGGCGGACCGTATGGCGTGTATCACTCGGTGTTCGATAATTTTGCCTGGTTTACAAAGTTCGGCGACCCGGATTTCGTTTACGAACAGCAGATGGCGCGAGTCTTTGGCCTGGAGGCATTGCGCATGGCCGATGCCGACGTGCTGCCTTACGACTACGAAGAATATGGAAAAGAGATTGCCGTCTACCTCGATGAAGCCAGAAAAAAGGCCGAGAGTAAATTCGGAGAGCATGTCCTCGATCTGAATGCAGTGACCGCGGCAGCAAAACATTTTCAGAACGCAGGCGCGAAGATAATGTCCAAGCAAAAGAACCCGCCGAGAGATCCCGTTCAGTTAAACCAGGCGCTGCGCGGCGCTGAGCGCGCTCTCCTGGTGCCTGAGGGGCTGCCGCACCGTCCCTGGTACCGCCATGCGATTTACGCTCCGGGAGAATACACGGGATACGCCGCGGTGGTGATTCCGGGAGTGAATGA
>JBAWCJ010000127.1:0-19756 GCA_049590215.1 Candidatus Sulfotelmatobacter sp. | reverse complement strand
TTGGCGTCCCCGACGGGATTTGAACCCGTGTTACCGCCGTGAAAGGGCGATGTCCTAGGCCAGGCTAGACGACGGGGACGGATGTGCGGCGGGGTGCTCTAGGCACCAATTGATCGTAACAAGCCCTTCGCAACCCTGTCAAAAGAAGGACTTGCTGGCTTTTCTGGTGATCGTCTGACAATTTAGAATAATAATAATGACTGCGGTGACGCTCACCACCATTCGAGGCTATTTGTGTCTGATCCACTTTATCTCAGTCTTTGGTTTTCCGATTTTTCCGGCCCGGAGATGTTACCGCACGCCTTCGCAGTATTGCAGCAGTTTCCTCTCTCAGCGCAGCGTCCGGGGATCACTTACTTCGCTCTCCATCCTATTTCCTGGGACGAGGCTACCGTGCTCGAACGACGCTTTCCCTCGGGAATCGACCCTGGTCAGGCGGCGCTGATCGCCGCCGAACAGGTTCATGACGATTACGCTTACGTTTTCGAAGCTTATTGGGATTTGTGGACCCCCGATGCGTCGAACGAGAACTGGGTGCTCGAACCCGCACTGGTGAAGTTCATCGTCCAGGGAGAAGAATTCGACGAAGGCGCTTACCAGCAGACGGGGCACATCGAGGTGGATTTTGGTCCGGATTCGTACTTTCTACAGCCCGAGACTTCGCTCACTGACCAGACTCGGGCCAAGATTCGGGACAACGTCGCGAAGCTGGTGGAATTCTCGGTGAACGTGGAGAAAAATAGCGGCACCAGTTCGCGGCTGCTCTGGTCGGATTCAGAAGAGAGCCTGGCGCAGAAACTGATCGCACGCTTGCAGAAAGTGCAGTAGCTCACAACGCAGAGGACGCCGAGCGTCCTCTGCGTTGAGCTCTATTTCGTTCGCCCGCCCTCAACCTTCAGCGCATCCGAGGCTCCGGCTTGCGCCGCGGCCAAACGCGCCGTCAGCACGCGAAACGGGGAGCACGACACGTAATCCATCCCCACCTGATGGCAGAACTTGACGGACTCCGGTTCGCCGCCGTGCTCGCCGCAGATCCCTACCTCCAGCTTAGGACGCGTCTTTCGGCCTCGCTCGATCCCAATCCTCACCAGTTCGCCGACGCCAACCTGATCGATCGCGGCAAACGGATCCTGCTTCAGAATCCCTTCCTCAAGATACGACGTCAGAATCTTGTTTACGTCGTCGCGCGAGAAGCCGAACGTGGTCTGGGTGAGGTCGTTGGTGCCGAACGAAAAGAACTCCGCTTCCTTGGCAATCTCATCCGCCACCAGGCAGGCGCGGGGCAACTCGATCATCGTGCCTACCAGGTAATGCACGTGCTTTCCTTTTTCCTTGAACACTTCCTCCGCCACGCGCTTCACGATCGCTCCCTGGTTCTCCATCTCTTTCACCGTTGCGATCAGCGGAATCATTACTTCTGCATGGGTCTTGATGCCAGCTTTCTCGACGGCCACCGCGGCTTCAAGGATGGCCCGCGCCTGCATCTCGGTGATTTCCGGATAAGTAATCCCCAAGCGGCATCCGCGAAGCCCCAGCATGGGATTAAACTCGTGCAGTTCTTCCACGCGCGCCAGCAATCTGGGAAGAACCTTTTTTAGATCGCCAACTCCCTTCGCGCCATACTCGCGATATTCCTCCACCAGAGCCTTCTTCTGCTTTGCTCGAGCGCTGGCGAGGCTGGCGATGTCGACCATAAGTTTCTCGCGCTTGGGCAAGAACTCGTGCAGCGGCGGATCGAGCAGGCGTATCGTCACCGGCAGTCCATCCATTGCTTTAAGCAGCCCGATAAAGTCGGCGCGCTGCATGGGCAGCAACTTCTTTAGCGCGAGGCGGCGATCTTTCTCGTTGTCCGCGAGGATCATGGCGCGCATGTGCGGAATGCGATCTGGAGCAAAGAACATGTGCTCGGTGCGGCACAAGCCGATGCCCTCGGCGCCGAACTCCCGCGCCTTCTCGGCATCACGTGGAATATCCGCATTGGCGCGCACGCCGATCTTGCGGAACGGCTCTGCCCAACTCATTAACTTTTCCAGCTTTGCCAAATTCTCCGGGTCCGGCGGAAGCAACTTCCTTTTGCCTCGCAGCACACTGCCGGCCGTGCCGTCGAGCGTAATCCAATCTCCCTCCTTGAATACCTGGCCTCGCGCCCGCATCTGGCGCGCCCTTTCGTCGACGACGATCTCGCCAGCGCCTGCGACACAGGTTTTGCCCATGCCACGAGTGACGACGGCCGCGTGACTGGTCGCGCCACCCTGCGAAGTCAAAATGCCAATCGCGACTTCCATACCGTGAATGTCTTCCGGAGTGGTTTCGGCGCGAACCAGGATTACCGGGTTCTTCTCCGCACCATGTCCGGCCTTCTCAACCGCATCGTCGGCAGTAAAAACGATTTGCCCCGCGACCGCTCCCGGAGAAGCTGCGATGCCCTTCGTGGTCAGCACGTCTTCGGGCCGAACGTCTTTACTGTCCAAGCGAGATACAAAGAAATCTACGACCTGGTTGGGATCGAGACGGAAGATCGCCTCTTCCTTGGTGATGAGTCCCTCGTTTACCATATCGATTGCCACCTGCACCGCGGCAAGACCAGTGCGCTTTCCGTTCCGCGTCTGCAGCATGTAAAGCTTGCCATCCTGGATGGTGAACTCGAAATCCTGCATGTCTTTGTAGTGTTTCTCCAGCCGCGTCGTGATCTCGCGGAGCTGGCTGTATACGTCGGGCATGATCTTTTGAAGTTCGAGGATCGGAACCGGGGTGCGAACACCCGAGACCACATCTTCGCCCTGAGCGTTCATCAGAAATTCGCCGTAGAACTCCTTCGCACCGCTGGCGGGATTGCGCGTGAAACCCACACCAGTGCCGCTCGTATCGCCGAGGTTGCCGTACACCATTGCCTGCACGTTGACCGCGGTGCCGAGCATGTCATCGATATTGTTGATGCGGCGGTAATGCTTGGCGCGGTCGTTCTGCCAGGAACGAAACACCGCGTCGCGCGCCATTACTAGCTGCTCGTGCGGATCCTGCGGAAAGTCACGCTTGGCATGCTTCTTGACAACCTTCTTGTACTCTTCAATCACTTCTTTCAGCGCCTTGGCGTCAAGATCGGTGTCGAGTTTGGTATTTTTCTTCTTTTTCTTCGCGTCGAACACTTCATCGAATGCAGACTTTGGAATTTCCAGCACAACGTTGCCAAACATCTGGATCAGCCGACGGTAGGAATCTGCAGCGAACCGCGGGTTGTTGCTACGTTTGGCCAGCGCCTCAACACTCTTGTCGTTCAATCCTAGATTGAGGATCGTATCCATCATGCCCGGCATGGAAAACTTCGCGCCTGAGCGCACGCTTACCAGCAACGGGTTCTCGCCGGTTCCCAGCTTCTGCCCTTGCAAGGCTTCGAGTTTGGCCAGCGCCTCCTCCATCTGCCGATCGACTTCTTTTGATACGCTGCCGTTCCGCATATATTCGCGGCAAGCCTCGGTCTGGATGGTGAATCCCGGAGGCACGGGCAGGCCAGCGTTGGTCATCTCGGCCAGACCGGCACCCTTGCCGCCCAAGTCATCCTTCATCTTGCCGTTGCCATCGGCCTTGCCGCCGCCGAAAAAGTAAACGTACTTGGTTGTGGGCTTCTGGCTTTCCTGAATTCCAGCTTCGGGGAGAGTGATTGTCGCCATAAATGATTAGTCCCTTGTGATTCGATTTTGTGGCGCCGGCGGCCGCCGGCAATTCGCACATCTAAACTTGTTGGGAATTTCCCGCGATCACGCCTTGCCTTCAGTCACGATTTCGGAAAAATCCGCTATCGTCGAAAATTCCTTCAGCAGAGTCCGCAGCAGCGCCAAGCGGCTCGCCCGCACCTTCTCATCTTCTACCATCACCATGACTTTGTCGAAGAATGCATCCACGGGCTCGCGGGCGGTTGAGAGCAGCATCAGGGCGTCGCCGTATTCTTTTTTCTTCCGCAATGCATCGACCCGGGGTCCGTAAACCTCAATATAGGCTGCCAGGTTTTTCTCTTCATGAGCTGACTCCGGCAAGCTCTCGAACCTCGCAGCCGGGGAAATTCCCTTCTCTTCCGCCTGCCTCAGAATATTCCGCATGCGCTTGCAAGCGGCGCCGATCGCCGGAAACTCGGGCATATGCAGAACCTGTTTCACCGCCTCCGCCCGAGCTACCGCATCCACTACGTCATCAGCGTCGGCCGCCAGCACTGCCTTCACCACATCATACGCATATCCGCGAACATCCTTCAGGTAGAACTCCAGACGCTCGCGGAAGAACGTTTTCACCGACTCCATAAACTTCACGTCTTCGACAAACTTTCTCTCCGCTTCTGACCCCTGGTAGCCAGCCCGCGCATCCCGCATCAAATCCGTCAGCTGTAGAGGGAGCTTTTTCTCTGCGATCACCTTCACAATCCCATTCGCCTGCCGCCGCAATGCGAACGGATCCTTCGATCCGCTCGGCACCAGTCCCAGCGCAAACATTCCTGCAATCGTGTCCGCCTTGTCGCCGATCGAAAGCACCGCGCCTTCCACCGACCGCGGCACTTCATCTTCGACGGACTCGGGCCTGTACTGATCATAAATCGCATCCGCAATGGCGAAGCGCGTCGCCTCGGGCAGGCTGGAATCAAGCTGCTGCGCTCGCGCGTAGAGCCCACCCACAATGCCCTGCAGTTCGGTAAACTCCTTCACCAACTCGGTAGTCAGGTCGGTCTTCGCCAGGCACGCCGCCTTGTGGATCACGCCCGCGCGCACCGCCATCCCGCTCTGCTTGATAATCTCACTCAGCCAACTGCACAAACGCTGTACCCGCCCCCTCTTCTCATAGTAGCTGCCGAGGTCCTTCTGGAAAGTAACGTGCCGCAGCAACTCCAGCCGCTCCAGCAGCGAGCGTTTCTGATCTGTCTCCCAGAAAAACTTGGCATCGCTGAAACGGGCCCGCAGCACGCGCTCGTTGCCATGCCGGATCAATCCGTCCGGGTCCCCATCGGTGTTCAGCACCGTCAGAAAATACGGCAGTAGCTTGCCGCGATCATCCTCCACCGCAAAATATTTCTGATGGTCCCGCATCACCGTGACCAGAACCTCCTCCGGCAGAGCCAGAAACTGCGGATCGAATCCGCCCAGAATTGCGGAGGGAAATTCCGTCAGGTTCACCACGGTGTCGAGCAGGGACTTGTCCTCCCGCCATCGCGCCCCTTGAACTGTGCGTGTAGCGGCGTCCAGGGCTTTGCGGATCTGCTGTTCGCGTTCCGCACGACCCAGAACCTTGGCCGCGCGCAGCGCATCGACATAAGTTGCCCCGGCCCGCGGAATCGGGACTTCTCCTTGGGTCAACTTCCGGTGCCCGCGCGAAGTCTTCCCCGCCCAGATTCCGTCAAATTCCAGCGCAATGGTTTCGCCATCGAGCATCGCTACCAGCCAGCGAACCGGCCGCACAAAGCGCTCGTGCGGCTTTCGCCAGTACATACTCTTAGGCCAGTAGATCGAGGAGAGTTCCTTCGGCAAAGTCTCAGCGAGAATATCGGCCGTGCGTCGGCCCTTCTTGGTAATCTTCGCCGCCAGGTATTCGCCCTTCGCGGTTGTGATTTTCTCGAGTTGCGATACGTCGACTCCAGCCTTCTTGGCAAACGCATGCGCTGCGGGCGTAGGCTGACCATCTTTATATGCGACACTGGCCGAGGGTCCAGTCACTTGCTCGCTGACATCCGGTTGAGCCGCCGGGATGCCAGCTGCAATCACTGCCAATCGCCGCGGTGTGTCGAAACATGTGACTTCGCTCGGCGGCAGTCGCTCCCGGCTCAGTAGGGCCCTGACGCGCTCGCGCAATTCCTGCGAAGCGGCATCAATCATCCGCGCCGGAATCTCTTCGCACCCGATCTCCAGCAGAAAGTCTGGCATGCCATTTAAACCGTAGCGCCGGCGTCTCGCCGGCTGTCCCGAGAGCGTCTCGCTCTCGGCGCATCAGCTACAACAACTGCAATTACGATCCCACGGGCGACAATTTCTCCTTCTTCGCCTTCGTCTCGTGAACTGGTTTTTTCTCGTCGGACGTGCTGCCAGCGGTTTCGCTTTTCTGCTGATCCACCCAAGCCTTCGCGATGCCCACCGCCAGCGCCCGCACCCGGGCAATCACGCCCACACGCTCAGTCACGGAGATTGCTCCACGCGCATCGAGGATGTTGAACAAGTGGGAACACTTCAGGCAAAGATCGTAAGCTCCTAAGAGGGGTATCCGCGACTTCTCCCGGACAATCCCGTCACCCTCTACTTTGTTCTTTTCCAGCGCAGCATACCGCTGCAGCAGCTCCTTACACTCCGCCTCATAGAGTTCGAAGTGTTTCCAGGTCTTCTCCACATCCGCGACTTCGAAGTTGTAGACGGAAAACTGCAACTCATCGGCCAGCCGCACATCACCATATGTCGTCGTCAGCCCCGTCTCCGGATCGCGCGCCCAAACAATGTCGTAAATCGAATCGACATCCTGCAGAAACGCTGCGATGCGTTCCAGCCCATACGTCAACTCCGCGGAAATCGGAAACAAGTCCAGCCCGCCGCACTGCTGGAAGTAGGTGAACTGCGTGATCTCCAGTCCGTCGAGCATCAGCTGCCACCCCACGCCCCACGCGCTCAGCGTTGGAGCTTCCCAGTTGTCTTCTTCAAACTTGATGTCATGCTGCCGCAGATCGATGCCAATCGCTCCGAGGGACTCCAAATACAATTCCTGCACATTCTCCGGCGGAGGCTTCAGGATGACCTGCAACTGCATGTGCTTGAACAGCCGGTTCGGATTTTCCCCATAGCGCCCGTCCGCCGGACGCCGCGAAGGCTGTACATAAGCAACCTTGTAAGGCTTGGGACCCAGCACGCGCAGGAATGTCTCCGGCGCCATCGTGCCAGCTCCCACTTCTACGTCGTAGGGTTGCTGCAACACGCATCCACGCTCAGCCCAAAACGCCTGCAATCGCAGGATCAGTTCCTGAAACGTAAGCGATTTCGAGTGAGATGAAGTCATGGATGAGTTGCTCTGAAGTCCCAGCGCCAGGAGCTAAATCGCGCAATGCGTAGAACCGCCGCAGCGTAATCATCGATTGTACTGGAAGGGAGCTGTACCCGTCAGCCTTGCGCACGGAAAACTGGCCAGAGATTGACCCTGCGGCGTATACTCTCGCACTAATCAGGCGTTTTTTCTTTCGGTCTTATCACTGGGGCGCAACACATGAAAACTTTGAAGTCGATCCCTTCGGGGATTGCTGCTGGGATTGCTGCGTTTTTCCTGGTAAGTCTGAGCAATGGCTGCCAGAGGGCGCCAACCCTTACAACGGCTGCATCGCCAGCATCAGTACTGGAGATGGAAACGATACCGCGCACACCTGAACGGCTGGCGCGGGGCAAGTACCTGGTGGAGGGCTTGCTGCAATGCCCCTTCTGCCATTCCGAGTTTGATTTCACCCAACGTCCCGCACGGCCAGTTAAGGGAAAGAAAGGAGGTGGCAATGTCTTTACCGCCGTCGAGATGGGGTTGCCCGAGTCCAACCGCGTGGTAGCACCGAATATCTCGTCTGACCCGGAATACGGCGCTGGGAAATGGAAGGACGCTGACTTTGTGCGGGCGTTGCGCCAGGGGATTGGCCAGGATGGGCGTACGCTTTACTCAATGATGCCGTACCAGTACTTCCGAAATCTCTCGGATGAGGATTTGGCGTCGGCGATCGTTTACGAGCGTTCGCTGGCACCCGTGCACATTGAGCGGCCGAAGACGGTGCTGACCGATGATATAAAAAAAACACTTCAGCCCCTTGCGCCGCTGGCGCACGTGCCAGAGCCGGACAAGTCCGATCGACTGGCGTACGGAAAGTACCTGGTGACGGTGGGGCATTGCGACGGCTGCCATTCCCCTACGGATGATCTGGGCAACAACCTTCCGGGGATGGATTTTAGCGGCGGTGTCCCGCTGATCGGGGCATGGGGACCAGACCCGAAGAAGATGATCACGGTCGCCTCGCTGAATTTGACGCCAAATCCCTCAGGGATTGGTTATTTCGACGAAAAGATGTTCATCGAGACGATTCGCACTGGAGCAGTCAAGGCGCGGCCCCTCGCTAATATCATGCCCTGGGCATTTTTCCGCAATCTGAGCGACCATGATTTGAAAGCGATCTTCGCCTATCTCCGGACTCTGAAGCCGGTCCAGCATCGGGTGGATAATACCGAGCCGCCGCGTTACTGCAAGCTTTGCCGTGGCAAGCACGGGTTTGGAGACCGGAACTGACGGAACGATCGTGAAACGTGGATCAAGGCGGGGTGCACTCTAGAACCCGCCACCCTTCTCCAGCATCCCCGCCGTCACCAGCTTCTTCTCAATGTGCCGCTGCAAGATTTGAATCAGAAACTTCCGCAAGTCTGCCCCCTGCGCTTTGGGCCACGGCATCCCTGCAAAACTCTCCACCGGAGCGCGAAACATCAAAGCCGCCAAATCCCGCGAATCTTTCGAAATCTCGGATGACGCTAGCCGCTTATCTTCGGGGCACATCAGTCCGTCAGCCAGAGCGTGAAAGTAAGCGCGACTGCCGTTCAAGCTGCGCCCGCAGACTGTGCACTCGGTCAACTCGGGCAGGAAACCCACCAGCCGCGTTAGCCACAGCTCGAAGTAGGTGACCGCCATCCATACCTCGGCCCCCTGCAGGGCGTGCAGCACAGAAAGCGTCAGCCGAAAGACGGCGTCATTGGCTTCGCGATCGGGCAGCAGTTCGTCGAGCAACTCGGCGACGTGCGCAAGCGCCACCGCCCGCGCATAACTGACTTCGGTAGCCAGCGGAGACTCCAGCACCTCGCAGGCATCAAGCCGCGCCAACTCCTGCCGCTCGCGAACGTCGTAAAACGCCCGCACGTAAGTCATCGGCTCCAGCGCCCCGCCAAACCTCCGCTTCGATTTCTTTGCCGACCGCGCCACGCCGCGCACCTTGCCCTCCGCACGGGTAAATAGCGTGACCAGCAGGTCGGCCTCACGCAGCGGATAGGTGCGTAGTACGATCGCTTCCGACTCCATTAATGACATGTGTGCCCAGCGTGTGAAGCGATGATTCTAGCGGAAGGGCTGTCAGGCGTCACCGATCCTTGACTGAAGACAGATCGCTCTAAACTTTGAAATCGCAATTTGCGACCTCAAAAGCGAAAGCGCGCATCCGAATGGACGCGCGCCCTGAAAGCTGAAACTTCTTTACCGGCCGAAGTACGCCGCGTTCTTAGCCGTGAACTCGTTCCACTTCTCCGGCAGATCGTCGAGCGCGAAGATGGCCGATACCGGGCACACCGGCACGCACGCACCGCAGTCGATGCACTCCACCGGATCGATGTAGAGCAAGGGTTCGGTCGCATACTTGGGATCATCTTTCTTGGGATGAATGCAATCCACCGGACACGCATCCACGCACGCCGTGTCTTTGGTGTTAATGCAAGGCTCTGCAATCACGTAAGCCATAAGGGTGTCTGTCTCCTGAGATCTATGCAGATATTCTACTACTACAGCCCGCCTCCGCGAACCGCACATTCTAGCAAGAAACCCGGACCGCGGTACAGGTTTATTGAACCGCGCCCGCCAAAGCCAGCTCGCAGCCGGGCCATCCGGTGGTCAGGTTCTTGGGAGAAAAAAGAAACGGCCGGCAGCGTCTGCTGCCAGCCGTCCTTCTTGCATCTCTCGTTACCGGCTCAGGAAACTCAGTATCCGCCAGGATTACCGGTGCCCGCCGCCGCCGTGTCCACCACCGCCACCGTGGAATCCTCCGCCACCACCGTGGAAGCCGCCGCCACCGTGGAACCCTCCACCACCGCGGGCCACAGAGCCACCATGAAACCCACCGCCCACTGATCCACGGAAGCCGCCAGCCGGACCGCGTGCAAATCCGCGCCCGCCAGCGAACCCACGACCATAGCCATAGCCACCGCGTCCGTAGCCGTAGCCAGCCCGTCCGTAGCCCCAGCCCCCACGACCATAGTAGCCATGACCCCAACCACCCCAACCCCAACCGCGTCCCCAGCCATACCACGGGCCGGCGCCAATAAACACTCCACCGGCAAACCAGTCGGGTCCGTAGTAGCCGTAAGGGGCGCAAGCATAAGGATAATATCCGTAGTAGCCGTAGGCGCATATTGGCGGCCCGCCGATTCCCACTCCCACCGCGACCTGCGCGTGCGCAGACGGCGCGTAGGCCAGCGGCAGCATCAGAACCCCCACCAAAGCCAAATATTTTAGGTACCGCATATCAATCTCCCTTTTTCAGATCCACTGCTCTTCCCCACCGGATCTGCCTGGTCCTCCAGATCTTTGCTTTCGATCCGAAGCGCCTACTTATTCGAACTCGGATCAGGAAAAAAAGTTGCAGCCTCGACAGTGGCTGATTTCGGCCACCCTGCCTGAATTCAACCATTTGCAGGCCTCACAGGTCCGAAAAACTCGCTAAACCCCCACCAACGCCTCGCTGGGCTCGTATTCCACGATGTACCCTGCAACCGCGCTCGCCGCAACGGTCAGCGGTGAAGCCAGATACATCTGTCCTGGACCACTTCGGCCCGGAAAATTGCGGTTCTGCGCGCTGATCACCACCTGATCGGGACGAGTCGAAACTCCCGGCCCCGCGTTGATGCATGCGCCGCAACTGGGCTCGATCACGATCGCACCAGCTTTCTCAAACACATCCAGATAGCCCTTGCGTAAACAATACTCGCGCGTCTCCTGCGATCCAAACTGGATGTAGAACTTCACCGAATCAGCCACGCGCTTGCCCTGCTTCAAAGCATCGGCCAGAACGGCAGCATACATGTCCATGTCTTCGTTCTTGCCAGCCGTGCAGGTGCCGCCGTAAGCAATCTCGATCGGCACAGGCGTATTCAGCTCTCGCACATATTTTCCGTTGCCAGGATCGCCCGGAGTCGCGACCATCGGCGTAATCTCCGCCGCATCGAGCTCGATCACATGCGCATACTGCGCATCCGGATCGCTATACAAGCCCCCGGTCATGGCTTCGGCTCTCTTCCGATCCATGCCTCGCCGCTCGACGAGGAAATCGACGGCCTTCTTGTCCGGCGCGACGATGCCGGTGAATCCGCCAATCTCGGCCGCCATGTTAGTCATGGTGGCACGCTCATCTACGCTGAGTTCCTGAATCGCCTCGCCTGCATACTCCATCACTTTGGCAAGCGCCTTGCCGCTGCGGACGTAATCGAGGCTAAGAATCTTGAGGATGAAATCTTTTGCGGTCGCATTCGCGTGCCGCTTGCCGCGAATCACGATCTTCATCGACTCCGGCACCTTCACCCGCACATCCTTCGTGATCCAGGCGTTGAACACGTCGGTGGTGCCAATGCCGAAAGCCACGCAGCCAATCGCGCCCACGTGCGGTGTATGCGAGTCCGAGCCAATGTTCAACTGTCCCGGCAGCGCATAGCTTTCCAGCACGATGGAGTGGCAAATGCCCTCCGAGCCCTTGCGATCTTTTAACTCTCCATGCAGCTTGATTCCCTGCTTGGCAGCAAAGTCCTGCTGCTTGAGCTTGAGTTGAGTCGCCAGATCGAGCAGACCAAGCTTCTTCTTCTCCTCCGAAATCACTTCATCGAGAAACGTCAGGTGGTCGCGGAAGAAAATAATGCTCGAAGCATCGTTGACCTTCGCGTCTTTGCCGACGTAGCGCTCAAAAAAGATAGCCGCCATAGGCGTGACGTACTCATGGCTGAAGCGCAGGTCGGCCTGGGCAAATCCGGTGTCCCCAGGCTTCACACCGACCACGCCGACTTCGCCCTTTTCGTTCACCATGTGCCGCGCGAAGATTTTCTCCGCCAGAGTCATTGGACGGGTGCCCCATCCTAACGTCGCGCTTTTTGCGACGTTAGGGTGGGGATTTTGACTTGAGCCCCCATTGCCTGCTTGCTCAATCGGAGGCAAGAACACTTTCCCTTGCATCCTCGCCACGTTGAACGGAAACAGGCCGCCGTACTCGATCACCTGCCGCGTGATCTCATCTTCCCCGGCAGTGAACTCGGAGAGGGGAATCTCTTCGCCGCCGCGAATCCTGTCGATCAACGAGAAGTTCGTCGAAGTCAGCACACCCAGGTTCTGGCAATTCTGCTTGTAGATGCGCTCAATGTTTTCCGCGATCACCACGCGAATGCCGGCGCACATTTCGGCGTAAGGCGACTGCTCCCGGCTCGACCCCTTGCCGCGTCGTTTTCCGCTCACCGCGCACACAAATCCACCGCGCTTCACTTCGCCGCGCCCGATCGGCGTCACGCTGCCGCACTTCAGCCCCAGGTAAGGAATCTCGCCCAGGGTCTCATCAAAGTAAAAGCAGTAATGCGCCGGAGTGATCTCGTCGGTTGAGATATCGTCGCGCAGCTTGGGATTATTCGCCGGATTCTTCGTATCCCACGGCAGGTCTTCACCAGCAAGCTGCCGCTTGATCAGTTCCGGATCTTCCGTGAGGAAAAGAATGCGTCCTTGCAGCCGCACTCGGTCGGGCCGCTTCTCGATCTTGCGTTCCAGCAGAGAGTTAATCACGTTAGGCCTGTAAGAGTCAGAGAACTTCGGAACAGCCAAACAACGTTCGCTATCCCTAGTTATTGTAACGCGGCGCAGGAAGCGTGATTCGTCGATCGGTGGACCTTAGTGGCTAATGGTGCCCGTGTGCGGCTTTATCGAACTTCTCCCCAGCGGGAATTGCCACGGCCAGCCGGTTCTCCTTCGGCGCCAATGGACACGTAGCATAAGGAGTCACCGCACAGGGAGGATTGTAGGCACGGTTGAAGTCCAGAACCACAGTTCCATTCACCACCGGCTCGCTATCCAGAAAGCGTCCCCCGGGGTAGGTATCGCTCTTCGCCGTCAGATCGTTGAATACGAACGACAGTCCCACCGATGGATCTCCGCCCAGAGCAGTGAGCCTCTGCTCCTGTCCATCGATCTTGAACACGACTGAGCCCGCAACCGGCACCGCCGTCACGTCGCCCAGAACATTGGGCACGTCGATCGTCTTCTTGCCATCGGAGGGTTCCCACGTGGCCGTCACGCGGTAGTTCAGATCGAGAGGATAAAATATCAGCCCTTTGAAGTTGGTGACGGACGCGCTCTCCAAATCCTTGACGCGAATCCCCACACGTTCTCCACGCACAATCACGTGAAAACGCAGCGAACCCATTTCCACCAGCGAGGCATGGCCCGAAACGTCGGGAGCCAGCTTCGCGGTTGTCAGCGGTGCACCAGCCAGAGTGGCGTGCGCATCCGGAAGCAACTTAATGGTTACGTCTTTGCCGTCAAGATCGAACTCGCCAGCGTGCGCCGGGCCTTTAGGAAACACGACCGCATTTTCCGGCGCCGTGCCAAAACTATTCACGCCCGGCTTCAGCCAGAACAATCCCGCCAGTGGCAGCCAGTTCTGCTTCAGGTCGTCAATCTGCTCCCCTTTCCACTTCTCAAACGACTGCACGTAAGCCGCATCGGGGGTAGCCGGCGAAGAGTCGGAGGCACCGACGAGGAGAACTGCCAATCCCAGCAGGATGATTGCGACCGGAACCAGTTGCATGGTTTTTTTAAGCATGGCTTGCGCCTCCATATCCACTTCGGTTTTGGTTCATGCTTTGTAGACCCTCGGATCGGGCAGCGGCTCCAACCCGCGCCCCGCAAAGACATCTTCAAACTCCCGCAGCAGCGCTTCGTGAATCAGCCCGTTCGAGGCCACCGTCTCACGGCTGTTGATTTCAAACGGCGATCCGTCGAAGCGCGTCACCTTGCCGCCGGCTTCTTCCACAATAAGAACACCCGCTGCCGTGTCCCAGGGATTAAGGTTAAATTCCCAGAACCCGTCGAAGCGCCCGCTGGCCACGTTGCACAAATCAAGCGCCGCCGATCCCGCACGGCGCACTCCATGCGAGTGCAGCGTGATCTGGTGATAAAAGTAAATGTTCGGGTTCTTGTGCCGCTTCCGGCTGGGAAAGCCGGTGGCCAGAAGGCTTTCCTTCAGCGCAGCTGTTTTCGAAACATGGATGCGTTCGCCGTTGAGCTGCGCGCCTCTTCCCTGCTCCGCGGAAAACAGTTCATCGCGCGTGGGATCGTAGACGACTGCGGCAACGCGTTGGCTTTTATGCTCGAGTGCATTGTGCTCCAGCGCAATCGACACGCAGAAAACAGGAAATCCATGCGCGAAGTTCGTCGTGCCGTCGAGCGGATCGACGTACCAGCGATACGCGCTGCCCTGATCGCTGAGTCCCTGCTCTTCGCCTAGAACGTCGTGCGTAGGCCACTGTTGGCGAATGCGTTCCCGGATCAAGACTTCGGCGGCGCGGTCCGCCGCCGTCACCAGGTCGGCCTCACCCTTGTATTCGATCTTCAAGTGCTGGTGGAAGTAATGCATCAGCAAAGCGCCAGCTTCGCGGGCGATGGCTGACATAGCCGGGAGGAAACTGTCGTTGCTACTAGACTTTGTTAAGTTTGTCATCCTGAGCGGAACAAGGGCTTCCGCGATCAGCGCGAGCACTTGTGTAGTCGAAGAGCCTGCCCCGAGCAAAGCCGAGGGGACCTCATTCCTGCCTGCGCAGCCATCGGCACCAAAGGGGACTTCTAAAGCAACAGTTACTTCTTCTTCCCGCCGTCTTCAGCGATGTACATAATTTCGTGTTTGAAAATAAAAAGGTTAGGAGAGCCTTCGCGGGTCAGGCGCACCATGTGCTTGTCGTAATACTCGATCCAGCCGCTCACCGTCTGACCGTCCATCAGCTTGACGCTGACTGATTTTTGTTTCTCGCCCAGGGCTTTGAGGAATCCGGCTTCTTCAAAAGTCTCCTCTGGAGGCGGAGTCCGGCCGCGTTTAGCGGCGTTGGAGTTTCCCTGCGGACGGAAAGCCATGCAGGCATTGTACACGCAGCCGCTTAAGGTCGATTTGCCCTCGCGGACGCAAAAATCCGTCCCGCTGAATGACAGAACCGGCTTCTGGTCTCCGACTTCAGAAGCTGATACGCAATCCGAACTCGAACTGGCGGGGAGCTCCCAGCGCGAACGTTCCCGACTGGAGGCTCGTCCGGAACGGCGTATAGCTCGAGCCCGAAGCGACACCGCCCACAACATTCGGCGCCAACACCCCGTTCGGGCCGGGTAACAACGAAGGGCTCGGCATGTTTCCCGACTGGAATGCGTTGGCGAAGTTGAAGAGGTTGAGGACGCTCGCGCTCGGCTCGATGGTCACACGATCCTTAATCTTGAGTGGCCACGATAGTCTCATGTCCATCGTTTTCAACCAGGGGGTGGCCAGAGCATGATTAGCTACGGAATCAATGGTAGGCATGATCCACCCCAGAGCGGCCATGTCCTGACTGGTCATCACCATCGGACCGCTGATCAGTCCCGGACAAGCAGTGTGATTGCCCACCAGGCAATCCCCCGCAGGAGTCAGCGATGCGGCGAAGGTGTGGTTGTAGGTGTTGATCACCTTTTGCAGGTTGCCGATGTTTACGCTGTGGTCGTACTGACCGATTTGAGTTCCCGGCACGGGCTCTGGAGCCGCCGCCGAACCCAGTCCGGAGCCGAGCCAGTCGGTGGCAAAAATTTCGCCTCCATTGGTCAGTTCTGGCAGCAACAGACTCTGCGGAAGCGGGCTGTAGAAATGTCCGATCATGCTCAACTTCAAATTGAGCGGCAGGTCGAAGATTCCGCTAAATGAGTACTGCTGCTTCCGGTCCAGAGCGCTCGGACCTGTGAAGCGCAGCGGATCGTCGTTGTCGATCGCCAGGTTTGTGGAGTCCTGATCCTGCACTTGGCTGACCAACCGGGAGAGCGTGTACGAAAACTGGAAGTTCCCAGTCTTCACGCCCCGCAGGGGCTTGTCGACGCGCGTCACCACTTTCACCTGCACGCCGGTGTAGACAGACCGCCCGTCAGGAAAGAGCATATCGACTCCTCCCACCGCACCGGTGTTGCCGATGATGGGGTTGGTGCCGGGAAACGCGCAGTAGGAGCAAGGCCCACCGCCCGTCGCCTGCAGGTTGGAATCCAGTCCCGCCGCGGAGTAGGCACGCTGCGCTCCCGCCTGCCCTAGCGCAGCAATCATGCAGGTAGCTTGCCCATAACCCACAGCGCATCCGTTGGCCACCTGAGCTGCGTCACGAGCCGCAACCGCATTGGCCTGGTTGAAACTGCGCGCCGCTCCGCTGTGATTGATGTCCTGGCCTATCAGGTAGTGCTCGCCGATGTCACGGATGTAGTCGACACTGAGCACCGTTCCCGGACGTACCTCTTTCTCGATGCCCAGATTCGCCTGCCACGAGCGCGGCGTGCGGTAGCCCGGATAAAAAAGATCGTAACTGGGATTCAAAGCCGATAATGTGGTGCCCACATAGTTGCTATTCGGCTGGGACCCCGTCACACTGGCTGCCGCCGCCTGAAACGCGTTGCTCAGCGCCAGAATTTGTGGGGCGATTGCCGAAATGGTACCTCCGCAAAAGTTCGGCGACACCTGCAGCGCCCCCGTGGTAGGGTTGGTCACGACAGTAGCAGCCGTTCCCGCAATCGGTGCTCCGGCCGCTCCAGGATTGGTGGGCCAATTGAATGCATTCGCAACGCCTCCCTGACAGACCTCGGGAGCATCGGTAAAAACCCCTGTGCTAAGCCGGGACGGGCTATCCAATAACGCATTGTTCCACAGCAGGTTCTCATAAAATAATGCGCCGCCGCCGCGGATTACGGTCTTGCCGTTGCCGCCCGCATCCCATGCGAATCCCAGTTGAGGCGCGAAGTTCACATTCGCATTACGAATCTTCTCGCCCAATCCCGCGCCCCACTGATTTAAGTCCGGTAACGCACCCAGACCGCTATCCGTGCGCCCGCTGTCGCGCACATAATGCAAACCGTAATTCAGTGTTAACTTCGGTCTCGCCTTCCACGCGTCTCCAACGTACATTTCGATGCGGTTGTCGGGAGCCAATCCTCCACCAGGAAAGCCGAACGAAGATTTCGCCGTGGAGAACGCAACGCCGTTCCCCAAGCTCACCCAATTTGCGGGATAGGATGTGGGATCGGCCGATGTCGACCCCACCAGCGAAGTTGTGCCCACCTGCGGAAAAGCGGAGTAGTCCGCCACGCGCGCAGCGTCGATGCGATTAAACGCAAACCCGTAGCGAATGATGTGTTCGCCCATCACCCGGCTGCCGTCATACCTCGCCAGTTTGTCGGATTGAACAGTTTGCTGCGGCCCCAGCCAGCCCGGGCCGCCGCAATAACTGCCGCCTTCGCTAAAAGCGCAGTTGCCCGCGGTGGACGCGCCAATGTTGATGCCCAGCCCGGGGATCGGATTCTCGAAGCCGCCGAGACTGCCGGTGGCATCCTCCATTTCATTTCGAAGCTTGAGATATTCAAAACGGAGACTATGCGCGTACACGCCAGTGTTGAAGTCAACGCCCGCCGCATTCGTCGCCGTGTTGTTGATGTCACGGAATAGCTGCGTGGAGCTGGCCGAGCCATAGGGGCGAAGATCGCTGTTCTGGAAGAAATTGAAACGATAGAACGCCCGCGTGCTGCCTCTCATGTTCCAGTCGATGCGCTCATCCGTGTTGAACTCGCGGTAGGGTTCGTCGAGCGTAGCGCCCAGCCCATTAAAGGGATAAGTGAACGGCTCGCCCGCCGTCAGATTCTGTTGCGCGCGTTCGGCGTCGGCGAACCCGAACACCTTACCCTTGATGATCGCCCCTCCCGCATCGGCGCCGTACAGTTCGCGCTGAAACGAAGACGCCGTGGTGCCGGGCAGATCGGCTGCACCCTGATTCCCGCGAAACACTCCAAACGCTGCTCCGTGGATCTGATCGCCGCCCGACCGGGTAATTACGTTCAGTGTCCCGGAGGACGTTAGGCCCGTTGAGAGATCGAGCAACGACTGGCCCAGCTGAAACTCCTGAATTGCGCTTGCCGGAATATTCTGCGTGGTGCCGCCAACCGTTTCATCGCTGATATCCACTCCATCCAGTTCGATTTTCTCCGAACGGCCGTACTGGCCGAGAAATGAAATCGACGAGAGCCCGTCCTTGCCTTCAAAGAGGCTTCCATCCTGCATCTGCACCCCGGGCTCGAGCTGCGCCAGGTCAAGAAAATTCCGGCCATTGACTGGCAGTTTTTCCATCTGCTCGCCGCTGACCACACTCTGCACCGTGGCTTGCTCAATGTTGACGGTCGTGCCGCCCGGAACCTCAACCTGCGGCCCCTCCCCAAGCTTCATCGTCACATCGGCGCGAGTCACGTTGCCGACCTGAACCACCACGGATAGCAAAGCCGGGTTGAATCCCTTCATCTGCACCAACACTTCGTAGTTTCCAGGCTGAATCGGTCCCGACGAGTACAGCCCGTCGGAGGAGGCCGTCACATGGATTCGCGTCCTCGTAGCTTTACTTGTGATCTCCACCTTGGTATCGGCCAGCGGCTTCCCTGCTGGATCCCGGACGATGCCTACGATACTGCCCGTGCCCTCAGTCTGGGCATGCGCCAAGGGCGGAACACACAGCAGGACCACCACAGCGAACAGACCAAATCGCATGGCAAAACAGAGCGCGGAGTTGAAGTTCAAGATCGCAAACCTTCCCTTCAGAATCTTCACGAAACCTCTCTCAACAGTTTTCATTATTTCTGGTTTCATTATTTCTGGTTCAGCAACTCCCGGCAGCACTTTGCCTTGTAACCCAGTCCTTCAAGATACCATTCAAGAGAGAACTCTCAGAAATTCGACTTCGTCGTGTAGTACCCAACCCGGTGTCTCACGTGGTAAGAGGACGCATCGGCAGGCCCGGAAACTCCAACCTGAATGCGCCGAAACTCCGAGTTCGACGTACGTTGTGACGGATAATAAGCCAGCAGGTATTGGTTGCGAAGTTCTTCACTGATCTGGTGGAAGGCGTCATCGAGTTGGGATATCGAAGTCGCATAGTAGTACTTGCCCCCCGTATCCTCCGAGAGCTGAATCAGCGCATGCTCACCGCCGATTTCGCGTCCCGCGCTGTTCTCGATTGGCACCACGATGATGCTGTAGACCAGAGCTTCCGCTTCTTCCGCGGCGCGCACCGCCCCTTTGTAGTCAATTCTGCTGATCGTGTCTCCGCCGTCCGTGATCAGCACCAACACTTTCCGTCCCTGGCGGCGGTCGAGCGAACGCGAGGCCAGATAAACCGCATCGAACAGCGCCGTCGCCGCACCCAGGCGGATATGGTCAATCCCCTCGTCGATGCGCTTCATATCTGAGGTGTACCCAAAAGGAGATTGCGATACGGCTTCACTAAAGCTGAACACCGACAACGCGTCCACTGGGCGCACGATGTCACGGGCAAAGCGTTTAGCCGAAGCCTGTTCCAGCGGCAGGTCGTGACGAGTGCTCAGGCTGGTATCGATGGCCAGCGCGATCGAAATCGGCAGCGCAGATTCTTTGTCGAACACCTTGATCGTCTGCTCGCGACCATCTTCCCGCACTACAAAATTTTCTTTCTTAAGCCCGGCCACGGGTGCTCCATGGGTGTCAGTCACGGTGACGTAAACGTTCACCAGCTTGACGTCAACCTTAAGAGTGCTCTCCGCGTCGGTCGGCGATTGGCTCTGGGCCACGGGCTCCCGCGCATACGACACGGCGCAGGCCAGCAGCAGCAGAGTTACGGTGGCGGATTTTCTCATTCAGTAGAAGAAGTATACGTTCTATCAAGACAACTCTGTCATCCTGAGCGGAGGTTGTGCTTTGCGAACGCAAAGC
>JBAWCJ010000126.1:0-4510 GCA_049590215.1 Candidatus Sulfotelmatobacter sp. | reverse complement strand
GCGTGCGGGTGGTGGTATGCCTGAAGGCATACCCTGATACGAATCATGTTCGGCGTCCGACTCTTCTTCTATGAGCAACCACGGCAGACAATTGTTTGGCACTGACGGGATACGCGGCGTAGCCGGGGAATTTCCTTTGACAGCGGAGAGCACGTATCTGATTGGGCGCGCGCTGGGACATGAGTTGATTCGCGCGACACCGAGGCCGCGGGCGGTGATGGGGCAGGATACGCGGGAATCGAGCGGTTGGATTGCGGACCGCGTGGCCGGAGGGCTGGCGGCGGTGGGAGTGGAGGTGCACAGCGCGGGCGTGATCACGACGCCTGGGGTTGCGTATCTGGCACGGACGCGCGGGTTTGCGGCGGGGGTGGTGATCTCGGCTTCGCATAATCCGTGGACGGATAACGGGATTAAAGTTTTTTCTGCTGATGGATTCAAGCTGAGCGATACGCGCGAGCTCGCGATTGAACAGGAAATCTTCGCGCTGCTGGCGAAGCCGGGAGTGATGGACGATACGGCTTTGAAAGTTGCTGGGCCGTCTTTGCCGGGAGAGGTCGTGCTGCGCAAGGCTTACATCGAGTCGCTGGCGGGGAGTGTTTCATCGGACTTGAGCCGGATGCGGGTACTGGTAGATTGCGCCAACGGGGCGGCTACGGCAGAGGCTCCGGAGTTGTTTCGTGAATTGGGAATCCAGGCTACGTTTATTCATGTAACGCCGGATGGGAGAAACATTAATCAGGGGTGCGGGGCGCTGCATCCGGAGACTTTGGGGAAGACTGTGGCCGCTTCTGGCGGGAAGTTTGATCTGGGGGTTACGTTCGACGGCGATGCCGACCGGGCTTTGTTTTGCGATGACGCGGGCCGGGTGGTGAATGGCGATGGTGTGCTGCTCGTGGCGGCCCGCGATTTGCAGGCGCGAGGAAAGTTGAACGGGTCGGTTGTGGTCGCGACTACGATGTCGAACATGGGAGTCGAGATCGCGTTGAAGAAGGCGGGGATTCGGATGTTGCGGGCGAATGTGGGCGACAAATATGTTCTTGAAGAGATGCTGAAGACGGGGGCTACTTTGGGCGGGGAGCAGTCGGGACATATTATTTTTCGCGATGGCGATGCTACTACCGGCGATGGTTTGCTGACTGCTTTGCGGGTGATGGACGTGATTGTGCGCTCTGGGAAATCGCTGGCGGAGTTGGTGGGAGATTTGAAAGTCTTTCCGCAGAAGATTCAGAATGTGCGGGTGCGGGAGAAGATTCCGTTTGCGCAGGTGCCGGAGGTGCAGCAGGCGATTGATGCTGCTGAGCGGGAGTTGGACGGGAACGGGCGCGTGGTCGTGCGGTATTCGGGGACGGAGGCTTTGGCTCGGGTGATGGTGGAAGCGGAGTCGGAGGAGCGGATGCTGGCGCTTGCGGCGGGGATTGCTGGGGAGATACAGAAGAGGCTGGGGGTGTAGGTCGTCAGTGCGGCTGACATTAGTATGTTTCTTCGTTTCGTGATTGCCGACCGAGACCGCGAATCCCATCAAGAGCTAGGCCTTTTTCACGCCGCTGGCAGGCTGCGCGACAGCGGCTCACTCTCGGAGGCCGAGGAGACACTGCTTCAAGAAGTTCGCGACTGGTTCAACATCAACCTGGAAAAACCGAGGAGATTTACTTCTGCCAAGCCTCCCTATTACCGCAAGCGGCAGAATGGAATTTCGTGGTTCAAGGATTCAGCGCGAGAGCACATCAACAAGATGCGCGAAATGGTGGTGCTGTTGGAACACCACGACGTACCTGTTCGCATGATCAAGACGACACGACCGGGCTACGTGGTATATGAGGATGAATTTCAAATCGTCGCCGTGCCGTTCGCTGACTCCGACATATGAGTATGTCGGACGAAGGGTCAAAATCCCCGCCCTGTCCCTCCCAAGAGCGGAGGGACAAGGACGGGGCACCCGCTTCATTCTTGGCGCCGGCAGTTGTCGGACAGGAGTGTCCGACCCACACGAGCTAATCCAGGTCCCGCCAGTTCGGGCCTGCTTCCATTTCTACTAACAGCGGGACTGCTAGTTCGTGAACTTTTTCCATTTGCTCGCGGACTAGAGACTGCATGGTTTCCACTTCTTTTTCTGGGACTTCGAAGACTAGTTCGTCGTGGACTTGCAGCGTCATTCTTGATTTCAACTCTTGTTCTTGCAGAATCGCGTCGATTCTGATCATCGCTACTTTGATTAAGTCTGCCGCTGTGCCTTGCAGCGGGGTGTTTACGGCGGTGCGTTCGGCGAAGCCTCGCTGGGTGAAATTTTTGCTGTTGATGTCGGGGATGGGGCGGATGCGGCCGTGGAGGGTTTTAACTTTCAGATCGCGGCGGGCTTCTTCGAGCGTCTTGTCGATGAAGGCGCGCACGCCTTTGTATTTTTCGAAATAGTTGGCGATGAAAAGTTTTGCTTCGGCAGTTTCGATGCCTAGATTTTGTGAGAGGCCGAAGGCGGACAGGCCGTAGACTATGCCGAAATTTACCACCTTCGCCTGGCGGCGATGATCGGCGGTGACCATTAACGGCGGGACTCCAAAGACTTGCGAGGCAGTCAGGGTGTGGATGTCGTCGCCTAGGCGGAAGGCTTCGACGAGGAGCGGATCGTGGGAGAAGTGTGCCAGGAGACGGAGTTCGATCTGTGAATAGTCGGCGGTTAGAAGAACGTGGCCGGGTTCGGCGATGAAGGCGGCGCGGATGCCGCGTCCTAGTTCGGTGCGGATGGGAATGTTCTGCAGATTGGGATTGGCGGAGGAAAGTCGGCCCGTTGCTGTGCCTGCCTGATAGAAGGTCGTGTGCAGGCGTCCTGTGGCAGGGTTGATTAATGCGGGCAGAGTGTCGACGTAGGTGGATTTCAACTTCGTTAGCTGGCGGTAGTCGAGAACTTTTCTGGCGATGGGATGTTCTTCCGCCAGGGCTTCGAGGACATCGACAGCGGTCGATGTAACGCGCCCTCGGCCGTACTTTACTGGTTTCGGAAGGTTCAAGCGATTGAAGAGTACGTCGGCTAGTTGCTTGGGAGAGCTGATATTGAATTCAATTCCGGCAAGCTCGTGGATTTCTTTCGCTTTGGCTGTGCTCTCGCGTTCGAGTTCAGTCGACATTTTCGCTAGCGCGGCGGTGTCGATTTTTACTCCGGCCTGCTCCATGCGGGCCAGGACAGGGACTAGGGGGAGATCGATTTCTTCGTAGAGCTTGGTTAGGCCTGCCTGTTTGACGTCCTCGCGCAGAGCCGTCGTCAGCCGGCCGGTTATGTCGGCGGCTTCGGCCAGGTCGTTGTTGGTGTGGAGCTGGCTTAGCTTGAGATTGAAGCGGCGGAGTGCTACATCCGCGAGGCGATGCGAGGAATACGTGGGATCGAGCAGATAGGAGTAGAGCATGGGATCGTGCTCGACGCCTTGCAGGCTGATGCCTAAGGAGCCGAGCGCGTGAATCGCGGCTTTGTAATCGTGGATCGATTTTGGCGTGGCCGCGCCGGTTAGGATCGAACGCAGCTTTGCGGCTGCGCTGGCAGAGTCGAGCCTGACGACGGTTGCCGTCCCTATGGCTGCGGAGATGGCTACGCGGCGGGCAGTGGGTTCGGTGATCGGCGATGAATCGTCGGTGAGCGCAAGCATTCCTGACTGCGGCTCTTCTTCAACAGCTTCTTCCTCGGTCTCCGGAATTGATTTTGCTGGTTCTAGCTCGACCGCGATAGCTAGCGAGCCTTCCCGTACGATGGAATTCAACACACTGTCTACATCTGCGGCGGATTGGGCTTCGCTGTAATGAGATTCGGTGATCTGGACATCTGGCAGCAGCTCTTTCAACAGCGAAGTGAACTCGAGTTCGGTGAAGAGCTGGCGGAGGAGATCGAGATCGGGCCGGCCGGCACGCATGGCTTCGACATTCAAGTCGACCGGGACGTTGGTGTCGATGGTGGCCATGCTCTTGCTGAAGAGGATGATGTCGCGATTGTTCTGGAGGGATTCGCGGTAGGTTTTCTTTTCTACTTCGTTGGCGCGGTCGAGAGCCTGCTCGACCGAACCGAAGCGCTTGATGATTTCTACCGAGCCTTTGTCGCCGATGCCGGGGGCTCCGGGGATATTGTCGACGGAATCGCCGCGGAGGGCCATGATATCTATGACGCGCTCGGGAGGGACTCCTAGAATTTCTTCTACCTTGGCGGCGTCGCAGATGAGATTGTCTTTGGGCGGGTTCAGGATGTGAACATCGCCGTTGACGAGTTGCATCATGTCTTTGTCGCTGGAGACTACGTAGACGGGATGCTTTGCAGCCGCGGCTTTGCGGGCGAGCGTGCCGATTACGTCGTCAGCCTCGAAACCGGCTAGCTCGAGAATTGGGATGCGGTAGGCTTCAAGGGCGCGACGGATGTAGGGGATCTGCTGGGCGAGATCCTCGGGCATGGCGGAGCGGTTGGCTTTGTAGCCTTTGTATTCGACTTCGGCGAAGGTTTGAGTTTTGATGTCGAACTTGCGGATGGTGGTGATGGCTT
>JBAWCJ010000125.1:0-2831 GCA_049590215.1 Candidatus Sulfotelmatobacter sp. | reverse complement strand
GCTTTATATTCGCCAACAATGAGCCCATGGCGATCACACGCAGGCAGCGCGAAGTCTATGACTTCATCTCCCGCTTCGTGGCGGAGCATGGCTACTCTCCGTCGTTTGAAGAGATCGGCAACGGGCTTGACCTGAACTCGCTGGCCACGGTGCACAAGCACATCACCAACCTCGAGAAGAAGGGACTGCTCACCCGCGACTACAACCGCAGCCGCTCCATCGACCTGCTCCCGCCCAAGGGACGGCTCAAACAGGCCATGAGCGTGAACACCGGTGTGATCCTGCCGCTGGTCGGACGCATCGCCGCCGGCCAGCCCATCGAGGCGGTCGAGAATCCGGAGACCATTTCGCTAGCCGACTTCGTGCGCTCGAAAGAGGTTTTCGTTTTAGAAGTCCGCGGCGATTCGATGCAGGATGAAGCCATCCTCGACGGCGACTACGTTCTGGTCGAGAAGCTGAAGACCGCGCACAACGGAGACATCGTGGTCGCGCTCGTCGACCAGAGCGACGCCACACTGAAGCGCTTCTACCGAGAAGGCGACAACATCCGCCTGCAGCCATCGAATGCAACCATGAAGCCGATCGTCGTGCCGGCAGCGTCGGTAGAAGTGCAGGGCAGAGTGATTGGAGTGTTGCGGAAGTACTAAGGCAGCAAACTATGCCACCCCGACTTCGACCCGGAGTTCGATGCGTCGCCGTTCTCTGTCTTTGTCTCGGCCTGGCCGGATACGCCCGGAGCCAATCCGCGGCGCACGATACACCCGTGAAGGAGCAAGCCGTGACGAGTCATGCAAGCGGAACCTTTGAAGTGAAGCTGACGCCACAGGCGGCCGAAGACGGCGATGCAGGACTGGGGAGAACGTCGATCGACAAACAGTTTCACGGCGATCTGGAGGGAACCAGCCGAGGATTTATGCTCTCCTCGGCGGCCACCATCGTGAAAGGTTCAGGGGGCTACGTCGCGATGGAGCGGGTCACGGGAAAACTGAAGGGTCGCGGAGGCAGCTTTGTCCTGCAACACAGCGGCACGATGACGCGGGGTACGCCGCAACTGAACGTGACAGTCGTCCCCGACTCCGCCACTAGCCAACTCGAAGGCCTGACAGGAACGATGACGATCAAAATCGACGCGGGCAAGCACTCATACGACTTCGACTACACCCTGCCGGAAACTCCATGACATAGACACAAACGCCCGGGATTGCTCCCGGGCGATGTACATAAATGACGGTTGCGCGCTTACCCAACGTGCCGGTCAAGCGCCTGCGCGATGGCTTCCTTAGGCCTGTATCCGACGATCTGTTCAACCACCTGGCCGCCTTTAAAGACCAGCAGCGTGGGGATGCCGGTGACTTTGTAGCGCATGGGAGTGGAGCTGTTGGCGTCGACATCCATCTTGCCGATTTTGATTTTGCCTTGGTAGTCCTTGGCCAGTTCTTCGACGATGGGAGCGATGGCGCGGCAGGGGCCGCACCAGGTTGCCCAAAAGTCCACCAGCACGGGCTTGTCCGATTTCAAAACGTCCTGGTCGAAGTTTGCGTCTGTCACTTCGACGATTCCATTGCCTGCCATATATCTCTCCTCAGTTGTAACGTCGCGTTGTTCGGCAGACGCTCCATGTTTCGGAGACAACGAGAGCTGTCGTGGCCGGGACCCGGACGATCTAAATACGGTCTTGAATGAATACGATCTATGAATGCTGCCCCCAAACCGGAGCCAACCCTTTATCGTACCACCTGCCATTCGATGCGTGGGGGGGTGCGAAAGTCGCAAAAGGAAGGACGGCCGCGGTCATCGCCCGGGAAGGCCTTTCAGGCCCGGGAATCGGCGGCTGCGTCTAGAAGATGAACTTCACGGCGGCCTGCATCAGGCGTGGGGGCGCAGCGCTCACCACTTCCCCGAACGAGGAGCTGTTGATGTTGCCGTTGACCGAAGCTGGTCCGTAGAACTGGGCGTGGTTGAAGACGTTGAATCCCTCGAAACGGAACTGCAGGGACTTGGATTCGGTGAGCGGAACGGTCTTCAGCAATGCCATGTCGTAGTTATCGATACCGGGGCCGTAGAAGAAGCGGCGCTTGGCGTTGCCGGGTTCGCCCAACGGCTGGAGACTGAAGAGTGAAGTGTTGAAGTACGATCTTCCGTTGCGCGGATTGGAATTCAGGTCGAGCGGTCCCGGAATATATTCCGGCTCATCGACGCCGTAGTTGTTGATGCCGTTGGGCTCGGCTCCGAGCAAGGAGTTGTCGCCGTAGTTGAGAAGGGTCACCGGGAAACCGCTGCTGAAGTGTGTTATGCCGGAGATGGTCCAACCCTTCGTCCAGCGGTTGGAAACGCCGAACAGATGTTCGAAGGGCAGATCGTAAGCGTAGCTGGCCACAAAGTTGTGCTTCACGTCGAAGGCCGACAAGGCGCGGCTGAGCGCGGGATTGATTGGGTTCACTTGTTCACCCACGTTCGAGGATTGATCGATGGATTTGCTGTAGGTGTAGCTGGCGAACAATTGCAAGCGCTTGCTGGTGTGGCGAAGACTGAGTTCGAGGGCGTTGTAGTTGGAATTGCCGATCGTGGACTGATTGGTGTCGCTGCCGAAATTCGTGCCCAGGGGTCCGCGGGTTCCACTTTCCGTTTCCTTAAAAGGTCCGCAACCAGGCAGGCTGAGGCACAGCGCCGGATCACCAGGATTCGATTCCACCAGAACCAGAAGGCGATGCGACTGATTGCCCACGTAGCTGGCGCTGAACACGGTATTGTTCCCCAGCTGCCGCTCGATCGAGAACATGTATTGCTCGGTGTATGGAATGCGATTGCTGACGGGATACGCCGGAATGCCG
>JBAWCJ010000124.1:0-32999 GCA_049590215.1 Candidatus Sulfotelmatobacter sp. | reverse complement strand
CTGCAGGCTATACGCGCGCTTGCGCCTGATAATGCTCGATCAGGTCGCGGATGCGTTGGGCATCGCCTTTGCGATGGCCGTGGCTGGTGATGGGGTCAGTGCCGCCGGTCGATTCGATCCGAACCTCTGACCACAGCACGCCGGTCGAGATATGCACCGAAGCGACCTTCGACATGGCGATGCTTTCTTCGTTGCTGCCAAACAGGCGCGACTTTACGCGGCTGACGCGCAGCGGGCTGACCACAAGGCGAGTTGGGAACAGAAAGTTACCTTGAGTCCAGCGGCTGGCGGTAAAAGTTTCGGCCGACGGCTCGGCCGCGGGAGTAGGCGGAGTTACACCCATTCCAGCGCGCCCTTTTTCCAGATCCAGATGTAGCCCGCGATCAGGATGACCAGAAAGATCAGCATCTCGAGCAAGCCGTAGAGGCCGAGGGCCTTGAACTTGACGGCCCAGGGAAACAGAAAAATAGTTTCCACGTCGAACACCACAAACAGAATCGCGACGATGTAGTAGCGAACGGTGTAACGACCGCGCGCGCTGTCGATGGGGTCGATGCCGCATTCGTAGGGCATCAGCTTGGTTTTGCTGGGATTGTCAGGACGCACGAGCTTGGCCGCCAGCAGCGTGAGCGGAAGCAGCACGCCAATCACTGCCATGAAGATGAAGATGGGAACGTAGTTTTGCGGCATAGGTCGTATCGGCCCGGGAGCGGCCGCGCATGCAATACTACCGCCGATGGCCAGCGACTTCAAGGAGAGATGGCTGTAACTCAAACCACTTGTCTGGGAGCAGGAACACTCTGCGCGCTAACTCTGATTTCAACGTGGCCTCGCGATAGTAACGGCTTAGAATGCCATCTTTCCATATGAGTAGGTCCTGATTGTGATGGGCGAAATCTTCCCAATCCGCGGCTTCGCAGCGCGCTATGCGCTCGTGGATCAGGAAAAAATACGCGCAGGTTATGGTTTCGTTGTAGAGCTGCGTCTTACCGCGGGCTGCGGCGAACCGTCTCAGGGCGCTGGCAAACTTCTCCAGCGCCTGCAGAACCGGGTACTCGCACAGATAAGCAAATGCCAGGTGAACGTGATCGGCGTGATGGAAATGGTCTTCGGGAACGGCATCATTCTCGAAGCGGCGAATGAGTTCCTGGTTGCTCATGGAGTCGGAGTCACGGAGTCAACTGCGCTCCCTTGCCGGTCGCGACCGCCGAGGCCGCGGCTGTGTAAATGGCTAGATTCCCCACGTCGAACATTCCGTGCAGCAGGTGGACGATTATGGCCAACACAAAAATCCCCGCCAGGAGCCAGCCTCCGCGGACCACTGTTCGCGGAATCAGCAGGAGGACGGCACCGACGATCTCGCCCCAAACGAGGACTTGCCGGACGATGTCGGGCATGTGAGTTCGGGCGAAGTCGTGACTGGCGCCCGGCATCACAAACAGGATGGCTTCCATCAGAATCACAATACCCAACGTCCATTGCAGTGCCGTAAGGGCGGTTTTCGTTCGTTGTTCTGTCATAGGGTGAGCCTCAGCTATTTGTTGGCTACTCTCTTGCGGGCCGGCCGCGACTTGATTTCCTTCAGTCGGTGGCTGGCGCTGGAATCGAGGTCAAAATCGTAAAACCGCTTCAACTCCTGTATGCGTTCGAGCGAGGCGGCGCTGAATGGCGTCTTGCCGTCAAAGGCATGGAGCACAATACCCTCCAGCAGATCGCCGAGGGTCATGTCGTGATACTCGGCGAAGCCCTTCAGGACCTTGAGCAGGCGTTTCTCCATGCGCACGCCGGTCTGGACGCGTTCGACGAGCAGCCTTGAATCGTCGATCATGGTACCAATGTACCACAGTATGGCGGTACACCTCAAGCCATAGCTGACCCTTCGGCCGGAACCAGATGGTTGGTCGAGGTGTTTATACTAAGCAATCGAAAAGCGGTGAAGGATACGGGGAAAATTCGAGGAGTCTGCCATGACCATATCTGTCTTCATCGGGACCAGTGTCGATGGGTTCATCGCGCGGCCTAATGGTGGGCTCGACTTTCTCCCTGAGGGCGGCGGCGAGCCCCATGGCTACAACGAGTTTATAGGGGGCATCGATGCGATCGTGATGGGACGCAAGACCTTTGAGACGGTTCTGGGCTTCCGGGAGTGGCCTTATGGCAAGAAGCGAGTCGTGGCTTTGAGCAGCAGACCTCTCGAGTTATCAGCGGCGCGCGGTGCGGTTGTGGAACAAATGTCCGGCGATCCGGCTGAGATCGTTGCGAAACTGTCTGGGAGCGGCGCGCGCAACCTCTACATCGATGGAGGAATTACGATTCAAAGGTTCCTGCGTGCCGGCTTGATTCAACGTCTCATCATCACCCGCGTGCCGGTGCTCATTGGGGAAGGCATTTCGCTGTTCGGCTCTTTGCCGGGAGATGTGCGGCTGATTCATATCGCAACCCAGCAGTACCCGAGCGGCTTAGTCAAGAGCGAGTATCAGATTGCGGCCTGAAAATCGCAGCGGCCAATTATAATCGCCTGTCACCGTTTCATTATCCAACGCTCCAATGATTCAAACGCGCCACTGAGGCGCGATTCTCTGACAAAGGATTCTCTTGGCATTCGACGAAAATGTTTATGAACTGCGGCGTCAGAAGCTGAAGCAGATCGAGGCACTCGGCCAGATCGCGTACCGCAGTAAGTACGATTTCACTCACACCATTCCGCAGATTCTGGCGGACTACTCGGAGAAGACTGCCGAGCAATTAGAGACACCGCGGGTGAACGTGCGCGTGGCAGGACGCATCATGGCGATCCGGCTGATGGGCAAGGCCGGCTTCTGCCATCTGCAGCAGGATGGGAAGCGACTGCAGATTTATGTGAAGAAAGATGCGGTCGGGGACAAAGGCTTCGAGTTGTACAAACTGCTCGACCTCGGGGACCACATTGGGGTCAGTGGCTATTTGTTTCGCACGCGCACTGGTGAGCTTACCGTTCATGTGGAGGAAATCACCTTTCTCAGCAAAGACCTGCTGCCGCTGCCTGAGAAGTTTCACGGGCTTACTGACGTGGAACTGCGCTACCGGCAGCGCTATGTCGATCTGGTGATGAACCCTGAGGTGCGGGAAGTTTTTCTGAAGCGCAGCAAGCTGGTGCAATCGCTGCGGCAGACCATGGAGGCGCACGGGTTCGTTGAAGTCGAGACGCCGATGATGCAGCCCATTGCCGGCGGAGCTGTGGCGCGGCCTTTTGTCACGCACCACAACACGCTCGACATGGATTTGTACCTTCGCATCGCCCCCGAACTTTATTTGAAGCGGTTGGTAGTGGGCGGATTCGATCGCGTGTTCGAAATCAATCGCAATTTTCGCAACGAGGGGCTGGGCTGGCGCTGGAATCCTGAGTTCACCATGCTGGAGTTTTATCAGGCATATACCGACTATCAGGGCGTGATGGATCTAACGCAGGAGTTGATCACGCAGGCGGCGAAGGATGTGACCGGCGGAACGAAAACGAAGTGGGGCGAGCACGAGATTGACTGGGACAACTGGGAGCGCCTGACCATGCGCGAGGCCATTATTCATTACTGGCCGGAAGCGGGCGGCGCGAAACCAGCGATGAGCGACTTTGCAGACATGACGGCGTTCGTGGACAAACTGGAGAACGCATATCGGTCAGCCGCGGACACTCGGGAACAAATCCCGCTCGGCGCGGGCGAGCCTCGTGCGGAATCTCGGCGAGTCAAGCATATCTTCGGCGCGGTTTTGGCAGAGGTGAAGAAGAATCCGAATCTCGGTAGAGGTATTGCCGGTTTGTTCGAAGCTCTAGCCGAGGAGCATCTCACGCAGCCTACGATCATCCATGAGTTCCCTACCGCTGTGTCGCCGCTGTCGAAGCAGAAGCCGGATGAGCCGGAATGGACAGAACGGTTTGAAATCTTTGCGGGGCAGATGGAGATCTCCAACGGGTTCAGCGAACTGAACGATCCCGAAGATCAGCGGAGGCGTTTTGAGGCGCAACTGACGGAGCGGGAGCGTGGCGACCTTGAGGCGCACCAGATGGATGAAGACTACATCCGGGCGCTGTCGTATGGCATGCCGCCGGCCGGCGGCGTCGGAGTGGGTGTGGACCGGCTGGCGATGCTGCTTACCGATTCGCATACCATACGCGACGTGATTCTGTTCCCGCTTTTGCGGCCGGAGAAGGACTCAAACACAGAACCCACAGGGGAGAAATCTTAGTAGTGCTGGAGTGGGTTGTTTACCAGTACCTAACTATGCACTAGAAGTAGTGCACTCACGTTTCTATACTTTTCTCATTCAGTTTGGGCTTAGTGCTAGCGGCGCTGCCGTAATGTCTGCAAAACCTCTGGACATTGGGTCGGTAGCGCTTTGCTTTTTTTTCTGCCCGGAATCTCTATTTCGATGTCTTCCCCGGGCCTGAAGTACGCGGCGGCTCGTAGGCAGGCTTATCTGGGCTGAAGTTCGTGCTCAGGTAATCGATGAGAGCATCACGGTCGGCCGGATCGACGACCGCTCCCCATTTTGTCATCTTGTCGACTTCTTTCGTCCAGGCGGCCTTGCTGAGGCGCTGCTGGAGGATGATGCGTGCCTCGTGGCATTCCAGACAGGCTGTCGTGGCTTTCGCCTGCATTGCGCCGGCGGGCAGATCGGCAATGACGTTTGCTCCGGCGCCCTTTTGACCCCGCGCAGAGAGCGGGAAGGCGGCGGTTAGCGCAAGCAGGGCGAGGAAGATTCCCGAACGACAAATAAGATCGCGGGGGCTGAAGCCCGGATCATCTATGAAGCTTGACGCGGCGCTGAAGCGCCGCTCTTCCACGTCACTGCACAGTGCCGCGTTATTGGCCGACCGCTTCGTACTGTCACGAAACATGCACCTTCACCTGATCGATGGCGTTGTTGAGGTAACCGCTGGGATTCCAGACTGCGGTGGCGGGTTGGGTGCGTCCCTGGTTGTCTGTGGCGCGCGACAGGATTGTGTAGTCGCCGATCTTGCCGGGTTTCCAATCGAGGGCCCAAAGGCGCCAGGCGTAGTGAGCTTGGTCGTGGCCCAGCTTCGCGGGAATCCAAGTGGTGCCGCCGTCTGTCGAAATCTCGACCTTCTCGATATCGGCTTCCCCGGCCCAGGCTGCGCCGTGCACGCGGATGTTGCCAGCTTTTAGATTAGCGCCGTCGGTTGGGCCCGCGATGACCGATTTTACGTTCAGTGCAGTGAGCGGATGGGTATCTTCGGGCTTAACGGCTTCGCCGGGCTTTGCTGGCTGGTTTGGTACCCGGTAACCCCCGCTCATGAAGTTGCCGACAAATTCGGCTTCGAGCAGTTTGATTTCGGTGAGCCATTTGCATGACGCTGCGCCGATCCAGCCGGGGACCAAAGCTCGGGCAGGAAAGCCGTGGTGCTTGGGCAGCGGCGATCCGTTCATGTGGGTGGCGATGATCGTATCGGCATCGAGCGCCTTTTCGATGGGAATGCTGCGAATGAAAGGAGGGACTTTGCCGGGAACTTCATCGAGTCCGCGAAACATGACGTGCTTGCCGGTGGACTTCACTCCGGCACGCTGTAAGACATCGCGGAGGCGTGGACCGGAAAAGCGGGCCGTGCCCACCGCGCCCTTCCCCCACTGTATGCCGGGGACTTGGGGACGATACAAACTGCGTCCGTTGCCGGCACATTCAAGGGTGTTGACGACTGAGTGAGTCTCGATTTTAGAAAGCTCAGCGAGGTTCAGGGTGATGGGTTTCTCGACTTCTCCACCGATCGAGAGAAGCCAGTCGTGAGGATCGAGTTCGATCGGCTCGAACATGTGATTGCGTACGAAGAAGTGAGGCACTGGCGTGAGCCAGGTGTTGAAATACTCGACCGGGGATTCCAGATCGATGAAGCGGAAGGAACGAAGAACCATGCCGTCTTCGCCCGGAAAATTGACGGATTGTCCCTGCGGGAGAGCCCAGCTCAAGAGGGAGGGAACGACCGTGGCCATCGCTGCTCCGGAAACGTGTTTGAGAAAATCGCGCCTGGAGTTCATGGTCGTTTAGGGGTTAAGGCCCGCCTTTCTGGGCTGTGACGTCATAGGTAAAGCCACGCTGCTTCGCAGCTGCCCGACGACAATCGGGCAGCTTGGTGCGAAGGCTCATTATAAATAAAGTTAACACCACCGGCCCGGAAAAGGAGAGTAAGCCAAAACCGGACCGGCGGCGTTTCCGAAGGGAAGGCGCCCCTCAGAAAGTTGAGTGTCCGTTGCAACTTGTACGTTAGAACCTGCCTCGCTAAAACCGGGTGGTCCCGCGCCAAAGGCCGACGCGGGACCATTTGAGGTTTTACGGCAAGTAATAGCGGAACGAGGTGAAGACCATGTTGTCGATTCCGGAGGGCGACCCGGAAGTGCCCGGCCCAGCTTCGCCAGACCAGGTGTGACGGGTCACGTAGGAGTACTGGGTGCCGAACTGGAACCGGCCCTTGGGCCCGTTGTAGAAGCGGTACCAGAAGCCAAGCGTACCCTCCATGATTGCGCGCGTGTCAGCGGTGCAATGGGAGAGCGCGCCGGGATTGAATCCCGCAGCGGCTGTGCCGCCCGGGGCAGTTTCGGTATAACAGCCGGCGTTGCTGAATTCCGGAGCTCCGTAGCCGACGTAGCCTACCGGACCCGTCCCCGCGGCGTTCTCATTAGGATCGAAGTCGTACGTCCGGCCAGCGTATTCCACTCCGGCGTAAGAGTAGACGTCGAGTTTCTTGCCGTGATACTCGAGCGTGCCCAGACCCTGGTAGTCCCGGATGAGGTTAAGGGTTCCGTTGGCATGAATGGAAATATCGGAGAGGCCGGCTGCGCCGTAACGGCCGATTCCGGTGCCTCCGAATTCATGCAAGCCGAAAACGAGATGCTTGTCGAGCACTGTCCAGCGGGCGTTGAAACCAAAACCTCCGCCTTCTTTCGAGGCATTGTAGGCGCCGGTTGCAGTGGTGCCCGTGCAGACGGGGTTGGTGCCAGGTTCTACGCAGGGGAAGACGCGGTCGGCGAACCGATCGGCCAGGCCGAAGATCTCGTAGTGCCCGGAGCCTTGATCAAAGGCGACCTTTGCGATGACATCAGGCGAGGGATTGGCGGTGTAAGTGCCATTGAAGGCATTCATTTCATTGGTGGCACCCACCTCGCCGAGCAGGTAATTGTCGGTGTTGTTGTGTGAGGTGAGTGTGCCTTGAGCGTTCTCGACGGCGAGCGCGACCGAGATGTGAGGGTTGATGTCTTTGGTCAGGCGGAGCCCGTACTGACGCGCGAAGCTGAACCCAACCGAGTACTGGCCGTCGATCGTCACTGGCCGGACATCATTGACCTTGCCGGTGTCGTCGCTGGGAGCAATCCCGGTTTTGTCCTCGGTCACCAGGCTCCATGCCTGACCGCCGAGAAATTTCCAACCATTGTTAAACTTTGCTTGACCCCACACCTGGCGCAGACGGAGGGTGTAGCTGTTGGTCTGGTTGTTGTTGGAGGTGACGCCGGATGAGAGAAAGTCACCCGATATGTAACTCTCAAGCTCCACATCCTTCATCTTGCCCCCGACAAAGAGTGTAGGCCGGGACTGGCGGGCCGTGCCGAAGAACTCCGGCAGAGTGCTCTGCGAAGCGCCGGGCATGGTGAGGCCGTTGAAAGGAGTGATTACGTCCGCTCCCAGTTCTCGCGAACGCCGAACAAATTCGGCGGCGGCGAAGCCGCCCGGTGTGATGGTGACGCCCTTGAAATGGATCGACATAGGAGACTCCCACTCCGGGCTGACACCCTTGGTCTCTTGCGGATTCGGCTCGGAGACTGGTGCGGTTTCCGGCTGAACTGCAACGCTGGCATTAATTGCCGCCAGTTGCTGCGGAGCGGCTTGAGTTGGAGCTGGGTCGGTCTTGGCCGCAGGTGCCGCGGTAGATTGCTGCAACTGCCAGGCCTGCTGGCGCTGCAGTTGCTCGGTTAGCCGCTGGATCTGTAACTGTTGCGCGGCCAGGGCATCTTTCAATGCCTGGACATCGGCAGCTGTAACTACCGTGGGCGCGGGAGCTGGGGCGGCCGCGCTGGCAGCTGCCGGAGCACCTGAACCGGGGGTCTCAGCCCAAGTGCTGGCGGTAAGAGCCGCAAGCGCGAGGGTGACGATAAACAGGGTTCTAGTTGATTTCATGGAATTCAATCCTCTCCTTTTTGAGTTTTAGTGGAACCGTACTTCCGGGGGAACGACTGACTTCGCAATCGCAGGTTCGCGATTTAAGTGACCTTCAACCTTCCCGGACGGCGTTTGGGGAAAGTGCCTTGTCCGCCCAGCCGTTTCGATCATCACAATCAACCTACTGGTGATTCCGAAAGTGACGCTAATTCTCTTTTGTTACACGGATGTTAAGGTAGTGTTAACGCAGTGTGAATTTCCCGCAGCGTTGGGATTATCTTGCTAAAGACGCTGGCGTAGAATCGCGGTGGCAACCCTTAAGCGGAGAGTGTTTCGTGGGATGTAACGCGCAGCCGACCCGGAAAAGGAGAGTTAGCCAAAACCGGGCCGGCGGCGTTTCCGAAGGGAAGGCCCCCTCAGAAAGTTGAGTGTCCGTAGAAACTGTTAGTTAGAACTTGGTGGTCCCGCGCCAACGCTGACGCGGGACCGGTTGAGGTTTTACGGCAAGTAGTAGCGGAACGAGGTGAAGACCATGCCGTCCAAGCCTTCGGGCGAACCAGAGGGCGCTCCTACCGGCGCAACTCCAGACCAGGTCTGACGAGTGACGTAGGAGTACTGTGTGCCGAACTGGAACCTGCCCCTGGGACCGGTATAGAAGTGATACCAGAAGCCGGCGGT
Organism: Candidatus Sulfotelmatobacter sp.; assembly: GCA_049590215.1. Taxonomy (GTDB): domain Bacteria; phylum Acidobacteriota; class Terriglobia; order Terriglobales; family Acidobacteriaceae; genus Sulfotelmatobacter. Next base: position 24,182 of record JBAWCJ010000124.1, on the reverse strand, counting down.
TCCCTCGATCAGGGCACGGGTATCGGCCGTGCAATTGGCGAGGCCGCCCGGATCGAACCCCGCGGTGCCGTTGGTGGTGCTGGTGGCCGGTAGCGTCTCGGAGTAGCAACCGGAGTTATTAAACCCCGGCGCGCCGTAGCCAACTGGCTTACCGGATATGGGATCGAAATCAGCCGTACGGCTGGCGTACTCGGCTCCCGCATAGGCGAAAATGTCGAGCTTCTTCCCGTGCCACTCAAGCGTACTCAACCCGATCAAGTTCTTAACCAGGTGAAGTGTGCCATCCGCGTAAACCGAAGTATCGGGAAGGCCGGCTGGGCCGTAGCGGCCGACTCCGCTGCCGCCGAAACCTTTCACGCCGAAGACGAAATTCTTGGGGAGCTTCCAGCGTGCGCTTGCGCCTACGGCGCCTCCATCTTTTGAAGCGTTGAATGCACCCACCGCCGAGGTTGTACCGGCGGCCAGGCCATCGCAAGTGGCCGTCGCAGCCACCTCTCCGCAGGGGAATACACGGTCACGGAAGCGGTCGAAAAGACCAAATACTTCATAGTGTCCGACGCCGGGATCGAAGGCGATCTTGGCGATGATATCGGGCGAGGGATTGAAGGAGTACGTCGCAGTGGTGTTATAGCTGTTGCTTGCTCCACTCTCGCCCAACAGATAATTGGCGGCGTTACCATGCGAACTGAGAGTGGCTTGCGGGGCCTCCATCGCAACCGCGACGGCAACCTTGTTGCTGAAGCTCTTGGTCAGACGGACGCCGTACTGGCGGGCGAAAACGAAGCCCACGTTATACGACGGGTCGATCGTCTTTGGCCGGGCATCGTTGGTTCTGCCGAGGTCATCGTCAGGGGAAATTCCCTGGCCATTTTCGGTCACCAGACTCCACTCCTGGCCGCCAAGGAAACTCCAGCCATTATTAAACTTGGCCTGTCCCCACGCCTGGCGGAGACGAAGAGTGTAGCTGTTGGTTTGGGTAGAGGTTGAGGTGACGCCGGCGGAGAGAAAGTCGGCCGATACATAGCTGGAAAGGGCGACGTTTTTCAGGCGGCCATCGACGAAACCAGTGATCTTGGATTGGCGGGCTGAACCGAAAAACTCCGAGAGCTGGCTCTGGGAAGCGCCCGGCATGGTAAGAGAATTAAAGGGAGTAGGCAGGTCCGCGCCCAGCGCTCGCGAACGCCGGACGAATGCCGCTTCTACATATCCCCCGGGCGTAATGTTGATCCCCCGGAAGTGTAGAGTCACAGGACCCTCCATCTGCTTGTTGAAAGTCTGCGGCGCGTCCGGGCTGGAGGTCTGCGGTGAGTCTTGGAACGACAACGCGGCATTTTTCAAGGTTGCGTTGTCTGCGACCGTGCTGTTCACGGATTTCAGGTCGGCGAGATCGCCCTTTAGTTGGCCTAAGGCTTCCTTGTCCTGGCTGGCCTGGACCTGTGCGGCGTCCGCTTTGGCCGCGGCGTCAGCGGCGACGGATTGGGCCTGCTGGGCGACCTGATCTTTGCGATGCAGTTCGTCCCGCAAAGACTGAATCTCCTCTTGCTGCGCTGCCATCTGCGCCTGCTGCGCCGCCAGAGCGTCTTTCAGCGACTGGACATCGGCTGCGGTTATAGCCGCGGCCGGCGCCGCGGCGGTTGCTTTGTGCTTCTTGGTTGCGGCCGGCGTGGTGGACTGCGAGGTTTGAGCCCAAGCACCGGCAGAAAGAACCGCCAGCGCGAGGACTATGGAAAATGGGTTCCTGGGTCGTTTCATAAAAGTTTAAAACCTCTCCTTTTTTAGTTTTTGTTCGACAACACTTTCGCGGCAGAAACCTCTCGACTCGAATCGGTTTGTCTTAAATCGCCGTTTCGGCCCCACATTTCCGAAGAGGCGATCACGTATGCCCCACTCATATGCTCCACTGTTCCCATTAACACCATCGACTTACTATGGATTGTGAGCGAACCCGTTCCAATTCACTGGAATCAGGTTAACTTGCGGAAAAACCGGAAGACTCTTGCTTCCGAGTCAACTCCAGAGCACGACCGAACGGGCGAGGACCAGACGGCGGAGCGTCAACTATTCAATGTTCTGGCCTCCCACCACCATGGGCAGGACGCTGCCCTTTTCTTTCCCCTTCTTTTTGGCCGTACTCCTGCTTTTGGTGGAACGGGGGGCAGTACCGGTAATCAAGTCGGCCAGTGTGGTGTTTTCCAGAATCTTTGCCGCCGCATCGCGCACGTCGAGAAACACCTGATAGAGAGCACGGTGCGGCAGATCGCGATCGATGAGCACGCGCAGTTGCTCGGCATCGGCAAAGGGAGCGAGCGGGCCGTCGATCAGGCGCATGATCTCGCTCAAACGGATCTCGGCGGGATCGCGACGCAACTGATAGCCGCCTTTGGCTCCGCGAACGCTCTCGACCATGCGCGCGTTCTTGAGTTCGAGAAGGATCAGTTCCAGAAACTTTTCCGGAAGATCCTCTTCATAGGCAATTTCGCGAATCTTGATGGCGCCTTGGTGGTGATGGCGGGCAAGCATCATCATGGCTTGGAGTGCGTAGAGTCCCTTTTGAGAAATTTTCATGGTCGATAATTATGCCACAAAGTCCATTGCATTAGTAGACTTTAAGGCCATAGCAATTGCGGTGCCGTTTCTACGGGGGGATCGAAGCACCATCAATGCCAAGTTGTTCAGCACTTTAGGGGATCTCCGTCCAGGCAAACACGAAGACGGTGTGCATTGGATTGCAGTTTCTTGTAGGAATTCTGCACCCCGGGAAGATTTCTCAGGCGTTAAGCTTATGACTCGGACCCGACACGTAACACTTGCAGGGTGATGTTGTCGGGCGCACCCCGTTGCCGGGCCAGCTTCACCAGCGCCGCGCAGCATTCCGCCGGCGGATTCCCGCTGACGGTAGTCTCCAGTTCTTCCTCAGTCACCACGCTCCAAAGACCGTCGGTGCAAAGCAGGAGATGGTCTCCTTCCTGCAAATCCACGGTCTGGTCGGCGCCATCGACCGCCAGTTCCCTTCCCGCACCCAAGGCGGCGGTCAGAATGTGGCGTTGCGGATGCTTCTCGGCATCTTCGGCGCGGACGATGCCGCTCTCCACCAGCCGGCCAACGTAGGAGTGATCGCGAGTCAGCCTTAAGATGCGCTCACCGCGGACCAGGTACAGGCGGCTGTCTCCGACGTGCGCAAAATAAAGCTGACGGCCGCGCAGAACCAAAGCCGTGCAGGTGGTTCCCATTCCCTGAAACGCTGGGTAGCGCTCGGCGTAGTTTTGAATCCGTGTGTGGGCTGCTGTAAGAGAGTCAACCAGGGCGGCTTGCGGATCGTCGCCCGGCGCCTGATCGTAAACTTCGCGAACCGTCTCAACCGCCAGGCGGCTGGCTTCCTGGCCGCCCTCGTGTCCGCCCATGCCGTCGGCAATGGCCGCTAGCCGTCCTTTGCGCTGGAATTCCTCATCGTCAGCCGGTTCCCAATAGAGGTAGGAGTCCTCGTTGTTTTCGCGCTGGCAGCCCACATCGGTGCGGCTGGCAACTTCAACTCCGGGTCTCACATTCATGCAATCAACGGACATTTCTTCGCAACCTCAGCCGGCAGCAGGAAGGCCATCCGAGATGACCAGCACGAGCCGACTTCCTGCCGCTTGGATCGAAGCCGCATTGTGCCCCGGTCATTATAGACATTAGCCGGCGCAAAAACGCAAACTTCGACTGAGAATTCGCGAAATGTCACAGCCGGAAGCCAGCGGCGCGTCTAATGTGATCAGAACGATGAAAGCTTAAACGTAATACTTTCTCGATTCGATCGCAAAACTGGCAGGCGTATAATCTTGCCCGGCTGGAGGGGTCACCATGAAACTTACGGACACGATTGCGTTGGTGCTGAAGAGCAAGGACAACAGCCGCATTCTATCCGTGACGCCCGACCAGTCCGTATATGAAGCGGTTGAGAAAATGGCGGTGGAGAGCGTTGGTGCGTTGCTGGTTGTGTCTGACGGCAAACTGGTGGGCATTCTTTCGGAGCGCGATTACGCACGCAAAGTGACCCTCAAAGGCCACTCTTCCAAAGAGACCCTTGTCCGCGACATCATGACTTCGCCCGTCGTTTTCGTAACTCCGCGACAAGCCGTGGACGAATGCATGTCGATCATGACCAGGCACCGATTCCGTCATCTCCCGGTGATGGGGGAGAATGGCGACGTGCTGGGGGTGGTCTCGCTGGGCGATCTGGTGAAGTGGATCATCACGGACCAAGCCCAAACCATTCAGGAGCTGGAAGGCTACATCACCGGAAGGTATCCGGGATAGAACAAAACCAATCAGGGGTGCCGCGATCTAAGACCTGGTCGATTCACACACCTGACGCTCTTCGGGCGTCAACTCCAGCGTGTATCCGGAATGCGCGGCGTCGTTGTGGAACATCCGCACCGTTTCCAACGAATAGTCGTGCAGATCCTTGCCAATCAGGCTGACCTTCTTGAGAACATCGGACGTAACAGTAATGATGTGGCAGCCGATTTCGTCGGCCTGAAAGATGTTCAGAAGTTCGCGCGGGCTGGCCCAGACCAGCTGCGAGTTAGGCTCCGGCGCCATTAACTCGAGCGCAGATTTCATCAAAGGAACGGGATCGCGACCGGTGTCGGCGACTCTTCCGGCAAAAACTGAGATGTAGGAGGGTGCACCGCCGCGCAGCGCTCGCGCGAGGTGATCCACTTGGTCGAGCGCGAGCACCGCCGTTGCGTTTATCTGAATACCTTCCGCGCTCAGGCGCCGGACCAATTCATACATTGGCTCCCGGCGGGTATTGGTGACCGGAATTTTTACGTACACGTTCGCCGCCCAGCGGGCGATCTTGCGGGCTTGGCGCTCCATCTCAGCTTCATCATCGGCGAACACTTCGAAGGAAATGGGGCGGTCGGGAATCTGTTGCAGGATTTCGAGGGCGAAACGCTCGTAGTCGGTCACGCCCGCTTTCCGCATCAGGGTCGGATTCGTGGTGAAACCCTTGATGTAGGGTTGACGGTAGAGTTCGAGGATGCTGGCCTTGTCGGCTCCGTCTGCGAAAATCTGAACCCGCAATTCAGATACGGACTTCATCGTTGCTAGTTGACTCCTTCAAACTCGAGCACAGGATCCAGTCAGCGGCTTCGCGCAAAGATCGAACGGTAGCCTCTGGAGGTCGCGCCGGTTTTCGTTCGCGGTAACCGTAATCAATCAAAACCGTTTTGCACCGGCGGCGTGGCCGGCATCGATGTCGCGCCAGCGATCACCGATCACGAAACTGCGCGAGAGATCGATCTTGTGCTTGCGCTGGGCCTCGAGCAACATACCAGGATTCGGCTTGCGACAGGCGCAATGATCCTCATCGTCATGATAGCAGACGAAGATATCGTCGATGGGCAGCGAGGATGCGAGCGCCTGATGGATGGACTCGACGGCGTCGCGCGTCTGGGTGCCGCGTGAGACATCGGGTTGATTGGTGATCACAAAAAGCGCGAAGCCGTGCGCTTTCAAATCGTGCAACGATGACGCAACTTCGGGAAGCAGTTCAAGTTCCTTCACTCCGGAGGGTGGAAACGGCTTGCCATCACGCACCACGGCGCGGTTGATGACGCCATCGCGGTCAAGGAAAACCGCTGCGCGGAGTTGCGCGTCGCTCAGCGCGGTCGATTCCCACTTGGTCTGCTGCTGCTTCACTGCGGGGTGCGAAACCAATAAATGCCACACGACGGCCTGAAACGCCTCAGCGTGCGGAGTGATGTGGGCGGGATTGACGGTAGGAATGAGGATGCAGACATCGGCTACTTTGGCAGTGTATCCGCCATCGCGGCCGACGATGCCCACGATTTTTGCGCCCACGGTCTTTGCGTATTGGAGCGCAGCGACCAGATTGGGGCTGACATTTTTTTCAAGATCGCCGCCACCCACCGAGAATACAAGCACAAGATCGTTGGTGCGCAGGCGGCTTACCCGCAGCCAGGCCTCGAAGACTGTCGCCCAACCTTCATCGTTTACGCGCGCGGTGAGTTCGGACACATTGTCGGTTGGCGCGTAGGCCTCGATGCCTGCGATCTTGCGGAAGTCGTTCACGGCGTGAGAAGCGTTGGCGGCGCTGCCTCCTACACCGAGGATGAACAATCGTCCTCCGGATACGCGGGTCAGAGCCAGCAGAGAAGCCGCTTTCTCGATGCTGGCTGCGTCGAGGCGGTCGATTACAGTTTTGGCTTCGGCGAGAAACTGCTGCGCGAATGAATTTTTCGTGGTCATTCCTTATTACTTATTAGCCTCAACCTTCAGCCCGGCTCACCGCCTGCGCCGCCAGGAACTCAGCTGTCTCCTGCAGCCCCGCCGGTGACCCGATCTCGTAGAAGCGCTCACGCACTTCGAAGGCTGCCAATTGCTTGCGCTGCAGCAGGTCTGCATATAGCTCTGCGAGGTCGCAAGGCTTTCCGACGGGCAACCCCTGGAATGCTTCCGCGCGAAAAACTCCGAGTCCGTAATCGATATAGCGCATGGCTGGCGAACGGTTCGTCTTGCTGTACGCCAGAATCTTTCCTCCCTCGACCCCGCCGGCTTCGAACTCGACGTTGCTGGTATCCCATTTTCCTTCGTTGCGAAAAACCGTCATCATTCCCAGCACACCTGCAGCTTGAAACTGGCGGGCAATCGCAGCGTAGTCGCAAGGAAGATAGGAGTCACCGTACATCACGAAGAAAGAATCGTCTAACTTGGGCAGAGCATTTCTCACGGCCCCGGCTGTTCCCAACAATGCAGGCCCGTCGAACGAGTAGTCTACCTGAAGGCCTACGCTGGAGCCGTCGCCGATCGTTTGCTGGATCAACTCACCAAGATATCCCACGCAGAACACAACGCGGCGGATGCCTTTCGACTGCAGCAAACGCAGTTGATGAATGGCAAAGGGTTCGCCATTCACTTCGAGCAGTGACTTCGGCACATTCTCCGTCATGGGCCGCAAGCGGGTGGCGAGGCCGCCGGCGAGAATCGCAACCGTCGGCAGTGGATTCAGGGCCGAATTCAACAAAGCATTCTCCTACGAATGGGCCACTACCGTGGTTCCAGCAAAGTCGAACTGCATGCGGACTTCGCGAAGTCCGGCGTGTCGCATGACCGCTCTGAGTCGAGTCTTCTCCTCGGTGTAGAACATGAGAAACCCGCCGCCACCGGCGCCGATGAGTTTGCCGCCAAGAGCGCCGTTGGCGACCGCGAGTTCATACAGCCGATCGATCTCGCCGCCACTCATACCAGGAGACCGTTTCTTCTTGTTCTCCCAGTGAATATTCATCACATGGGCAAACTTTCTCAAGTCACCGGCCAGCAGAGCGTCGCGGCTCTCGATACCTAGCTGCTTGGTGAAATGAAGATTCTCGATCATCTCAGAGTTGTTCTGTTTGGTTCTCGAATCCTGGTCGCGGAGAATGTCAGACGCGTTGCGCGAGCTTCCGGTGAAGAACAGGAGGAGGTTGTCCTCAAGGTTAGCCAGAGTTTCGGCGGGGATCTTCAGTGGTTCGACGAGCACGCGATCATCCGGCAGAAACTGGAAGGAGGTGATGCCGCCAAAAGCGGCGATGTACTGGTCCTGCTTGCCGATGGGCTCATTGAGCAGCTTGAGTTCGATGTGACAAGCTTGCTCCGCGAGATCGCGCGGTGGCACGAAATCCCGCTTCAGCGTGTGCAGAGCGCATAATAGGGCGGTGGTGAAGCTGCCGGAAGATCCCATCCCGGTGCCCGCGGGGATGTCAGAAAGGCTGACAATTTCGAGATACGGCCCGGTTACTCCGGTTAACTTCAAAGCCTCGCGGATGATCGGGTGCTGGATCTCATCAACGCGTTCTACATCTTCGAACTTGGAGTACTTGACGATAATCCGCGGACGAAACGCTTCGTTGATGGTGATATAGACGTACCGGCTGATGGCCGCGGAGATCACGAAGCCAGTATGCTGGCGATAATAGGACGGGAGGTCGGTGCCGCCGCCGCCGAGGCAAATCCTCAGCGGACTCCGGGTGATGATCATCGAGCGCGCCCGAGCGGAGGGCGATACGCATTCGCAGAAATCATGCTCAAATCATATGCGAAGCGGCTCTTGCAGGTCGAGCGCAAGAGCTCGGCGCCGACCCGTCACTCTACTTCGAAATCAACCGAGCGGGTTTTGCTCGAGTTGCCCACTGAATCAACGGCCCTCAACTTTAAGAGATAGGAACCGGGGCCTAGCTGCGCAACCGGCAGCTTCAGCCCCAGCGAAATCAGTGGGTTCCCTGCTTTTACTTCCGGGACCTGGTGAGCGAAACGCATTTTCTCCTGTCCGCTCGCGCGTTCGACAATGATTAGCTCGAAATCGACTTTGGGAGGATTCGGATTTTTCAGGAGCGGTTCGTAAACCTCGGTGTAGATTGCCGCGGTGTCAGTTTTCTTGAAACGGTTGGACGCGGAGGGTGAAATCTGAAAACCGTCCGCCAGCAATGGAGTCCTGTCTTCGAGCAGCTGGCTGTCCAGATCGGCGGCGAGGTTGGCAGCTCGTCGCAGGTCGTTGCTGAGCGCCACACCGCTAATGCTGAATTCCTTGCCAAGATATGGGTCGATCGAGAGCGGCGTTTCAAGTTTTCCAAAGCTCTCGTTGCCGGAACTGAACACGACTTTCAGCTTGTAATCGCCGGAGGCGATTCCAAACTGGTTTTCGTAGTGAAACGGCTGTTTCTGAAATTCTTCCACTTCTTTCTTGCCATCAAGATCGACATTCACGGTATCGCTGAAACGCGCCGCAATCGATGCATCCGGCTTGTAGGCGATACCTAATATGTTGACCGCTCCATGTTGCTTCCCTTTCACCTTTTCAAACTTGAGCGCTGTTGAAGGAATCTCCACAGCGAGGTGAACCTGAGCCGTGTTGGGCGAAGTGTAGAAGAAAGGCGCCTGCATCATGGCGGTTACGTTGCCTTGCATCTCGCCACTGGCGCGGGTTTCGAGGTCCTTCTCAATCGGGTTCCCGGCCAGGAGGTCTGCCGGCCTCACGTTGCAATAGCCGCTGCGGGCGCGGACGTTGGTCCCCCCACGCTCCACTTTAACTTTCAACGTGTGGCAACTGCCTTCGACCGAAACAGCGGGCTTATAACCGAGAAGGTAGTACTGGTTTTGATCTTTGGCGATTCTCTGCAGACCGCCGAGCAGATCGTTGGTATTGAGGATCACGAATCCGCCGGTACCGTCGGCGAGTTGATAGAGAACTTGCTGATTGTCAGAAGCGCTGGCAGGAAATGGCGGAACGATCTGCCGGGGCTGGTTGTAAGGACTGTAGAGGCTGCTGTTCGGAGCATTTCCCGGAGATCCCCCGCTGGTTCTGCCGCCAGTGGTTCCACCGCCAGTGGTGCCGCTGCCGGTTTTGCCGCCACCGCCGGTCCCACCACCAGTTCCGCCACCACCGGTACTTCCGCCGCCGGTTCCACCACCACCATGACCTCCGCCTCCACCACCGCCTCCGCCGTGTTGGGCGGGAAGCGCGGACGGTTCAGCAAATGCAGCCAACCGGAGCATTGGCTGATGAGAGTCCGTTCCCGAATAGTGAAATGCGGCCGGAACATACGATCCAGATACGGAATGGGCGGAAGGCGGAGCTAGACGGCTATGCGGTGGCGCCATGTCTGGCGTCACCAAGCCACGCACATCGATGGGATAGACAGCAACGTTCGATCGATTACAAGTATCGATGACTGCAGTCAGTTCCGATTCATATTCGGGATTCATTTTGAAGCCGGAGGTCAGCATTACCAGCGACTTTCGGCCGGGCACAGTGGAAAGGTTTTTGGCCAGGCTCCGCAGAGCCAGCAGCACGGTTTGGACGCCAAAGTCAGCTTCCGCATTACTCAGAGACGGCCCTATGGAGGGACTACCCATCGAAGCCACCATCACCGGCGGCTGCGCGTTCGGCGAAACTGAGGATCCTTTCAAACCCGCCACCACTTGCTTCAAGCGGTCTGCGTCTGCGGTAAAGTTCTGTGAGATGTGCACCGTGCCGCCGAAATCCGCAATGGCTATCAGATGGTCGGGGCCCGCGTTTGCGTCGATAAATTTTGCGGCCGCATCCCGCGCTCTGGCCTGATCACCCATGTCCATGGTTGAGTTGTCGAAAAACAAGACCAGGTAGTGAGGCTGTGGGTTGGTGGAGTTCGTGCTCTCCTCAAAAGAAAAGCTGGTGACGGCCTGCTCCTTGCCATCTTCCCAGACCTTGAAGTCTTTTTGAGCGAGATCGCGAACGTACTCGCCCTTCTTGTCGGTGACGACGGTATCCACCAGAACCAGACGGGTCTCAGCCCGGATCACCCCGGCATCGTCCGCGCCCGTTGTCTTTGCCTGTTGGGCGTATACCTCGGGGATGCTTGAGCCTGATTCGCGAAGTATCCAGAAACTGGCCAGACTAATCAGGCCAATGAAAAGAACCAGCCGGCGATGGCGCATACTTCACCTCCAAAATGCCTGTTTAACGAATCTCAACGGTCCCGTTCTCTGCGGACATCATTTGCCCTTCCGCGTCCCTTACCACAAGCCTTACCAGATAGCTCCCCGGCTTTACGTCGAAGCTGGTCTTGAGCGTAATTCCTGAGTCGAGCTTGTGTTCCAGAGTCTCATCTTTCAATTTCATGGTCACTGTCTTCTCTATTCCTTGAACGAAGTTGCCATTGCGATTGAATAAAGCCGACACACAGGTTAGAACGTTGTCGTTTCGGCCTTCGACTTTTCGGAAGCGCAGGCGTTTTACGTCCACATGAGCAAGCACGACAAGCGTGGCATCCTGATCGCTTGCTTTGAAAAACTGCGTGTGCAGGTTGACGGGAAGATTGTGCAACTCCTCCTGGGAATACATGGCGTCAACAATTTCCTGCTTGGCTAGCTCATCCGGGCTGGTGAAGTTCTTGGGCGCGTAATAGCCGCGGCGCGCTTGCAACGTCAGTTTTTGCGGATTCTTCAGCGTGACCTTCAAGCTGTGAAAGCTGCCGTCAAGTTTGAGGTTTTGCGGAACGAAAGCCAGCACATAAGAATACTCGGGTGTGTCGGCAACGCGGCGGAAGCCCTCGTCGAGATCGTTATTGTTGTGGAAGAAAACACCGCCGGTACCGTCGGCCAAGACGGCTAAGAGGTCATCCTGCGCCGATGCAGCCGCAATCTCAATCAAGGCCTTGCCGGCCGGCGGCGGCGTGGAAGCACTGGCATCTGCGAAGAGATTTGGGACGTACAATCCGCGCGCATCCAGGGCATTGATGACAACCTGCGAGCGAAGGGCGCGATCGATAATCTGGCTGTAGTCATATTCCAGTTGCGGAGTGATGAATCCGGGAGAAACCAGGACAACGCTGCGTTGACCAGGCATTCTTGAAATATCGCGCACTACGTCGCTGAGCAAACCAAGAGAGATGCGGCTTTCGTGGTCACCAGCATTCAAAGCCCTTGAGGCCATAAGTTGTGCCACGCCCGCGCCGCTAGAGGGCTGCATGCCCGGGCTGCACAAGAGCGTTTCCTGAACGGCAACCTGCGTAGCCTGAGGATCGTTCTTGTTAACGATCAGATCCGCCTGGTAGTAGCCGATATCGGGGCAGTCGTGTCCAAAACCACCCGCGATGGGGCGGGGCTGAAGACGAAGCAAGGTTGCGTGGAGTTGAACGCGATCGTCGGTAAAATCGAGCGTCGTCTGGCCCGAAGTGCTAAAGATGGCCGCGCGGTCGGTGGGCCGCAACTTAGCGAAGTGGCGCTCCGCGGCTTCCCGCACCCGGGCTAGATCGCCGAACTCGAGGTGCACATCGTCGAACAGGTAAGCCACAAAACGCTCGGGCACGGCAGGTAAATTCCCAGTATTGGAGGAAGTATCGGCGGAAGGAATCTCGCCGGAGTTCTCAGTCGACTCCTGGCGCGCCCTGGCTGCCAGACTTCCCGGCTGTTCGACTTCGAACTGCGTGATCACTTGGGGCTTGCCCTTGTCGAAGACCTGAAAATCGTCCTGGCGAAGATTTCCGATAGCGCGGCCCTGGGAGTCGCGGACCACTGCACGTACCACCACCAGCTTTACATTCACTTTGAATGTGGCAGGTTCGTCGTGAGAAGCGAGTTCGGCCGAGTTTTGCTTAGTCTCCGACTGAGAAGCGGAGTTGGTGGCGGGAGTCTGCTGAACACCGGCCTGCTGAACACTGACCTGCTGAACACCGGCCTGAGCGATCACGGGAACCGGGCAAATCGAAAACCAGGTAACGCACGGCAGAAAACAGAGGAGCAAGGTTCGGGCGACGAAGAAGCCTGTGGCCGCACCGCTGAGCGTGACCATCCGCCTCGCTACCGGAGAACTCCGCATGAAAACTCCAACCGCCGGGGAAAGGCAGGGCATTCCTTAGTCGACTCGCCCCACTAGTAGGGGTCTCTCGTCGAATGCTGCCAGACAGTGTACACCCCTTTTGCCGACTCCATGAGATACGTCGCACCCCTTCGTCCATGCTAGTTTTAGAGACCAAAGATGATGAAGTTCGACTGGACCGAAGGAGCTCTCGCGGAAGGCTTACGTCTCTACGACGCGGGTGAGTTTTTCACTGCGCACGAGGCCTGGGAGAGCGTGTGGCTAAAGCTGCCAGAACCGGAGAAAACCTTTCTGCAGGGACTAATTCAAGTGACTGCGGCATTTCACCACTTGCAGTGCGACAATCGCCTCGGAACTGCTCTCTTGTTGCAGGCTGCACTCGGGCGGCTCGACCGCTATCCAGAATTCTTCGGAGGCATTTCCGTGGCGTTGCTCCGCAGCGACATACGCGAGCAATTGCGAATGCTCGAAGCGAATGAACCTGCATGCCAACTGGTTTCGCCCCGCATACGACCAAGCTAGCGGGATTGCCACATTCGCAGGAGATCGTTCCCGGGAGAGCATTCACCGGGGACCATTGATTCGACCAGATCTATTCAGCCCCCGAGCTTACTTGGCGCGCCCATTGCATGGCTTGCCAGTAAGCCGCCGAAACGTCAGCTTCGCTGAGATGAAGCTGAGTTGTAAGGTCCCGAAGCGCGGCCCACTCCCCGGATTCTTGCGCCAGCATGAGTTGATAGAAGGTCCGCAGACGGCTGGCCGCGCCCAACAGCACGGCTTTGCATTCCTGGTCGATGGGGACGTTATCAAGCACCTGCTGCATGGGAATCTCGAGAATCGTATCCATTAGCGAAAGCATGCCCAAGAGGAAGAAGTCAGAATCGCCGTGTTGAATTTTGGGCGAGAGCAACTCACAAAAACGAGCGCGCACCAAAGCGGCGAGCACCAGGTCGCTCGGCTTATCCTGGCCCGCCCCCAGGCTCGCCACCAGGCGGATCCAGCGGCGAACTTCGCGCTCTCCCAGGATGGAGAGCGCGTGCCGGACGGAATGAATTTCGGAGGCAAAGCCGAAAGCAGCGGAGTTCAGATAACGCAGCAGACGGTAGCACAGCGATGCCTCGCCCTTAACCAGATTTTCTATGTGACGCACATCTAACTCCGGTTGCGAAACCGCGGTCAGCATGCGCAGATAATTGAGCCGGTTGGCGGGAATCTCACGCGCAGTAAGTATTTCCGGACGGCGGAAGAAGTATCCCTGAAAGTAAAGAAAGCCAGCTTTCTTGCTGGCAAGGAACTCATCGCGCGTTTCCACTTTTTCCGCGAGCAAGCGGCAGCGCCAGGGACCGTACCGTCGCACCATTGCGGCCGCGTCATCCAACGCGGTAGCCCTGAGGTCCACTTTGATGATGTCGGCAAGATCGGTCAGGCGTTCACGCGGATCGTCTGCCCCAAAATCGTCCAGCGCAATCATGTACCCGGCTTCCTTCAACCGACGGCAGGCTGCCACTACCAGGTCATCGGCGGGAACGGTTTCGAGAATCTCGACCACGGTCTGGCCCGCCGGCAGCAGCTTGACGTAATCCTTAAGCAGGATGTCGCGGGTGCAGTTCACAAAGGCCCGGCGTCCATCGCAAAGTACATCGAGGCCCATCAACATGGAGCTGTTCAACGTGCTGCGGGAGGCGGCGTCGGAATCCGGACACCGGAAAAAATCTTCGATGCCGTCGCGAAACAGAAGCTCGTAACCGAAAACCTTCTCATCCGTGGTAAGAATCGGCTGGCGGGCGACAAAATGGGTTCCGGAGGGAGACACCGGTTTCCCTTCACGCGGGCTAGGTGCAGAGGAACGAGGGATCACCCATTCTCTATCGGCACGGCGTGGCCGAACGTTAGCCGGCATTTGCTTTGGCGGGTCGGCTCGACTCGACCGTGTGGCTGCCGTTGAGCCGGGTCGCGATCAAATGTTCTCAGCTGTGAACCTGAAGTGAAATAATCTGGCGTTATCTTCGTCAGTCGTTATCCAGGTATTCTTCAGGCACATCGTCTTCGGGCACTTCACGAGTGTGAACTTCTCTTCCATCCTCGCCGTCGGCCTCTTCAACTCCCGAAATCACGCCGGCCTCGAACGCGTTTCCCTCCTCGATCAATTCGTCAACGCTTTCCGAATCGGCGCTTTCGACGTTAGACAGGCCTTGCAGATCTCCCGATTCCTCGCCCGAGCGTGGTTCCGGGGCCTGCCGGGAGAACGCCGACGCACTCCGACCAATGCGTCTCCTTGGAACCTCCCTGTTGCGCGCGCTCCCAGCCTTCCCGCTGGCCGCTCTCTTCACGCCCTTCGTCTTGCCCGCGGGTTTGGACCGAACAGAACTCTTCTTTGCCGGTTTCTTAGGAGTTTTCTTAGCCTGTACCCGCTGCTTCGGGCGCGCGACTTTCCCGTGCGCACTCTTCTTCGATTTCGCAGACTTCGGCTTCGCAGATTTCTTCTTAGCCTTCTTTTTGGTAGCCATTTGCGCAGTCTAGCACTGGATGCATGAGTGGGGCAAAACCAAGGCCGACGCCCTGTTCGAAGCCATCTCCTCGGTGGAACGATCAAACCTCTCGCACGAAGGTTAGACCTTTACGAACTCGACATCGAGCGTGATCGTCACGTCGTGTCCGACCATCATGCCACCGGCCTCGAGCGTTGCGTTCCAGGTTAAGCCAAAATCCTTCCGGTCGATGCGCGTTGTGGCCGAGATCCCGATCCGAGTGTTCCCCCACGGGTCCTTCACCGGAGCGCTTGGGCCCTCGACCTCAAATACAACGTTGCGAGTAACACCATGGATCGTGAGGTTGCCTTCCACTGAAAGTTCGTCGACTTTCACCTTCGAGACACGAGTCGATTTGAAGGTCAAAACGGGGAACTTCTCAACATCGAGGAAATCCGCGCTCTTCAGGTGCGCATCGCGCTGTGGCTCCCGGGTGTTAATCGAGCCGGCGTCGATTGAAGCCTCGATCTTTGACTTGGTGATATCCGCGCTGTTTAATTCCAATTTTCCAGTAACGGCAGTAAACTCGCCCTTCACGTTCGAGATCATCATGTGCTTGACCTTGAATTGGGCGGTAGAGTGAACGGGATCAATGTTCCAGGTTGTGATAGCAGTTTCTTCGGGTGCGGCGACTGTGCTCATGATTAGCTCCTCTTTTGTGAGAGATGCACGTGGTAGCAACTAAGTATGCAAAAAATTATTCTCGTCCTCAATCGCAGTCGAGCCATCGTAGCAGGGGCGCATTTGGCAGGCGCCCGGTGAATCTTTTAAGTTAGAGTCTCATCTAGCTTTGTTCTGGAGGGTTGTTTTGGCTCGTTCTATCAAAATCTCCCCAGCGCTCAAGAAGCGCGCCGCGCGGATCGAACTGCTCCTTATGGACGTGGACGGCACAATGACCGACGGCGGCGTCACTCTGCTCTCGCAGACCGACGGCATCGCCCTCGAAATCAAGACCTTTGACGCCCACGACGGCCAGGGGTTAACCCTCGCCCAGACTGCGGGCCTGCGCACCGGCTGCATCACTGGCCGCGAGAGTGCTGCACTGCTTCGCCGCGCCCAGGAGATGAGGATGGAATTCATCTATATGAAACAGCCGGTAAAGATGCCGGCATATGAAGACATCCTTCGAAGAGCGGGCGTCTCCGATTCGGCTGTCGCTTATATTGGCGACGACCTTCCTGATATCCCGCTGATGCGCCGCGCCGGCCTGGCAATTGCGGTCGGCGATGCCGTCCCGGAGGCAAGAGATGCGGCTCACTACACCACGAAAGCTCTTGCCGGCCGCGGCGCAATTCGTGAAGCGGTTGAGCTGGTCCTGAAATCCAAAGGTATTTGGGAAGCGATGATCGACAAAGCCCGGGCGTGACCTAATTCCCGTAGGAAGTAGTATCGCGTCCAATTCCGCCTCGGCTAATGCGCGGCGGTGCATGCACTCAGCCGCCGGGCATATCATGTCATCCTCCCCGCTTTCCGGGAGCACACAAGTCTTAGCGTCGTGAATAAAGGAGGAGACTCCCTTGAGACTCAGTTACGAACGCTGCCGCGTTTTCCTGTTGGCCGGAGTCTTGGTTTGTGGGGCGGCAACATCCCTGGCGCAAACCGAGACACCACCGGGTCCGAGCACTCCTGGCCAACAGATTCCCGGAACAACCGGCGTGAGCCCGTTCGCAGCCAGCGTTCCGGCAAAGCTGGTTCCGGGAGTTTTGTCGCTTTCGTTTCAGGATGCCATCGACCGCGGCTTGAAACAGAATCTGGGATTGCTCCTTTCCCATGCGGACGTTCGCTCGGCCCGGGGCGAGCGCTGGCAGCAATTGAGCGCCCTCTTGCCACACGTCTCTGGGGCGCCCTATGTGGATGCCTCCAAGATTAATCTTCCCGAGCTCGGCCTTACGAGTCTCGACGGAATTCCCATTCCGCCGTCGGTGGGCCCGTTTTCTTACTTTGACGCGCGAGCCAGTGTGACCCAAACTCTGTTTGATTGGAAGTCCATCAATGCTGCCCGCGCGGCCAACCAGAGTGCCAAATCCGCCGACTATACCTTTAAGGACGCTCGCGATCTGGTCGTGCTGGCCGTAGGCTATACCTACTTGCAGGCGATCGCCGACGAAGCCCGCATTGAAACGGCGGAAGCGCAGGTCAAGACGGCGCAGGCGCTCTACGATCAGGCAACGGACCAGGTGAATGCTGGCACTTCGCCCGACATAGACGGTCTTCGCACCAAGGTTGAGCTCCAGACCCGACAACAGCAGTTGATCCAGGCGAAGAATAACTTCGCCATCCAGAAGCTGACCGTGGCGCGCGTTATTGGCTTAGCTCCTGGTCAGGAATTTGAATTCGCTGACAAGTCGCCGTATCAGGCGCTCGAAGCCCTTACTGTGGATCAGGCTCTGGGACGCGCCTATGCTTCGCGTTCCGATTACCAGGCAGCCATCAGCGACGTACGTGCAGCGGAATTTTCTCGAAAGGCAGCGCTGGCGGGCTATTTTCCATCGTTGTCCTTCAACGCAGATTATGGCCGTGGAGGGTCGCATCCCTCCACGGCAACGCCAGTGTCGGACGTGCGCGGAACGCTATCGATTCCAATCTTTCAGGGCGGGAGCGTTCACGCCGATGTTCTGCAGGCCGATGCCAAACTCGAGCAGAGCCGCGAGCGTTTGGAGAGTCTGCGAGCCCAGATCGACTCCGATGTGCGCGCCGCGCTCCTGAACCTGCAGTCCTCATCGGATCAAGTCAACGTGGCGCGCAGCAACATCGATCTGGCGGAAGAAACGCTGACCCAATCTCGCGATCGTTTCAGCGCCGGTGTCACCGACAGCGTAGAGGTGGTGCAATCGCAGGAGGCGGTCGCGAGTGCGCACGAGCAGTACATATCAAGTCTGTACAGCTATAATTACGCGAAAATTTCGCTGATTCGTGCTCTGGGAATCGCGGAGCAGGGCGTCAGAGAATATTTCAAAGGACAATAAACATGGCGGACGAGAACCAACCCCATCCGGAGTCTTCGGTCGATTCATCCCCTTTGGCGGAGAAAAGCTACACGCCGCCGGTGCGCCCGAATCCCAAGCGCCGCAGAAACATTTTGATTCTTGTCACCGCAGTGGTGGTGGTCGTTGGCGGCGTATTCCTATGGCGCTACTTCAGCAGCTACGAATCGACGGACGACGCGCAGGCGGATGTTCACCTTTATCCAGTCAGCGCGCGCGTTTCCGGCTATGTGGTGAAAGTCAACGTAGACGACAACCAGTGGGTCGAAAAAGGCACGGTGCTGGTCGAGATCGACCCGAAAGACTATGAGGTCGCAGTCGCGCAGGCACAAGCCAATCTCGACAATGCCGAGGCGACAGCCCAGTCGCTGAACATCACGGTTCCCATAACGTCGGTAAACTCTTCAAGCCAACTCACGTTCACGGCGTCTGGCATCGAAGACGCTGACGCCGGCGTGGTCGCCGCCGAGCGGCAACTGACTGCCGCTCACGCCCAACTGGACGCGGCCGAGGCCAACGATGTCAAGGCGCAAGACGATCTCCACCGATACAAGGCGCTTGTCGATAAGCGGGAAGTATCACAACAAATCTACGATCAGGCGTTGGCCACTGCCAAATCGAGCACCGCTACGGTCGCGGCCGCTCGGGCCAGCGAGTCCGCGGCGCAACAATTCGTTCAACAGGCCCGCAGCCGACTGGCGCAAGCCAATGCGAACCACCAGTACGCGGAAACTGGGCCGGAGCAAGTGTCGTCCACGCGGGCTCGCGTGCGGGCTGCCATCGCCGATGTTGAGCAAAAGCGCACCCAGCTCGAACAGGCCCAACTGAATCTCAGTTACACAAAAATCGTTGCTCCGGTCACCGGCGAGGTGAACAAAACGGTGGTAGTTGGGATGAACGTCCAGAACGGACAGCAACTTCTTACCGTTGTGCCTCTTGATGAAGTCTGGATCACCGCCAATTTCAAAGAGACCCAGCTCAGACACATGCGAGTTGGACAGAAAGCGGAAATTCACGTGGATTCCAGTGGCCGCACGCTAAAGGGACACGTGGATAGCATCGCGGGAGCAACCGGACCGCTCTTCAGTTTGCTCCCGCCGGAGAACGCCACCGGGAACTACGTGAAGATAGTCCAGAGGATTCCGGTCAAAATCGTTCTCGAACCCGGCGAAAACAAAGATCGCCGGCTTCGGCCGGGCATGAACGTGGTGCCAGACGTTTACCTCAAATGAGTTCCGGTGCCCTCACACTCGATGAGGTAGTTTGGCGGCCTAAGTACAATCCCTGGCTTATTGCTGTCGTCGTGGCCCTGGCCGCCTTCATGGAGGTGCTCGATACCAGCATCGCCAACGTGGCGTTGCCGTATATGGCCGGGAATCTGGGCGCGAGCAACGACCAGAGTACCTGGGTGTTGACTTCCTATCTGGTCTCGAACGCCATCATCCTCCCGATCAGCGGCTGGCTTGCAGGCGCATTGGGACGCAAGCGCTTCTTCATGTCCTGCCTGGCCGTCTTTACTGTGAGTTCTTTGCTCTGCGGCATCGCGCCCAGTCTGGGATTTCTTCTTCTCTTTCGGGTACTGCAAGGCGCAGGTGGCGGCGGCTTGCAGCCCATGGCGCAGGCCATTCTGGCGGATACGTTTCCGCCGCAGCAACGAGGCCTGGCATTCGCGCTCTATGGCATTACGGCCATCATGGCGCCCACCATCGGACCAACTCTCGGCGGGTGGATCACCTTCAACTATTCCTGGCGCTGGATTTTTTTTATCAACCTTCCAGTTGGCATACTCACATGGCTTCTAGTGCGGCGCTTTGTCGAAGATCCTCCCTACTTGGCCAAACTCAAGGCGGCTGGAGTCAAGTTGGACTACATCGGCATCGCCCTCCTGGCACTCGGTATCGGAGCTTTGCAAGTTCTACTCGACAAGGGGCAGGAGGATGATTGGTTTGGTTCACACTTCATCACGACTCTAATTGTGGTCGCAACCGTGTGCCTGATCTCGCTGGTCATCTGGGAGTTATATCAAAAGGCGCCGATCATCGACGTGCGCATGTTCAAGAGTTTTAACTTCGCAAGCTCGAGCCTGATGATGTTCACACTGGGCATTCTGTTGTTCAGCAGCCTGGTGCTGATGCCGCAATTCCTGCAGACACTCGTGGGCTACACTTCGGAACTGGCAGGGCTCGCTCTCTCGGCGGGAGGTCTCGTTTTGCTGTTTGAAATGCCCGTCATGGGCCAGCTCACAACCAAGATTCAGGCGCGCTACCTGATTGCTTTCGGGTGGCTGGCTCTATCGGTCTCCATGTTCTATTCCACGAAGCGAATCGATTTGCTGATCAGTTTCAGCGCGGCGACATGGCTGCGCATTGCCCAGGTAATTGGTTTGGGGTTCCTGTTTGTGCCGATTACGCTGGTAGCGTATATCGGAATCGCTCCGGAGAAAAATAACGCGGTCGCAGGAATTATCAATTTCATGCGCAACATGGGAAGCAGCGTGGGAACATCCCTGGTCACGACATTGATTGCGCGGCGTTCACAATTCCATCAGGCCCGGCTGGTGCAGAATGCCAGGGTCGACAACCCCAACTTCGTAAATTCGGCGAACGGCCTGGCTCAACAACTGGCTGCCTCCGGTGTGGGCAGGCATGAGGCGCAACTCACGGCTTATGCCAGGATTTACCAATCGCTGCAAGGGCAGGCCGCGAGCCTGGCATACATTGACACGTTCATGGTTCTTTGCGTAGGAGCGGCGATTATGTTCGGCCTGTCTTTTGTCCTGAAGAAAAATGATCCTGGCGGCGGCGGGGTCAGAGTCGCGGAATGATAGATGCGATCTATTCAACATATGCCCTAAAAGGCTAGAGCAGCAGTTATGGAAATTAAACTCATTCTTTGCCCCATCGATTTCTCAGAGTTTTCGATAAGGGCATATCACTATGCAGTTTCAGTGGCGCAACATTATCGAGCCAGGTTGGTGGCGCAGCATATCGTCGAGTTCTCGCGGTATCCGTACGCAGAATATGTCGCCTCTACGGGAGACTACGCTGCCTTCTGCCGTGGGCTCCGCGACGGTGGCAAACAGAAACTGTCCGAATTCGTAAGCGCGCACACCCACGGCGAGATTGAGCCGGAGTTGGAGGTACACGACGGCGCAGCCCCAGATTGCATTCTGTTGTTTGCGCAAGAACGAAAAACTGACCTGATCGTGATGGGAACGCATGGCCGCCGGGGGTTTGACCGTCTGGTGCTCGGGTCGGTAACCGACCGTGTGATGCGCAGGGCTCCCTGCCCGGTACTGGTTATATCCAACCTGCCGAACGAATCGACGACCGAAGGTAGAGGTGGGCAGCACGTCCACCATCTGAACCGAATTCTTTTCTGCACGGATTTTTCCGAGAACTCCGAGCGGGCTCTGAGCTATGCGATCTCTGTGACGGAAGAGTACGACGCCGAACTGATCCTTCTGCACGTGTTGGAGCCGGTTCCAAGTCCCGCCAAGACTAAGATCGCCGTAGTGAGAGCTACGGAACTGCTCGATAAACTCATTCCACCGGGGAAACGCAAGACGCTCAATAACAAGAGCGTGGTGCGCACCGGAAAACCGTACCAGCAAATCATTCAGCTGGTTAGAGAAGCACAAATCGATATGGTAGTAATGGGAGTGCGCGGCCGCGGCACGCTGGATCAAGCTGTGTTTGGTTCGACGACCTATCGCACGCTGCAGTTGGGATCGTGCCCGGTTCTGGTTGTCCCCATCTACCCCTAGGCTTCGGTTATCACTATGCAGATAAAAATCGTTACCATTGAACGCGAATACGGATGCGGCGGCGGCGAAATCGCGCAGCTACTTGCCAAGCAGCTGGGCTGGAAGCTTTGGGATCAATTGCTGACGGAGGAGATCGCGCGTCTTGCCGATTGCCCGAAGACGGTCGTCGAGGGCCGTGAGGAACGAACCGATCCCCTCTACTACCGGCTCTTCAAATCGTTTTTGCGCGGCAGTTATGAAGGCAGCATCAATGCCCACAAGCTCAAGCTGGTCGACAGCGAATGCATATTGAAGTTTACGGAGCAGGTTGTTCAAAGCGTGGCAAAGACCGGCAACTCTGTCATCGTGGGAAGAGGATCGCAGCAGTTCCTCAAGAACCGCAAAGATGCCTTGCGGGTCTTTCTTTACGCTCCGAGGGAAAATAAAGTTCGACGCCTGCTGGCCCGCGGCAAGAGCGAAAAGGAAGCCGAGCAGCTCGTGGACACAGTTGATCGCGAGCGTGTGGATTTCATCCAGAAATATTTCCACGTCGAATGGCCGGATCGCGCCATTTACCACACCATGATCAATACTGCGATCGGCGATGAGGCTGTCCTTCACATGATCCTGGATGTTATGAGAACCCTCGACGCAAAGATCCCTGCCTGAGTACGACCTGACGAAGCGGCCGAAATTCGGACGTAGCTCGACTTGGCCCACTTGCCTTCCGACATGTAAGATGCACGATGTTCTGACCGGAGGATTCCAGGAATGCTCATCAGGAAAATAACGCTGTGTTTCGCTGCCATCGCCGTGCTGAGCAGCATGTCGGTGCGTGCGCAACAACCGGACTCCGACGACGAAAGCCAGTTCCGCTTTCGCTTCGTAGGCCCCAGAGTGGGGAATCGCATCGCAGCCGTTGCTGGCATTCCGGGCGATGCCAGCACTTACTACGCGGGAGCTGCCTCCGGAGGAGTCTGGAAATCGACCGACGGCGGGAATCACTGGATGCCGATCCTTGACAAAGAACCGGTGGCCGCAATCGGCTCTCTGGCCGTAGCTCCTTCTGATCCAAGAACGGTCTGGGCCGGGACGGGCGAGGCGTGGGCAATTCGCGATATCGACGTGATGGGCAATGGAATTTATAAATCGACGGATGCCGGCAAAACCTGGATCAACATGGGGCTGCCGGAGAGCGGCCGGATCGGCCGCATCGTCATCCACCCGTCGAATCCTGAGATCGTTTTCGCCTGCGTTCTGGGCCGCACAACCGGACCGCAACCCGAGCGTGGCGTCTTCCGCACTACCGATGGAGGTCTGCATTGGGAGCGCGTACTTTTTGCCGGAGAAAATGTTGGCTGCTCCGGCCTGTCGATGGACGCGCACAATCCGCGCACTTTATTTGCCGGCATGTGGCAAGTCGAGATGCACACCTGGGGCGAGTTCAGCGGCGGCCCGGGCAGCGGAATTTACGTTTCCCACGACGGAGGAACGAAGTGGACTCGCATCGAAGAGCATGGTCTGCCTCACGCACCGCTGGGGAAGATCGATGTCGCGGTTGCACCGACCAATTCGAATCGCGTTTTCGCCTTGATCCAGACCAAGGACCAGGGTTCCGTTTGGAGATCTGACGACGCCGGCGAGCACTGGAAGGCGATCAATTATCAGCGAGCCTTGATTGGACGCGCTGGCTACTACATTCGCCTCGCCGTGTCCCCAGCCAGCGACAATGAAGTTCTCGTGGCCAACAGCTCCTTCCACCAGTCGCTCGATGGAGGTGAGAACTTCAAAGAAGTTCCCTGGGGCGGGGACACGCACGACATCTGGTTCGATCCTAAGAATGCCGATCGCTTTGTGATCACCGACGACGGCGGGCTGAGCATCACCACCGTGCACGGCCGCGGTTTTCACCGCGCGACTTTGCCCATCGGCCAGATGTATCACGTCGACGTCGACAACCAGATTCCTTACTACTTCTACAGCAACATGCAAGACGACGGAAACATGCGTGGCCCCAGTCTTCCCGTGGACTCCAGAGAAACCGGCTGGGATCACGAGATGGGCGGTTGCGAATCCGGCTTCACGGTTCCAGACTTAGCCGATCCCAATGTCGTGTGGGCCACTTGCTATGGAAATAAAGTCACTCGCTGGGATGCTCGGACCAAGCACGCGCGCTCCGTCAGTCCATGGATGCACACGCTGGATTCGCCGCCTAATGATATCAAGTATCGCTGTCATTGGACGGCGCCGCTCGCCATCGATCCCTTCGACCACAACGCTGTCTACTACGGCTGCCAGGTGATCTTCAAAACCGTGAACGGCGGCCAGAGTTGGTCGGTTATCAGCCCGGATCTTTCCACCCAGGATCCGTCTCGCATCGTGCCCTCGGGCGGAATCGTCGGCGATAACCTTGGACAATTCTACGGAGAAGTTGTCTTCGCCATCGCACCTTCAAAACTTCAAAAGGGACTCATTTGGGCCGGAACCAATGATGGCCAAGTCTGGCACACAAACGATGGCGGGAACTGGATCAACGTCAGCAAGAATATTCCCGGGCTGCCCCCGTGGGGCGCGATCACGAGCAT
>JBAWCJ010000123.1:0-3426 GCA_049590215.1 Candidatus Sulfotelmatobacter sp. | reverse complement strand
CCGCCGGAAGACATTCCACCGCACTTGAACTTTTCGCCTCTGGAGAATGCTCTGGAAGCACTTACGAAGAGTGCCGATCGCTACAAGATTGCTTTTAGCAAAGCCGAAGCATCGGGATTTCCGGGGAGCGACAAGCGGTTAGCAGCGCTCAACCAAACGCTGCTGCAAAGCGAGCGCCGGCTCACCGATCCCGCCGGTCTTCCCCGCCGTCCCTGGTACCGGCACATGATTTATGCTCCCGGCGTTTACACCGGCTACGGACCTAAGACCATGCCCGGCATTCGTGAGGCTATCGAGCAACGCCGCTGGCAAGAGGCTGATACTGAGATCGCGCGCGTCGCCAAAGTGCTCGAAAACGAAGCCGCGCTCATCGATTCCGCTGCCTCGGATTTGGATGGACTTGCCAAGTAAGCTTGTCAGAGGAAACAACAGAGAGTCGCTCGAGAGCATCTGGCTGCCCCCCAGGGATTCGAACCCCGATAACCTGCTCCAGAGGCAGGTGTCCTAGCCGTTGAACGAGGGGGCAGTCACCTCATTATCCAACGTGTCGGGAACGCGGTCAACCGTCGTGAGTCCCATGACGTTTGGTCTTGGCTGCGATGTCTCTATTTCTGAAAAGTGGGCTAGCTTTCGGAATCTTTCTTCTTTACCCGGACAACGGTGATTTTCGCGAAGCCCTCTTCGAACGCCGGAGGCTTCAGCTTGGCGGCCATGCGGCGCATCACGTCTTCAGGAACGACACGATCGCGGCGCTGGTGGCGCTCGAGACAGACCTCGAGCGGTACGTCGAAAAAGACCGCGTGCACTTCGTATTGGTAATCTTTGGCCAGCTTGATCCAGTGTTGCCGTTCCTGCGGCGTCAGGTTGGTGGCGTCCACATAATTCATGGGACGCTTGGCGATTAGCCTCGCCTTGAGCATGGAGCGGAGATTGGAGAACACCAGATCCTGAAAACGCTGCTCGCGTACATCGTCGAAAAGTAGCGAGCGCACCATGTCGCTGGAGAGTGGAACCACGTTGTGGCGCTTGAACCACGAACTCTTGCCCGAGCCGGGAAGCCCGATGGCGAGAACAACCACGCCTTTCGGCGGACGTTGCGGTGCGGCAGGGGTTGATGGAACTCTTGGCTCTGCCGCGACTGAAGGAGTTACACCTGGCTCCTCCGCGTCTCCGCCGTCGGCAAGTTCTTCCCCCGTTGGCTCGGCGGGCACGAGGGGGACGGATCCCTTGACTGCCGCAGGGGTAAAGGCTTGAGCGACGGCCTGCTCACGTCCGCGGCCACCTCGACCGCGACCACCGCGACGGCGGCGTCCTCGGCCGGTGTTTGGAGTTCGTGCTGCGGCAGATTCCGGGGCCGGAGACGGTTCTACCGTGGGTTCTTCGGGAGATTGTTCCGCTGAAGCTGAAGGCGACCTGCGCACCGGTCGAACATTCACCGCAGGCAGCGGATCAGCCGAAACCTCAGACTGTGTCTCGACGTCGGGAGCCGCGCTGGACGCTTGTTCCGCGTCAAAATAGGCGGGCTGCAAGGGCGGGGGCGCAGGCTGGTCGGAGGGCTCTACCGGCGTCTTCTTGCGGCGCTGCAGGCGCTCGCGCATCCATTTACGCATGCAAGGCTTTTAACACAGAAGAGAGGGCGGGATCAATCGGCCGGACGCAGACGAACCACGCGCGACAGCCGAGTAAACTCCGCTAGAATCTAATCATGGCTCAGCCAATCCCCTCAGTAATCAGTGGCCAGAGATACATCTCGCTTGGTACATTCCGCAAGAGCGGGGTCAAGGTCGCGACGCCAGTATGGTTCGGCGAAGAAGGCGACAAGCTTTACGTGATGACCCTCAGCAAGATGGGCAAGACGAAGCGCATTCGCAACAATCCGCAGGTGACGGTGGCTCCCTGCACCATGCGGGGAAAGTTGACGGGCCCTGAAATCCCAGCCAGCGCACGCATTCTGCCGCCAGAAGAGCACGCCCACGCGCGGCAGACCATCAACCGAAAGTACTTGTTGGCCCGGCTGTCATCGCCCTTTAGCAGGGCGGATGCGTTTCTGGAATTAAGCTTCCTATAACCTGCCTGTCAAGGACTGGAATCACAGGTTTCGGTGATGGGACGGACCCTTCTCAATCAGGCGTCGGATCATTTACGCCGGTTCGCCGTCCTGCTAACATCATTTGTCTGTCTACCGGCGCGGGAAGGTTTCTGACGTGGCATTCATAGGAAAGTTAGAACATCAAGATTAAGAACGGAGAAATTATGGCAATTAAAGTTGGTATTAACGGATTCGGTCGCATTGGCCGCAACGTTTTGCGCACATCACTCAACGACCCCGACCTCGAGTTCGTGGCGGTAAACGATCTCACCGATCCCAAGACGCTAGCGCACCTGCTGAAATGCGATTCCATTCTTGGGAACCTGCCCAACAAGATTTCGGCGACTGCAGACAGCATCACCATCGATAACAAAACCATCCGAGTGTTCAAGGAGAGAGATCCAGGCGCGCTGCCTTGGGATTCGGTGGGCGCTCAGGTGGTGATCGAGTCTACTGGGCACTTCACCGACGCAAACGATGCCAAGAAGCACCTGCGGGGATCGGTGAAGAAGGTTATCATCTCGGCTCCCGCGAAGAATGAAGACGTCACGCTTGTGCTCGGGGTGAATCAGGAGAAGTACGATCCCGCCAAGCACAACATCATTTCAAACGCCTCCTGTACTACGAACTGCCTGGCCCCGATCGCCAAAGTGATCAATGACACGTTCAAGATTGTCAGCGGGACCATGACTACGATTCACTCTTATACGAATGATCAGGTCATTCTCGACTTCCCGCACAAAGACCTGCGCCGGGCGCGGGCTGCGGCGATCAACATGATTCCGACGTCCACGGGAGCGGCGAAGGCCTTGAAGCTCGTCCTTCCCGAGCTGGCCGGAAAGCTGGATGGTTTCTCCATGCGCGTGCCTACGCCGAATGTTTCTGTGGTCGACCTGGTGGCATGGGTGGAAAAAAAGACCACCAGAGAAGAAGTGAATGCGGCGCTGAAGAAAGCATCCGAAAGCGGGCCGCTGAAGGGCTACTTGGGCTATGAGGAGAATGAATTGGTGTCGTCGGATTTCAAGGGCGATCCACGTTCTTCCATCGTCGATGCGCCCATGACGCTTGTAGTCGGGGGCAATTGCGTCAAGGTGATCTCCTGGTATGACAACGAATGGGGATACTCCTGCCGGGTGCGGGATCTGATTCACTACATCGCCGGCAAAGGGTTGTAGCAGTTCTGTGGCGCCGGCATCGGTTTTCGCGAGCCTGCCGGCGCTACTCTATATGTGGCTCCTGACTGAGGACGAACCAGCCAATGTCCAAGCTTTCTATCCGCGATCTCCCGCTGAACGGTAACCGTATCTTCATGCGGGTCGACTTCAATGTTCCTCTGG
>JBAWCJ010000122.1:0-3712 GCA_049590215.1 Candidatus Sulfotelmatobacter sp. | reverse complement strand
TAGACGTGCAATGGATATTCACAGCACGTTCCCGCATGTGGATGGTCGCCCTGCGGGGCGCAGTGGGTCAGTTGGTTTATGGCGGAGTCATTCTCGCTTTCATACGCAGTCCCTCCGACGCATGGATCGTGCCAGTCGCAGGTGTTGCCTCCTTGGTCGCAGGGATGTTCCTCATCTGGGTGCCGGCCCGTCGCGAATACAGCATCCCGTGGCCGGTCATTTCTCCTGGGGTCTGGCGCGGTTTTCTGTCCGCGTGCCTGATCATCGGCTTCGCCAGCATGATGTCGATGATTTATGACCAGATCGACACAGTGATGCTCCGCTATATGCGCAGTGAGAAGGAATTGGGCCTTTACGTTGCCAGTTACAGCATGATGGGGATCTCCCTGTCATTCGCTGCAATTCTCGGACAGGTTTTTTTTCCGTTGCTCTCGCAGACGACCGGTCAAGAGCGCGAGCAAGACCGCGAGAACGAGCAGCGCTACCTGGGCTGGCTTTGGCAGGCCAGCATCGGTCTGGCCCTTCCGATCGCAACCGGGGGCTTCATCCTGGCAGACCCACTTACCCGGTTTGTTCTCGGCTCGCAGTACGCCGGAGCGGGAACGCTGTTTCGCTGGCTTACGCTGACCATCGTAGCCGGTTCGATGGCCAGCTATTTCGGAGCTCGACTCATCCCGATTGGACGGGAAAAAAAATATCTGACCGCCGTCGTGGCGGGGGCGGTGGTGAATGTAGTTTTGAATCTGTTTCTGATTCCTCGCTACGGCGCGATTGCTGCCGCTTTCACCACCGCAATCAGCCAGGCCGTCGTCGCCTTCTCCAACTACTATTTTGTGCGCGACCTGCCATGGCCAAATTTGCTGGGAGCGCTCGGACTCTCCGTGGCCGCATCCGGCATTATGGCCGCCGCGCTGCTGGCACTCCGTTCAGCGTACTCGTTGCACGTCGTGCTCCAGGTCGTGTTGGGTGCCTTGGTCTATTTCGTTGTCTACTGGGCTGGACGGGCACTGAAGAATCACCTGCAGAATTGGTGAACCGGTGACGGCACGCCACAGGTGGATGCGCTAAAATCTCAGTCTTCGAGTCGTGGAGGATCAGCATGAAGACCCCGCTCACGGGGAACGTCGCGAGTCGCCCTCCGGAGTCGAACCAGGAGTGGCAGGCTTGGGGCGAGAAGGACCCGCTCTTCGGCGTAATTCCCCAACCTGGCAGAGAACGCGATGGGGCCACTCCCTGGACGGTTGCCGATTTTTACCAGACCTGCCGCGGCGACTGGGAAGAGTTCATGCGGCGCTGGCGTCTCTACGGCGTCGATCGGGAAAGCTGTGTTGAGATCGGCTGCGGGGCTGGACGGCTGACTCAACACATCGCACGCGACTTCGGCGAAGTGCATGCCCTTGATGTTGCCGAGGGCATGATCAACTATGCCCGGCAGCATGTCGGTTCGAATGTCCACCTGTATGTCACCGACGGTATCTCCCTTCCCGTCCCGGATGCCAGCGTGACTGCGGTGTTCTCGGTAATTGTTTTCCTTCACTTCGACCGGATCGAGCATGCGGCCGCCTACTTCGGGGAGATGGGTCGCGCATTGAAGCCGGGCGGCACCATCATGATCCAGATGCCGTTGCACCAGTGGCCCGGGAATCTGAAGCCGGCCGTACGCGGCCTCTTTGCCCGGGCGCACAACGCCTATATGGCGCTGCGCCGGACTAAGGGCTGGTATCACCGCTTCCGGTTGTCACGGCAGCAGTGGAGCCCGTTCATGCAGAGCATTAGCTACGACACCGCGTGGATGCGCGACACGTTGAACTCCCTCGGGTTCCAGGAGATCGAAACGTGCTCCTTCCAGGTGAGCCGCGGGGGCGCAGCTTACTACTGGGTCTTTGCGCGGAAGGGTTCGCGGGCGTGAGCCCTGCTTCGAATCATGTGTTGCTCACCGGAGGAGCTGGATTTATCGGCTCGCATGTTTCGGAGGCTCTCCTGCGCCGCGGTGTGCAGCTCTCCGTGATCGATTGTCTCGACGACTTTTACTCACCAGCTGCCAAGCGCACAAATCTCGAAGAAGTGCGGAAGGTAGCAGATTTTTGCTTCTGCGAACTCGACCTCTGCGATTTCGACGCGCTTCATCAAACCATCTCAAAGTTGCGGCCAGACACGATTATTCATCTGGCAGCGCGCGCCGGGGTCAGGCCCTCGATCGAGAACCCGCAACTCTACGAGCGGGTGAACGTGGCCGGCACCTTGAATCTTCTTGAGTCGGCGCGGCAGTTGGGCGTGAAGCGTTTCATCTTCGGGTCTTCGAGTTCGGTTTACGGCATCACAAACCGCGTTCCCTTCGCGGAAGACGATCCCTGCCTGCGGCCAATCTCTCCCTACGCGGCCACCAAACTCGCAGGAGAATTTTTTTGCCACACTTACGCCCATCTCTACGGAATCTCGGTGGTCTGCCTGCGCTTCTTCACGGTGTATGGCCCGCGCCAACGGCCCGATCTGGCGATCAGGAAGTTCACGACCTTGATCGAGGCCGGCAAGCCGATCCCCGTATTCGGAGACGGTACCATGGGACGCGACTACACTTTCGTGGATGATATTGTGTCCGGAGTGTTAGCGGCCCTCGACTATCAATTCCCGCCGGACGGGATTCCTTTTGACATATTCAATCTAGGCAATTCGCACCCGATTTCACTTAACGAATTAATCCAAGCGCTGGAGCGCGTCACGGGCCGGTCCGCAGTTCGAAATCGGATGGCATTGCAGCCCGGTGACGTGCCTATCACCTGGGCCAATATAGACAAGGCCGGCCAGATGCTGGGTTACCGGCCGGCCACTGCACTGGAGGAAGGCCTGGAAAAATTTGTGCGCTGGCTCCGGAATATTCGAGCGTAACAAGAAGCGCGAAGTTGCACGCAGTTTCAGAACGAAGTCCGTCGGTCAAGATCACTGAATCCATGACACAGAGTTCCAGACGAGATTCCGAACGAAGCTCAGAACGGCGCAAGCTAACGGTTGCAGTTCTCCTCTCCAGTCGGGAAAAATTCGGCCCCTATTATGGCGGAGCATGCGCGCGTTGGACTTACGAGGTCTACAGCCGACTGGGCAACTATCTCGATGTGACCGTATTTGGGTATCCGACCGTCGCTGAAGACCTGTATCCGCTCCGTCACGCAACCAGTTCCCGCTGGAAGCTATGCAATTTGATCTCCCGGATTCCAGGCGCCCGGCGATATGAAGAGACGGTGTGGCTGCGAGCGCTGTTTGCCAGGCTCCAGGCGTTTGAGGTCATCCACATTCACAACCGTCCACAGTGGGTGAGAGTGCTGCGTGGTTTCGGCTACGAAGGCATGATCGTCTTGCATCTTCACAACGATCATCTCGGCCACTGGACCGCAAGCATGCTGGACGACCTTGCGCCATCCCTGCAGGCGGTTGCAGTCTGCAGCGATTACCTGCGCAGCACATTCGCGGCAAAGTCTCCAGCCCTGGCGGCCAAGACAAAAGTCATTCTCAACGGTGTGAATACCAGCTTGTTCTTTCCCCGCGAGGAACTGCGGCAGCCCAAGACAATTTTTTTTGCCGGCAGATTTGATCCTGAAAAAGGCATCCTGCAACTGGTTGAAGCCTTTTCCCGAGTCCTGAAAGTCCACCCGGATGCGAAACTCGTGATCAGCGGCAGCACCGCGTTCGGGGTCCACACTCTCACACCGTATGTGCG
>JBAWCJ010000121.1:0-6319 GCA_049590215.1 Candidatus Sulfotelmatobacter sp. | reverse complement strand
ACTGGGGCAAGGAGAACTGCAGCGAGATTCTGGTGCTGAGCCGTCCTGACATTATTCGGGATATTCATGCGGACTTCTTTCGTGTGGGTTGCGACATTGTGGAGACCAACACGTTTGGCGGGTCGCGGATTGTGCTGACTGAGTTCGATCTCCCCGAGAAAGTACGCGAAATTAACGTGAAGGCGGCGCAACTGGCGCGGGAAGTCGCACAGCAGTTCTCGACTAAAGAGCGGCCACGGTTTGTCGCGGGGTCGATGGGACCGACTACAAAGCTACCTTCGCTGGGGCACATCGGGTTTGAAGCGATGGCGGCGGCTTATGAGGAGCAGGCGGCGGCGCTGATCGAGGGCGGAGTCGATCTGCTGCTGATCGAGACTTGTCAGGATTTGTTGCAGGCGAAGATTGCGGCCATCGGTGTGCTGGAGGCGATGCGGAAAGCGGGCAAGCGGCTCCCGGTCGCCGTACAGGTGACGTTGCAGGAGAGCGGGACGATGCTGCTGGGCACCGAGATTGGCGCGGCACTGACGGCGCTGGAGCCGTTCGACGTCGACATCCTGGGACTGAATTGTGCTACTGGGCCTAAGGAGATGAATGATGCAGTGCGCTATCTCGCGCTGAATTCCACAAAGGAAATATCGATTCTGCCGAATGCGGGCTTGCCCCACAACGAAGGCGGGCATGCAGTTTACAAACTGACCCCTGCCGAACTGGCGGAGTACCACAAGCATTTCGTCGTGGATTACGGCGTGCGCATTGTAGGCGGCTGCTGCGGAACCACTCCGGCGCATTTGAAAGCCGTAGTAGATGCCGTTTCCGGAGTGGAACCGGCGAAGCGCGACGCCAAGCGCGTAGGCGCAGCTTCAAGCGCCTACACTTCGGTCCCGCTCGATCTCGAGCCGAAGCCCTTGATCGTCGCCGAGGAAATGAATACGACGACGCGGGTTGAGCATTTCAGGAATCTGGTGCGGGGGAAGAAATACGACGACATATTGGCGCTGGCTAAGAAGCTGGTCAACGACGGATCGCACATGCTGGATTTGTGCTGCGCGATTGTGGGGGAGGATGAGAAGGGATACATCTCTACCATTCTCGAAAGGATTGCCACGCGGGTTCCGGCGCCGATTCTGGTGGATTCTACTGAGGCGGATGTGGTGGAAGAGGCGCTGAAGCGGATTCCGGGGCGGGCGATTATTAATTCGATCAATCTGGAAGATGGGGAGAAGCGGACTTCGCTGGTGCTGCCGATGGCGAAGAGGTATGGGGCGGCGGTGATTGCACTGACGATCGATGAAGACGGGATGGCGCTTACCGCGGAGAAGAAGACGGCGATTGCGCACCGGATTTTCGATCTGGCTACCAAGAAATATGGGCTGGACGGGACGGATCTGATTTTCGATGCGCTGACTTTGCCGATTTCCACCGGGCAGGATGAGTATCGGAGCGCGGGGATTGAGACTTTGAATGCGGTGGAGCGGATTAAGAAGGAATTGCCTAACGTTAAGACAATTCTTGGCGTTAGCAATATTTCGTTTGGGCTGGACGCTTACCCGCGACGGGTGCTGAATTCAGTGTTCATGCACGAGGCCGTGAATCGCGGGCTGGATATGGCCATCGTGAATTACACGAAGATTTATCCGTTGTACAAGATTCCGCAGGAAGAAGTGGATCTGGCGCGGAAGCTGATTTTCCGGGATGAGTCTGCGGGCGATCCGCTGCAGGCTTACATGAATCATTTTGCCGGGCTGAAGGGAAAACCGGCGGCTTCGACTACGGCTCATGTGGATACGCTGTCGGTGGAGGACAAGCTGAAGTTCGCCATTATCAACGGCGAGAAATCGGTGGGCGAGGGGGCGCGTAAGAAATCTTTGGAGGAATTGCTGGAAGAAGCGCTTGGGTCTTATTCGGCTTTGGAACTGATTAATACTGTGCTGCTGGACGGGATGAAAACCGTCGGCGATCTGTTTGGCGCGCGCAAGATGCAACTGCCTTCCGTGCTCGATTCGGCGGGTGTGATGAAGCAGGCTGTGGCTTACCTGGAGCCGAAGATGGAGAAGAAGGAAGGCGGGTCGCAGAAGGGCACGATTGTGCTGGCGACCGTGAAGGGAGATGTTCACGACATTGGGAAGAATCTTGTCGACATCATTTTGTCGAATAACGGATTCAAGGTGGTGAACCTGGGAATCAAGCAGCCGGGGGACAAAATTATCAGCGCGGCGCAGGAGCATGGGGCGGATGCGATTGGGCTGAGCGGGTTGCTGGTGAAATCGACTTTGGAGATGAAGTATGTGATCCAGGATTTGCAGCGGCAGAAGCTGGAGTTTCCGGTGATATGCGGTGGGGCGGCTTTGACGCGCAAATACGTCGAAGACGATTTGAGGAGGGAATATGCGAATGCCGTGTTTTACGCAGAGGATGCATTTGCCGGGCTGCACGTGATGGAGGATTTGATTACCGTGGATGGAGCGCGCGAGGCTCGTTTGCTGGATGGGCGGACGGTGAAGGAGTACGCGAAAGCTGCTGCCGTGGATGAGGAGACCGGGCCCGTGTTCTCCGAGCGAAGTGTCGTGGTGACGGATGCTCCTAGTATTCCCGAGCCTCCGTTTTGGGGAGTGCGGGTTAAGCAGTATGACGTGCGGGATGTGTTTCCTTACATTAACGAGACGGCGCTGTTCAAGAATCAGTGGCAGTTGAAGACGGCTTCGCAGGCGGACTATGTGCGGCTGGTGGAGGAGAAGTTTCGTCCGATCAAGAAGAAGATTGAGGAGGAAGTGGCTGGGTCCGGATTGTTTGAGCCTAAGGTGGTTTACGGATACTTTCCTTGTCAGAGTGAGGGGAATGATGTGGTGGTGTACTCAGTAGGTACTGACGACGGCGATCGGAAAGGGTGGACGCGGACAGCAGATTCCTCGCTCTCGCTCGGAATGACAAAGTCTAATTCCGGAATGACAAAGTTTGATAAGGATTTGCGGGAGTTGTTGCGGTTTACTTTTCCTCGGCAGCGGGAGGGGCGGCGGTTGTGCATCTCTGATTTTTTTGCTTCGAAATCATCGGGGAAGATGGATGTGATTGGGTTTTCTCTGGTTACCATCGGGGCTAAGGCATCGGTTGAGACGCAGAAGTTGTTTGAGGGTGGGGAGTATACGAAGTATTTGTATCTGCATGGGTTGAGCGTGGAGACCGCCGAGGCTTTGGCAGAGTTGCATCATAAGACTATGCGGGAAGAGTTGGGGATTGCGGGTGAGGATGCTCCTGCGATTCGCGATTTGTTTCATCAGAAGTATCGCGGGTCGAGGTATTCGTTTGGGTATCCGGCTTGCCCGAATCTGGAGGATCAGACGAAGCTGTTTACTTTGCTTCGCCCTGAGGAGAATGTTGGGGTGCGGTTGACTTCGGGATTTCTTTTGGAGCCGGAGCAGAGTACTTCGGCTTTGGTGGTGCATCATCCCGGGGCCAAGTATTTTGTGGTGTAGGGAGCGACATCTCTTCAGCCGGCTCGGACTGTGGTGGAAACTCCTTTCGAGGCCCCTCGCAGCATCGGCGTGCAAGGGGTCCTTCGACTGCGCATGATCGTCTTTCAGACGATCATGCTTCGCTCAGGATGACAGGGCTGTGGTCGAGAGCCTCGCTGCGCTCGGCTGGACAGCCGAGGACGGCTGTCCCCCCATGAATCCTGCCTGTTCCCACATCCTGCTCTGGCTTTTAGAATGTTGTTACCAGACGGAGGGTGTATTGGCGGGAGGGGCCTAGGGCATTGCCGGAGAAGAGGCCTCCGAAGTCGATTACTTCCAGTTCGTTGCTCAGGTTCTGAGCGTCGGCCTGGAATCGCAGCGAGCGTTTTTCGTGCTGGTAGAGATCGGCTCCCGCCGAGAAATTCTCAGTGAAGTAGGGGCTGATGCGGTCACGATTAAAATTCAGGTGATTGACCACCACTTGGCCGTATTCCGTGGCGTATTGCTGCGGGGTCAAATCCGGTTGAAAGGGCAGTCCGGTGTTGTAATCGGCTCCCACGGCGAACCACAGGCGCGGGGCGACCTGATAACGGACGCGGGTGCGCACGGTGTTGCGCTGGTCCTGCGAGTCTGGGAAATGCCCGGTGGTCGGGTTGACCGCATCATCTCCCAAGAACAGTCCGCCGGTGACTGGGAACCAAGCGTTTCCTACGATGTAGGAGTAGCTCACGAAACCGGAGAACCCCTTCCATGGCAGGAGTTGCAGCTTGCCTTCGGCGCCGTAGAGAATGGCGTGGTCAAATGCGATGGGAAAACTGATCCCGGTACTTAAAAGCTGGGAGTCGTCGGCGTAATTGTTGACTTGGCGACGGAACACATTCGCATCCACACGCAGTTTTCCGAAAAAGGCTTTCGTAGCTCCCAACTCATAGTAGTTTCCGTGAGAAGGTTGGACCGGCAACTGCAGAGCGGGCACGCTAGTGTCGATGGCCTCCGCAGAGGGAGAGCTGGACAAAAGTATGTTTTCGAAAGAAGGCGTCTGGAAGATGCGGTCATAGGAGACGTGAATGTTTAAGCCGATGGAGGGGAAATAGCGCGAAACGGCGAGGCGCGGGCTGACTGCGTTCTGATTCAGCAAGAGTTGGTAGTGATCCCAGCGGAGGCCGGCGCTGACCGTCCAATTGCCTAGGCGGATTAAATCCTGAACATAGGCTGCTTGTTCGAGATCCGGGCGCTGGCCTTGGAAGGTAAAGGTGGTTGCGCCGGAATCCAAGATCCCAAGGTTAATGGGACATTGGAGATCGGTGGGATCGGTACAGTCGGGGATCAGGTAGCTTGTGTTTTCGTGCAGGAAGATGGCATCGGATTCAACGCCCGCCTTAAATTCTTGCCTGCCGTGATGAATGGAGAAGCTGCCGTTGAAATAAATTTCCTTGAAATCGTTGTGCTGCGTGGCAATGAGGGGCCAGGAGGCTGGGTTGGAAGAAAAGTCAGTGGAATTATCGCGGGACATTCCGCGCAGCACACCGATCGAGTCGGAGGAAAAAATGTGCTGGTAGGCGATGCTGCCCATGGTTTCAAAGTTGTCGCCGGTTTGAAGCTGGCCTCCAGGAACAAAGACGCAATCGTTGGGCTCATTGTCGGGGGGAACGGGCGGGCAGCCTACGGAGTTGTTCGCGTTGGGCAGATATGCTCCGTTCTGCTGTACGAGTTCGTTGGGGATTTGATAGCGCGCAAGTTCGTGGCGGACGATCAGAGTGACGCGGTCTTTCGGCGTGAGTTCGCGCTCATAGCTCAGCGAAAAACTGCCGGTGGTGCCGTTGTCGGTGTAATTTTCCGGGACGACCGGGTTGAGATAGTGGCCGGTCATGTTTCCGGAGGCGCTCAGTCCGAACGTGTTCTTATTCGATGTGTATTGATCCTGGGTGTTGATGCCAGCGGTGTCGTAGGTGCCACCGAAAAGTGTGAGTTGTCCGTGAAGGCCCGGGGCGGCGCTTTTTAGGGTATCGACCTCGACAACGCCGCCCATCTTTCTGCCGTATTCGGCGGGGATGCCCGCGGTATAGATTTCCAAGGATTCGACGTCGTCGGCTTCGACTTCAGGACCGAAGCTGGGCGAACGGTTGTCGGTGAGGGGGATGCCATCGACGACGAATTGAGTTTGATATTCGGAGCCGCGGGGGTGGAGAACAGCATTGCCTTCGTAGAGCCAGCCGGGTTGGGAGTTGACGAGGTCCTGCATGGAGCGGCCGGGGAGCGCGGTCAAGCGATTCTCGATGGTCTGCAAACCCACCTCGTTGACCGAACCTGCGCGATAGGGATCGACCAAGGTGCCAGACGAGCTGACCATTACTGATTCGGACGCAGTCGCCACTTTCAGGCGAATCGCGCGATCCAGGGGAAGCGCGGAACGTATTTCGACCGGCTCGGAAACCGGAGCGAAGCCCTCTGCCTGGATCTGGAGTTCGTAGATTCCGTAGGGCAGGCGCCTGGCGTCGAGGTTGCCTTGATCGTCGGTAGTGAAGGTGTGGCGATACTGATTGCTCTGGCTGACGAGTTCAACCGCAGTTTGGAGGGCGAGACCGTCGGGGTCGGTGACTTTGAGGCGAAGTTCTCCGGCGTTGCTCTGGGCGCCGACATTAGGAGCGAGGAGCAGGAGAGAGAAGAAGAGAATGCGGACCTGGACTAATGTGCGCACGGTTTTGATGGTGAAGAGCCTTTATGCTACCAGTTTCGCGGTGCGGAATTGAGTTACGAAGGGAATCTGGTGAGGGAAGATTATTCGGGATGACTAAAGGTTGCGTTTTTTACAAATTGTTTACATCGGCCTGACAAGTGCGGTGCCGGGGGTGGGGCACGATGAGGATGCG
>JBAWCJ010000120.1:0-3258 GCA_049590215.1 Candidatus Sulfotelmatobacter sp. | reverse complement strand
CCCGGCAAGTTTAGCGGCCTACCCTGCGAGGTGCCTCTTGTGCATCGTTTGGAGAGCCATTGGTACGTCGTTCGATTTTACACCGATGAATGGTGGGGCCGACGCAATGCGCTGGATTGCGACTCCGGGTCCGCAAGTTAGCTGTTGTAACATCTCCATTACACTCACTACCCGAATCCTCTCCTCACTGCGCGGTTTTCCTTGACTCCCATCCTCAACCATGAGACGCTATCTCTATACGCATCAGCTCTTTGAAAATAAAATAGCAATGAGCTAACTCCCGCAAATGCAAGATTTTGCGAGCTGGCTGCTGATTCCAAGGTACTTGGCCAAGGCGAGGTCACCCAAGTCCTTTGAATCGAGGATTTTACGAGCAAGCTCTTTGTTTTCAAGATTTTAGCCAGATTCGACCCTACCACAAACGCCGTAACCCGCTGATTCCAGGTATTTTAGCCATTTTGATCCGTAATTTTTTTATCTGGATTGCGGTCCGACCAAGCCGTAGCCCGAAAACCGAAGCCCGCAATCGTGCTTTACACTAAGCATGTGAAGATTGCGCTCGGCCAAATCAACCCCACGGTCGGAGATTTCGCAGGCAACCGGAATAAGATCGTCGAGTTTTCCCGTCGCGCGGAATGGAACGGCGCCGGGCTGATTCTGTTCCCCGAGTTGTCGGTGTGCGGCTACCCGCCGCGCGATCTGGTGGAGCGTCCATCCTTCGTCGCGCGCAATCGCGAGACTGCCGAGCAGATCGCTCTTGAAACCCGCGGCATCTCCGTGATCTGCGGTCTCGTGACCCCGGCTCACTCTGAAACCGGCAAGTCTGCCATGAATTCCGCCGCGCTCTTGCAGGATGGCAAAATTGTCTTCCTGCAGTCGAAGATGCTCTTGCCCACCTACGATGTCTTCGATGAGATGCGCAACTTCGCCCCCGCCAAGAGTCAGGACCTGTTTTCCTTCTGCGGCAACCAGATGGCGCTCACCATCTGTGAAGATGCCTGGAACGACAAGCTGTTCTGGCCCAAACGCCTGTACACGGTCGACCCCATCGAAGCTCTGGTTCGGGCTGGTGGGAACTTCGTGCTCAACATTTCCTCATCTCCCTTCTGGATCGGCAAACGCGAACTGCGCCGCGACATGCTGGCCGCCATCGCTCGCCACCACAAGGTTCCGGTCGCGCTGGTCAATCAAGTAGGAGGCAACGACAGCCTGGTCTTCGACGGCTCAAGCATGGTGCTCAATGCCAAGGGCGAGATCATCGCCCAGGGGAAGTCGTTCGAAGAAGATCTCATCTACTTCGATTCCAAAACCCTCACCGGGGAGCTGCACGAGCAGATCGAAGGCGAGGAAGCCAGCGTATACGCTGCCCTGGTATTGGGCACGCGCGACTACATGCGCAAGTGCGGATTTCAACAAGCCATCATCGGCCTGAGCGGTGGAATCGATTCGGCACTCACGGCCGTCATCGCTGCCGACGCTATCGGTGCAGAGAATGTGATCGGCGTGGGCATGCCCGGCCCGTATTCGTCTCCGGGTTCCATCGAAGATGCTCGCGCACTGGCAAAGAATCTGGGCATGCGCTTCGAGTTGCTCTCGATCGATCGAGCGTTTGAAGCCTACCGGCAAACGCTGCAGGAAGTGTTCGCGGGCCGGAAGGAAGACGTTACCGAGGAGAATATCCAGTCGCGCGCCCGAGGTACGCTGCTGATGGCGCTGTCGAACAAGTTCGGCGCCATCGTGCTTTCCACCGGCAACAAGAGCGAGCTGGGCGTGGGCTACTGTACACTTTATGGGGACATGGTCGGCGGCCTGGCAGTCATTTCGGACGTGCCGAAGACCATGGTTTACCGGCTGAGTCATTACGTGAATTCGCGCCGCGTGGTAATTCCACAGGCTACGCTGGAGAAGCCGCCATCTGCGGAACTCCGGCCCGACCAGAAAGACAGCGATTCGCTGCCGCCCTACGAGATTCTGGACGCAGTGCTTGAAGATTACGTGGAAGACGCACACTCCGCCGAACGCATTGCGGCTGATCGCGGTTTCGACATCGAGTTGGTGCGGCGCGTCGTCCGGATGGTGGATCGAGCCGAGTACAAGCGCCAGCAGGCGGCCCCGGGTATTAAGATTTCCCCCAAGGCCTTCGGCTACGGCCGCCGTTTTCCCATTGCTGCGAAAAGCGAAGTTTGAAAGGGATCGGTCAGAGATTGATTAGACAATCCCTGTGTGTCTTGCTCCTGAATAATTTTGAATTGAAAGGAAACCATGCGCAGTCCTATCAATCTGGTTCTCGTCCTAATGTTGGCGTGCACTCTGGCCGCAGCTCAAACCGCGAGCAAGGCGAAGGCTCCCGAGGCGAAGTCCTCCGACAAATCAGCCGGAACGGTCAATCTTCCGTCGGAATCCACAGTGGACTCCTTCATGCAACAGACCTTTGGCTATGAACCCGAGGTGAGCTGGAAAATTTCCAGCATCAAGCCTGCACCCGTGCCGGGCCTGGCCCAAGTCGACGTAATTCTTGCTACTCCCCAGGGCCAGTCGGTGAGCCGCTTCTACGTTACGGCGGACGGGGAACACGCCGTGCTTGGTGAAATCATTCCGTTCGGTGCAAAGCCTTTCGATCGAGCACAGAGAATTCTGGAGAAAGGCATTACTGGCCCTTCGCGCGGACCGAAAGACGCCGCAGTTACGATTGTTGAATTCGGGGATCTGCAGTGTCCGGCATGTAAAGCGGCGCAGCCGGTAATCGAGGGACTCATTGCCGCAGAACCCACTGCGCGCTTCGTTTTTCAGAACTTTCCTCTCGAGATGCACAACTGGGCCGCAAAAGGCGCGGCTTATGCCGACTGCGTGGGGCGGGCGTCGAACGAAGCGTTCTGGAAATTCATCGCCAAAACCTACGAAACGCAAGGTGACATCACGGCCGAAAACGCCGATGAAAAGTTGACGGCGCTGGCGGATGGCGCGGGGGTGAAAGGCGCCGACATTGCAACTTGCGCCCGCACTCCCGCAACCAAGGCTCATGTCGACGCATCGGTTGCCCTGGGCAAGGCCGTTAACGTGAGCGGCACGCCGACTCTTTTCATCAACGGCCGCGCCATCGGGAATGTCGACGCGCGAATGACCGATACCTATAAAGGTCTGGTGGATTTTGCAGCGAAGGAAGCGAAATGATTCGGCCTTGCCGGGCGAGCGGAAAAGCTACTTCGCGCTCATCCAGATCTCGTCCGTGGTCCGGTCCGGGTTGGCCAGGACGTGCGG
>JBAWCJ010000119.1:0-31110 GCA_049590215.1 Candidatus Sulfotelmatobacter sp. | reverse complement strand
ACTGATCCGCGACTTCGATTGGTCCTTCGACGGCAAACAACTCGCCGTCATCCGCGGCCATCGCGACTCCGACGTAGTCCTCTTCCGCAATTCCGAGAAGTAACGTCTTACGCCGCAGTCCCAGCTAGCGGCAGCCACACTTGAAACCGCGTCTCACCAGGCTTCGAAGTAACCTGAATGTTTCCCCGGTGCTTCTTCACAATTCGCTGCACCGTATCCAGGCCCAGTCCCGTTCCTTCCCCAACGCCCTTGGTGGTGAAAAAAGGCTCGAAGATGTGGGGCTGCACTTCTTGGGGAATCCCAGGACCGTTGTCCGTAATCTCAACCACGGCGCAACCGTCGTCGCTGTAGGTTCGAACGCGCAACTCGCCTTTTCCATGCATCGCGTCAATCGCGTTATCAATAATGTTGGTCCACACCTGGTTGAGTTCGCTGCCGAATGAATTCACCAGCAGGGGAACGCCTTTGTAATCGCGCTGCACCGCCACTCCTTGCTTCAGCTTATGATTGAGAATCGTAAGCGTAGTTTCCAGGCTCTTCACCACATCCACATTTAAAACCGGCGCCTGGTCCATGTGCGTGTATTCCTTGATGGCCCCCACCAGATCCGAGATCCGAGAAGTGCTGCTTTCGATCTCGTGCAACAGACTGGCGATCTCGACTGATGCGGCGATGCGAACCAGCGCAGCCCGAGCCGTGTCCGCGTCGAGGATCGCAAACAACGATTCAACCGTTTCCGGCTTGACGTTTCGTCGTGCCAGCCCAGCCGCCAGCATCCACAAATCGTTCTGTCCGTGGCTGCGCAACAAAGAATCGATCTGGTCTTCCAGGTCGCTGATGGTCAGCGCATCCGGCGGAACTACATCCGGCACGGTGAACGAAATTTCCAGTTTTTCGATTTCCGATTTCTGCGCGGGAGAAAGATCACGCCGCCCCAGCTCGAGACTCGCGTCCCTGATCTTCTTTAGAGCCTCGCGCAGTTGGCTGGCCGCGCGTTTCGCAGCCGAAGCCGGATTGTTGAGTTCATGCGCCAGCCCCGCCGATAGCTTTCCCAAGGAAGCCAACCGGTCGCGCTGTTGCTCGAGGCGGGTAGTCTCACGGATCCGGTCCGACATCAGGCCCACCAGCCGCTGCGTCAGCACCGGCATTTTCTGCACCAACTCCGGAAACATCGAAGCCGGAAATCGCAGCGCGCGGCCGTTCGTGATAGCTCGCCCGCTCACCGTAAACTGCTTCATCCTCGAGAACGGAAGCACTCCGGTGACGTCGCCTGGCTCCAGGTCAAAGACGAAGGTTTCGCCCCCGAGCTCGCCCCGCCCTTGAAGATGTCCCTCAAGAACCACAAACATCGCATCCGCCGGATCGCCCTGGCGCGAATACACATCACCCGCCTTCAGGCTCATCTCCTGTGACTGGCTGAGGAACC
This sequence comes from Candidatus Sulfotelmatobacter sp., assembly GCA_049590215.1. Taxonomy (GTDB): domain Bacteria; phylum Acidobacteriota; class Terriglobia; order Terriglobales; family Acidobacteriaceae; genus Sulfotelmatobacter. The sequence goes on along the minus strand of JBAWCJ010000119.1, from coordinate 29,684 downwards.
AGTCCAGCTGATCATCTGGCAAATCAGCGAATTCCTGGACGCGACGTAGTTCAGATTTATCGACCATTTAGACCTTGCTCAAGTACTGATGAATGAACTGCACCCCAACCGATCCTTCTCCTACGCCGGAAGCCACACGTTTTATCGAACCGTGCCGCACATCGCCCACCGCAAAAATGCCGGGAACATTGGTCTCGAGCAGAAACGGATCGCGGTCGGGCGTCCATCCTTTCGGACGTTGCCCGTCCCGTATCAGGTCAGGACCCGTCAGCAGAAAACCGCGCTCGTCGCGCTCCACAATGCCCGCCAGCCAGTCCGTCTGCGGCAGCGCTCCAATGAAGATAAACATTGCACTCGCCGGCACGCGCTCAATCTTGCCAGTATCAGAACAGAGCACAGAAATCTCTTCCAGATGCGTCTCGCCATGGGCTTCAGACAGGCTCGCGTGTGTCCAAAGCTGAATGTTGGGCGTTTCCTTAATCTGGTCGATCAGGTACTGCGACATGGTGCTGGAGAGCGATTCGCCGCGCACAAGAATAGTGACACGCTGCGCGTATTTCGCGAAGTTCATCGCCGCCTGGCCCGCCGAGTTCGCCCCGCCGACCACATAAACAACCTCACCCTTGCAGGACAAAGCCTCGGTCGCTCCGCCGCCGTAATAAATTCCCGCACCCTGCAGCCTGTCGACGCCCTCAGCCGCCAGCCGCCTCCACTGCACCCCAGTCGCGATCATCAGCGCATGACAGGAGATTTCGTTTCCATCCGCCATCTTGATAATCCGGTAAGGCCCCTCCGCGCGGACGCCAACCACTTCCTGCGCCAGAATTTCCACTCCGAAGCGCTGCGCCTGCACCACCGCCCGCCGCGCCAGATCGGCGCCGCTCAGCCCGGTTGGAAATCCCAGATAGTTCTCAATGCGCGAACTCATCCCCGCCTGACCGCCGGGCGCTTCCCGCTCAACCATCACCGTATGCAAACCTTCGGAGGCCCCATAAACCGCGGCAGCCAAACCAGCGGGACCGCCTCCCACAATCGCCAGATCGTAGAAGTCAGTTTGCGCACGCGTGCGCAACCCGACTTTCTGCGCGACTTCCGCAGGCACTCCTTCAAGCAACTTCGTTCCATCAGGAAACAGCACCACGGGCAGATTCGCCGCCTCCGGCCCCAAAGCTTCCAGCAGTTGCTTGGTTTCCGGATCATTCGCGGAAAGCTCCACATCTGTCCATTGATAAGGCACGCGGTTGCGCGCCAGAAAGTCCCGCAACTCATACGATCGCGGCGACCAGCGCGTGCCCAGCACCCGAATTCCCTCAAACGTCGGACGGTACGAGGCCTGCCAGTCATCGAGCAGATCATCAAGTTGCGGATACAAGTGCTCTGCCGGAGGATCCCAAGGCTTCAAGAAAAAGAAATTGATGCTGGCCTGGTTGATGGCGCTGATCGCGGCGTTGGTGTCAGCATAAGCAGTCAGCAACGCCCGCTTCGCGCTGGGAAAAATTCCCATCGCCTGTTGCAGAAATTCCACTCCATCCATCCGCGGCATGCGCTGGTCGGCCAGCAGCAAAGCCACGCTGTCATTGCGCACCTTCAACTGCTTCAGCAGATCAAGCGCTCCCTCGGGTGAATCGCTGCCGATCACGCGGTATTCCGCCCCGTAGTGCGAGCGCAGATCACGCTCGATCGCGCGCAAAACATCGGAGTCGTCATCCACGCTCAACAAGATTGGTTTCGCCATGCTCGGTCCCGGTCCCAGAAAAAGTGCCAGGCAAATTTCCCGGCTAAGAGATAAGGAAGATGATGCCACACTTCCGCGTCGCCGGGTGGAAAGTTGCTTGGATGAAGTTAGTTAGATACAGAAAGTTGGCATTCGGTCGCGCAATTCGTTGATCAGCAGCAGCCGCGCGACACGGAGCGACCTTACCGAAGTGCCAAGGTCATCGTTACGTGCGGATGCTACGATGAAAAATGGGAGGCGATCCCCGTCAGGTCGTGCAGGTGCCGACAAAATATGCCCACGAAGAAGTATCGAGTAGCACTCGGTTGTGGACTTATCGGGATTGGACGACCTTGGGGATTCGTGCCTTCCGAAGTTCCCACGGAAGCGGGGGCGTTCAGTTTCCTCGAGCATGCCTTCGAGCTTGGGATCCGCTATTTCGATACAGCTCCTTCTTATGCATTCAGTGAATCGAGACTCGGCAGGTTCTTGCGCAGACTAACGCCTGAGCAGCGCAAAGAGGTCGTCGTTGCGACAAAATTCGGCGAGTGTTGGGACGGAGCAGCGCGGGATGTAGTAGTGGATCATTCGCTGGACGCACTCACCCGGTCACTCGATCAGAGCTTGAATCTATTGGGCACAATCAATGTCTTGCAGATTCACAAGACGACACCGAAAGTGCTGCGCAGTCATGCCATTGCGAAAGCATGGGAATACGCTGCAGCAGCGAAAATACAGCAGTTTGGCGCCAGCATAAAAGATGTGGAGTCAGCACGGATTGTCTGTAGCGAACCCCTTTACTCGGTAATTCAATTACCTTACAACGCCGACAACGCTGAGTTTGCTTCCACCATCTACATGGCTAGCGAACATAAAAGGTTTGTGCTGGTAAATCGTCCCTTCAATATGGGTAAGCTGGCGGTGCCGGTCGGGCCACATCGCTTCCAACAACTCGTCGCCGCCTTCAGGTTTGTCCTGACCCCTCCGTATGAAGGAGTTGTTCTTACAGGAACCAAAAGCATCCAACACCTGGATGAAAATTGGCTGGCATTCCATGAAGCGGCGGAACAAAGGCTATTGACTTGAGGGCTGCCGATTATCGCTGCCGACCCGCTGGGCGCCCGCCCTCAGAGGGCGATCCAGCTTGCGGATGAACCGCATTCGATCGCCTTCCGAGTATCAACATGATGAGCCCGAAGACCAGTAACACAGCCCCCCAGGCCAGATTCACATTCAAGCCCAGCGAGCGCTGGTAAATCACCTTGTTACCGAAGGCGCCAAATCCCAACAGCAATACGCCAATCACGCTGAAAAGCAAACCGATCGGCAAACGAATATCCAGTCCCATTGCAGCTCCTACCAGAAAATGATGTTTAGTATCAACGCCAACACAAGGACCAAAATCGCTAAGGCTTCCGGCCTCTTGTACCACGGTAACTGACCCTCGGAAATCCGCGGGGTCAAAGAGTAGACGAGCCCAACGAGTTCCTCTTCTTTGCGAGGCTGAGTTACCAGACTTATTAGAATCGTGACCACCATACAAACAGACCACGCCCAGATGGCAGTCCAGAAATTCTGGGCCATTTCGCTGGGATAAACGTGCACAGTTGCGAGCCAACCCCCCTTGATCCCAGCGACCGCCCCAACGGGGAGCGTCACGCCGTGGTGAACGGCAGCGGCGAGCGTGCCTGACAGTAATCCTCCAAACGCGGCGTGCCCGGTTGTACGCTTCCAGAACATCCCCAGCAGAAACGTTGCAAACAGCGGAGCATTCACGAAGGCGAACACGAGTTGCAGAAAATCCATGATGTTGTTGAAGCGGGTAGCAGCGTAGGCTGCGGCAACCGAAAGCGCGATTCCAAATACGGTCGCCATTCGACCAACCCAGAGATAGTGTTGATCGCTTGCGCCTTTGTGGATGTAGGCCTGGTAGATGTCGTAGGTCCAGACGGTGTTGAATGCCGTCACGTTGCCCGCCATGCCCGACATGAAACTGGCGAGCAGCGCCGTTATGCCCAAGCCTAATAACCCAGTGGGAAGGTAATGCACGAGCATGTTAGGGACAGCGAGATCATAGTCAAGAAGAGGCTTACCGTTTGCGTCCAGCATGGGTTGCCCGGTGCTTTCGTTTATTTTTGGAGGAATGAGACCGCGACCAACTACGCTCATCTGGCCCTGCATTGTGTCTATCCCGTGCGCGCTAGGGAGAAGATTGGGCCGTTGCGCGGGGAGCGAGATCGCAATGAGTCCCGGAAGTACGACGAGGAAAGGAAACACCATCTTCGGAATAGCCGCGATCAGTGGCGTACGGCGGGCCGCGCTCATCGACTCCGCAGCCATCGCACGCTGCACCACCAAGAAATCCGTGCACCAATAACCAAAGGAGGAAACAAAGCCCAGTCCCATCACCAGACCAAACCACTCAACGCCCAGCGGGTTGGTGTGCGGGTTGCTCAAGCCCTGCCAGGAATGCGTGTAAGCCGTGGGAAGTTGTTGCTTGATTCCGCTCCATCCCCCGACATCCTTCAAACCCAAAAGAACCAGAGGCAGAAAGCCGGCCACGATCAGAAAAAATTGGAGCACCTCGTTGTATATAGCGCTGACCAGTCCTCCCAGCAAGATATAGACCAGCACGACGATCGCCGAGATGATTATGCTGATATGAAAACCCGCCGACAAGGGGAGGCCCATTCTCTTGAGAGGAGAATCGAGAATATGCAGCGTCTGCATGAGTTTCGCCATGGCGTACACAGAAATGCCAGACGAAAAAATCGTCATCGTGGCAAAAGAGATCGCATTAAGCCCGCGAGTCTTTTCATCGAAGCGTAGCCTCAAGTATTCCGGCACCGATCGCGCGCGCGATCCGTAATAAAACGGCATCATGAAAATGCCGACGAACACCATCGCGGGAATCGCGCCGATCCAATAGAAGTGGCTGGTGGCGATGCCGTACTTGGCGCCAGAGGCGCCCATGCCGATAACTTCCTGCGCTCCCAGGTTGGCCGAGATAAAGGCCAGACCGCAAACCCACGCCGGAATCGAACGGCCAGCAAGAAAAAAGTCTGTGCTGGTCTTCATGTAGCGTTTCAACGCCACACCGATCCCCAGAACAAAGACGGAATACACCGCCATGATGACCCAGTCAATGCTGGTCAGGCCCATTCTTTAATCTCCTCAACGGATGATCGATCGCTTGAATCGATCGAACCCTCTCAGCATTCACACCTTGGTCTGTATGGTCACGCGGGCTGCTTGGAGTCCTGGCGAAACGCCCCTGACCTGGATCGCACCCGTTTTGCCATTCGACTTCACGATGGCGAGGCACCATCCGTTGAAAGCCTTTTTACGATTCGATTTGTAATCTTCGTGACTCGCCGGGTTTCCATTGTCTGTTGCAAGCAGCGATCCTGAGCCCTCGATCTCGAAGGTGATCTCATTATCCGCAGTGGGCACCACCCGGCCCTTCTCGTCCAAGATATGGACCGTCAGGTGAGCCACATCGCTCCGATCTGCCGTAATGGACTCCCGATCGGACGCCAAGCCGATCGAAGCGGGCTCTCCCGTTGTGTAAACCTCAGCGGTTGCGAAGATCTTCCCGTCTTTCGTCCCAACCGCCTTCAGTGCTCCGGGCTCGTAGAGTACGTCCCACGACAAGTGCAAGTCCGCGGTCGTCCGCAAGACTTTTGCACGATCCGGCAGGTTACCCCACCTGCCCTCCATGCCCAGGCGAGGGAACTCGTAGCCCTTCACTCCAAACGACCGGCCGTTGAGGAACAACTCAACCGTGTCGCAATTTGTGAAACAGGTCACCGGGACGGGCTGACCTTCCTTGCCCTTCCAGTTCCAATGGGGAAACAGGTGCAGCACTGGCTTGTCAGTCCACTGGCTCTGGTAGAAGAAATAGCCGTCCTTCTTAAAGCCGCAGGTGTCGATCACGCCCGAGGACGAGCTTTTCATCGGCCATCGCGCCTCGCCCAGGTGATCGATGCCGGTCCACATAAAGTCACCAGCAACGTAGTCATAGGTGCTGACAAACTTCCACAGCTGCTCCACGTCTACATTTCTTCCGCGCAAGAACTGGAAGAAGCCTGTCGTCTGGGCGTTCGCGGGGAACAGTTCGGGATACTCGCCACGGATGCCGCCCATCGCCTCGCTCTCGGTGCCAACGAAGCGCCTTTGCGGAAATGCATGGCGGTCAATGCTGTAATATTTTTCTTTTCGGTCCCGCCATCGGTCCACATAGTTGTAGCCCACAACATCAAGTAGAGCGAGAAACTCTGGGCGCGCAGCCTCCGACGCCGGCTCCGAGTGAATGTGATCGCAACCCGCAGTCACCATCCGGCTGGGGTCCTCCGTATTAAAAACCTTGAGCAATTGTTGCAGTGTCTCCGCGCCCTGCGGACTTTCCTGATCTCCGATTTCGTTACCAGAGCTCCAGAGCACGACCGAGGGATGATTGCGGTCGCGCCGCACAAAGTTTTGTACATCGCGCTCGTACCATTCGTCGAAATACTTGGCGTACCCGTTGGAACCGATCTGGCCTTTCGGCACCTTCCATTCGTCGAAAGCTTCGTTCATCACAAGGAAACCCATCCGGTCGCATAAATCCAGAAATTCTGCCGCGTGTGGGTTGTGGCTGGTGCGGATGGCATTGCATCCCATCTCCTTCAGAATTTCGAGCCGCCGCTTCCAGATTCTCTCCGGAACCGCAGCGCCCACGCAGCCGCCGTCATGATGGAGGCAAACTCCGTTGAGCTTCACGCGTTCACCATTCAACAAGAATCCCTTGTCGGCATCGAAAACGGCCTCGCGAATGCCGATCGGCGTATCGTATTCATCCACGGTCCGGTCTCCGGCCCGCACTGTGCTGTGGACCTTATACAAATACGGATTGCTAACGGACCAAAGGTGCGGAAGGCTCACTTTAATGTCCTGCAGGAATTCGTATTCCTTACCGGTGGCGATATCCTGGCTGGCCTCGGCGCTCTCGACCGCATTTCCGTCATCGTCAATAACGCTGGTGACGAGCGTGCAGTGGGCTGGACTCTCACTTTCATTGCTGATCTTCGTATTGATGCGAAGCGCCGCAGCCTCTTTCGACACTCCAACTGAACTGACGAACGTCCCCCAATGAGCGACATGGACGTTGTTCGTAGATAACAGCCATGTGTGGCGATAGATGCCCGACCCCGAATACCAGCGGCAGTTTGTCTGGCGTGAGTTGTCGACTTTCACCGCTATCAGGTTCTCACTCCCGAGCGTTATGTAGGGAGTGATGTCGTAGAAAAAGGGAACGTATCCGTAAGGGCGTTGGCCAAGAAAGTGGCCGTTAATCCACACTGCGCTGAGCTCGTAAACCCCATCGAACTCTATGGTCAGCTTCTTGTTCTTGTACGAACTCGGCAGACGGAATTTCTTCCGATACCACCCTATACCAGTCGGAAGATACGCACCGCAAGAACTGGATGGTTCTTTCTCGTCAAAGGGCCCTTCGATGCTCCAATCGTGCGGCAGATCCAGGATTCTCCAGTCTGCATCGGAAAACTCGGGCACTTCAGCGCCCGGAAAGTCGCCCCTATGGAACCTCCAACCGCGGTCAAAATTCTCGCGGAGTCTCTGTCCCACGGCTTCCGTAGGGGACTCGGCAAGAGCGGAACCTAACGTCGGAAACACGGAAACTAATGCCGCTGTCCCAACCACACCTTTCAGCAGTTCGCGCCGATTCAGAGAGCCGCTCAGTGCGTCGGCTTTCTTCATGTCATCTCCTCAGAACCGTAAAAACAGTATTGCCGAGACCTTCAGAGCTGCCGAATGATCTAGTGCACAGCCACAATCTGCCACTGCTGCGTCTGGACGCTGCCAGATTGGGGTTCCTGTACTACGAATCCGGCCAGCGCTCCGGATCCGCCGTTTGTGTCCAACGCCATACCACTCAAACGATTGATCAGGCTGAAGTAGCCGCCCCCTACTGAAAGAACGGTCCACTCTTGCTCCTGCTCAATCGAGGCGCCGGCCGGCGATTGCACTACGGCTGTGCCGCTTGTTGTGGAGGCTCCGGAGTCGTCGAGAACATTCGTATTGTTTCCGGTGCCCGGATTCAGGCTGGAGATCTGAAAATAACCATCCAGATTGCTTGTAATGCGCCACTGCTGGCTGAGGCTTGGGCTCCCGCTATTGCCTTCTGCATTTAGCATAGCGCCGGAAGCATTCGATCCCTGGTACACAGACAGGATTTCGCCGCTGCTGCGATTGACGAATTTGTAGCTCAAGGTGGGACAAAGGTTGCCGCTGAGCGCGTCGATACCGGGAAGCAATTCTGAGTAGGTGGGATCATTTACATTGGTTGTTCCCGAGCTATCGGCATTGTTAAACAGAGTCAAGCCGTTCCAGCTATAAATCGCGTTGGCCTGATTGTCCCCGTTAATAAATCCGCCGCTCAGATTGGGTATATTTACCCCAGCCGGATCCCAGTATTCGAGGCCCATCCCCAGATTATTGGGCAAACTCTCCTGCACTCCTTGTAAGTCAAGCAAGAACTGTTGCTGTTCCGCGATGCTCGGCGGTGAATACCAAGGATCATTCGAGTCAAAACCATTCTCGTAATGTTCTCCGGTCTCGATGATGAAGATTGGTTTCCCTATGCTGTTAGACGCATCGACAAGTACGTCCCGTTCCACCGGTTGGTTCTGCGGATTGCTCTGTGCCGCCTGTGCATCGGTCAAAGGCCCGTGATAAAAGGGATAGTAACTCTGACATATTGCGTCATAGGTAATCCCATTCTGATTCGCGAGCGTGAAGAACTGAGTTAGATTCCAAGCCGGAGTAATGTGAATGCAGGTCAGCGGCGGCGGAACCGCGGGGCCAATCGAGGTGTCCGCGGCCGCGTCGTCAACAGCTTGCAGAGCTTGTATCTGCAAAGAGGCAAAGTTGCCGAAGTTAGCGTCAGTCGGACTTCCAATCGTACCGAGGAACCCAGTGTCTACTTCATTCCCGATTGACACCAGATCAGGCATCACACCAGCCTCGCGATAGGTCATAATTTCGGCTTTGACGTAAGCGTAAATATCCGCCTGCAGTTGAGCGAGTGTGTCATTCGCCCAGGCCGGTGGCACGCTGGCAGAGCTTCCACCGTCGAAAAGCAGCGTAAGCTCGACGCTCAAACCGAGATTCCTGGAGCGCTTGGCAAGGTCCAAATCCTGAGCATCGGTCTCTTCGTAACAGGCGTTTCCATTACAGCCAGTCTGTGAAGAATTGGAATAGGGAGGAGTGGAGCTTGGCCTCAAGCGAATCATGTTGACGCCATGGTTCTTCAGCATGGCAAGCACATCCAGCGGCTGCCCAGCATCCTTCCACCAAGTCAAGCCCGTCGAGGCGCGCGCCGCCTCCTGTTTTTCCAGAAGGGCATTGTCGATCCCTCTGAAAAAAACGGGGCGCAACAGCCACTGCTGACTCTGGGTAGGAGCGCCGGGCGAATTCAGTGCAGTTTGGTCGAGCAGTGTGCCAGAGGATGTCGAGCCCTGATATAAGTCGATCAATAAACCTGTATTAGTGTTAGAAATTGTGTAGTAGCCTGCACTTATCGGAGTTAGTATCCACTGCTGCGTTGAGTTACCCGTACAAGGATTCTGAACTACATACGCCACACCCGAAGCGGTCGTACTATCTAGACAAAGGCGGTTGAGAATATTGCTGATCTGCCATGACCCTCCGGGAAGTGTGGTGAAGGCCCATCTTTGGCTGGTGTTGGTGAAGGTCCTTGGCTGCTGGACGATGTCGGCACCGGCTGTCGTCGAATTGTTATTGAGGTCGGCCTGTAGGCCGCTCAACTGATTTATGACGTAATACACCTGGCCATTGATAGGGGTAATGTCGGTGGGTTCGGCCGGTTGCTGGCTCGGCCCGACCACGGTAATCTGCGCCGATGCCGTACTGCCGTTTCCCGCTTCCGTCGAGGTCACTGCGCTGGTGATATTGTTTTGCGCGCCGGCGGTCGTGCCCACAACGTTGACCGCAAACGTGCAGGAAGCGCCCGCCGCCAGGCTGGCTCCTGAAAGGCTGACGCTGCTCGTACCAGCTGCCGCGGTGATCGTCCCGCCGCCGCAGCTTCCTGCCAGACCGTTAGGAGACGCTACGGTGAGCCCGGACGGAAAACCATCGGTGAAGCCGATGCCGCTCAAAGAGATCGCTGAGTTGGGATTTGACAGGTTGAAGGTGAGGGATGTCGTGCTGTTCAATGACACGCTGACCGTCCCAAAGACTTTCGCGATTGTTGGCGGCAAATTGGCCGGCGGAGGGGGAGTGCCGGATCCGGATGAACCTCCGCCGCAACCTGTAGTCCAGGGCAAGCTCAGGGCTATTCCGAGACACAGCGATGCGGAATGTAGTTTCCTCCAAAATGTCGGCTCGGTCTTCCGATCTTCCTTATTATTGTGGTCCAATGTCCGACATTTCATCGCCTTGCGCCTTGGGCTGAATATTCATTTGGTGATACAGCTCTTTGACTTGGTCTTTGGTTTTCTTGATCTCCTGAAAGAGGCGCATTTCTTTTTGCGCCCGGTCGTCCAGCTGAAGACGCCGATACGCCGAGGCGAGCCGGTAATGCGCCTCGCTGTTCAGCGGATCGGCCTGGATTGCGGCGCGGAGATAATTGACGGCCTCTTCCGGTTTCTGCTGCATCATCAGGACTCTTGCCAGACCCAGCTGGGCTTCTACTTCGTTGGGGTTGAGTTTATAGGCCCGCTGGTAGTGGGCGAGCGCCTGGTCCAGGTTGGACTGCGACAATGCGATCGCGCCCAGCCCACACTCCGCGTTGGAGGTATCACCGTCCATTGCCTCCGCCTCTTGAAAGTCTTTTGCCGCTTCCGCCTGCGTTGCCGCATCGTGAGGCGAGGACTGAAGGACGGCTTCACCCAATTCAAAACGGACGCCTTGGAGGCGTGAGTCGATCTGCAAAGCTTTCTTATAGTGCTCGACCGCGTGTGGGAGATCCCCACCATTGATCAAGTGTTCGGCGATCGCTTGTTGCATGCGGGCCGAACCCGGTGCCAGAATAGCGAGCTTGTTCAGCGTGTCCTCTGCCAATTCGGAGTAGACGCGTTGCGCCATGAACAGAACATCCACGTTGTCGGGATCGAGATCCACTAGAGAGCGCATCACCGAAGCCGTGGCGCCCTGGTCGCCCTCTTGTTCGTAGAGAGCTGCTAACTCCAGGCCGACCTGCAGACGCAACGACTTGTCCTTCAGCTTTGAAAAAGACTTCTCGAGCGACGCGCGGGCGGATGGATCGCCCAATCTTCTTTGCGAAATCCCCAATAGAGCCTGCGTTTTCGTTAAAGATGGATCAATCGCCAAAGCCTTGCGCAAATACCGCGAAGCGTTCTGATAATCGCGCCGAAAGAAGGCGATTACTCCGAGGTTCGCATAGGCCTCGGCGTTCTTGGGATCGAGCGCCAGGACGGCATCGAACTCCTTCGCCGCGGCGCTCGGATCGTTTGCCGCGAGGTACTGCGCCGCCTTCGCGAGGTGATCGTGAATCTCAGCAGCTCGGGAGACTCCGGTTTGTGCGCCGGCCGGCACGCTCGCAAGGAGCGCGAGCACTAACATTAGGCTCCCGCTGCGTAAACGGCTCCGGTACGCGGCCACGCCAGGAAAGGTGCCAAAAGCAAACGCGGATTCATGAAGCTTACTCGGTAAAGACTCTTTCATGGAGGAAAGATATCGTAAAATTCGATGCTTCGGCGAGGGGCTAACCGCTGCGGGGTGCGGAAGGGAAGCCGCTTCCGCGCCCTGCAGAGTTTGAGTGAAACTCACGCCGCTGGGATCAGAATTTGATGTGAGCCCCCAGCTGTATGATCCGGGTGCCCCCTACGGGGCTGGTGACTTGGCCAGCAGTGGAATCGGCCAATGCGGGGGGTAAGTAGCCGACTCCGGCTGGGCACACCCCACCCGCCGCTGGCACAACCGGCAGATTGCTTGGATTAGGCGTTGGAGGGTTGCAGTTGTACCCGACATTCGCGTCCGGGTTGCCCCAGCTAATGTGATTGAACATGTTGTAAGCGTCGGCCCTGACTTCCAGCGCTATAGCCTCGTGAAGACGAAACTCCTTTGCCAGGCTGAGGTTGACGTTGGCAAAACCCGGCCCAATCAGACTGTTCCGCCCGGTATTGCCAAAGGTGCCATCCGCCGGATCCTGGAAGGCCGCAGGGTTGAACCAATTTGAATGGGAACGACCTGATACGCCGGGGCTGCCGATTCGCTCTGGATAAAGATAGGAGCCAGCAGCGAAAGCTGGAGTCAGTCCAGGATCGATACCTCCGGAAACAGAACTCTGAATCACGGGAGTGTACGGAACTCCCCCGTGCCACTGGAAGAGAGTGGCAAGGCGCCAGCCTCCCGCGATCTGGTCTAGCGGCCCATGCAGCGCAAACTGTCGCCCATGACCGAAAGGCAGCTCGTAGGTGATTTGCCCGATCAGGGTGTTCGTAGCGTTGAAATCGGACAAGCCATAATTAGCTGAAGGCGTGTAGGCATTCTGGTAGATATCGATGCCCGATCCGTGACCATTTCCAGTGCCGGTATCGAGCGATTTCGACCAGGCGTAATTGAGCTGGAAGCTCACTCCGTTCGACATTCTTTTCTGCAAGCGCAATTGCAGAGCGTTGTAATTCGAATATCCATCGTAGTATTGGGCCGCGATGCTGTTAAAGACGGGGTTGGGGTTGCCGCAGTGATAGAAGCTGGTGCACTCAAAGCCGCCTACTGCAGTCGACCCCGGGGTCGTAGCCTGATTGATATCAGTGGCAAAGTTCAGGTTCTTGCCGCGAGTGTAAACATAGCTCGTGTCGAACAGGAGGCCGCGTCCGAACTCGCGCTGAACCCCCACGAGGAACTGCTCGACGTAGACTGTCGGCATACTCCGCGGGTAATACTCCGCGCTGCTGTAGTTCGCAAAGGTCGATGAGAGAGTCTGCACCGTTGGGAAAATGACCGTGCCGGCGGGCGGTCCTACGGAAAGCGGAAATGCGGCACTGCCATTTGTGTAGCCCCCATTGCCCTGGTTGTGGGGATTAAAGCCCAGACCAAGCGCGCCGTCGGTGTAATTCTCGGCATCGCGCGGGGCATCAAAAATACCGAAGCTCCCCCGCACGACCCACTTGTCGCGGGGTTGCCAGGCGAAGCCAACGCGCGGTGCGAATTGCTTGTAATCGCCGTTCTGGATGGCCGAGAGGTTGCTGATCTTCCCTCCAAAAGCCGTGTCGCTCTGCCCGCCGAACAGAATCCCCCCCGGGTACGCGCCGCTATACTGCGTAGGATCAGGGATGACCGGGTCGTAATTGCCGAATAGGTTGTTGCTTACTGTCCAACCGCTCTGCAACTGCCAGCGCAGTCCCAGGTTTAACGTGAGGTGCTGGGTGACTTTGATATCGTCGCTGGCAAACAGCGCCCCACCTTTCAGGTGAGCGCTGGTGGGGTCGGCCTCGTAAACGTACCAGCCATAAACGTTTCCGGAGAGAAAGTCGGCGTATGGAATTCCGGTGACGGTTCCGTTGAACTCAAAATGGCCGGAATCGATATCACCCCAACTTGTATAGTTCTGGTAAGACCTGTCGTATTCGCCGCCGACCTTGATGGTGTGCTTGCCGTGAATGAGCGTAAGGATGTCGGAAACGGTGTAAATGCCCTCACCCAGAGTGGCATCGATGTTGCCGTTACCCAGGCCAGCTCCCAACGCCGTGGATCCTTCTCCCGCTCCTTGATCAATCGTGATGTGGGGAAACACATTGGCAGGAGCATTGGTGCCGTATTGCGGTTCCAGGCCAATCGTGGTTGGATCGTTCTTGTTCAGGGAAGGCGGCGTGTACTTATCCAGTTCACGGCTCGCGCCCACTCGGAACTCATTCATCGTCGTCGGGCTGATGGTATAGACATGCGACACTTGCGCGGTCAGATCGTCGGTTTTCCCGACTTCATACGCTGTAGCGTCGCTGGGGTACAGAGGATCCGCCGGGACATAAGACGTGGTGGTGGGGAAATAGTTGAAGCTAAACGAGAGTCTTTGTTTCGGGGAAATACTGTAATCGACCTTGCCCGTATACCACGTATCGGTGTTCGGGCTACTCCCATTGAACACATAATTGTTGGTGATGGGACAGGTTTGTGGAGTGGTGGCCGATACATTGACGGGGCCGGGGCATCCTGCTACCCATCCCGGGGCGGTCGCAGCGGGGAAGTAGCCCTGAAGCTTCAATGCCACTGGGTCCGGGGTTGCCAGCAGTTGGCCTGTGGTGGGATCAAAAGCCGCACCAGTGGCGCCCGAGATCCCGTAAAAATCCCCAGCTTCCATCGCCGCCGTGGGATAGCTATACAGTCCGGAAGTCGGACTAGACGATGGGTTGCGTTGATACAGGAAAAAGAAGAACAACTTATTCTTTAGGATGGGGCCGCCGATGCTTCCGCCGTAAGTGTTCCAGTGCTCCACCGATTTGATATCGGGCGGAGGATCGAAATAACCTCTGGAGTTGAGTACAGTGTTCTGAACGTAATCGTACGCGCTGCCGTGCCATTGGTTCGTTCCGCTCTTGGTGATCACGTTAACGGAAGCGAGACCGCCGCCGTACTGCGGTGGTGCGTTGGCGGAATTGATGCTTACCTCGCCAATGGCATCCACCGGCATATAGTAGTTACTCCCGTTGAAATCTCTCGGGGCGGTGGCAGGCCCGCCGTCAGACAGAAACATCACGTTGTAGGACTGCGTGCCGTTGATTCCGACTGCCTGGCCATTGGCTTCGCCTGCTCCTCCGCCGGTATTCACGCCGGGGATAAGCTGAATCATCTCGGCGCGCCAATCCGTGCCAACGATTGGTGCGGCTTCCACCGCCGCGGTACTAAGGTTCACGCGCTGGTCTGAGGTCTCGGTTTCCACCAAGGGGGCCTCCCCTGTCACCAGGACTTGTTCGCTTGTGCTGCCCACCTGCAGGGTGCCGTTCACTTCAATGGTCTGAATCTCGAGAGTGATACCCTCGCGCACAAAATTGCGGAAGCCGGTTTTCGAGAAGGTGACTTTGTACAGGCCGATAGGAACGGCAGGCACATCGTAAATGCCGTCGGTGTTGGTCGTTACAATTGTGCTCACCCCGGTTTGCACGTTCGTGATGGTTACGGTCACAGCGGAGACAACGGCGCCGGTAGAGTCCACGGCCGTCCCTTTGATCTCTCCAGTGTTCGCGTTCTGTCCGAAAGCAAACGTAGCCGTTAAGCCTGCGGCCAACAGCACAACGAAACGCCCAAACTGGCGGACCATGCCAAGCCTCATCGTGGAGCCTCCTAAAGTTAACTCCCGCGGGAGCAACGCCCGAAGTCATCTTGGACCTACCGGCGCTACCACGCTTCCGATCAGGAGCCTCTAATGCAAACACACTACCGAACCGGAATCCTATGCTTACGTGACTATCCGCGAATCCGCCAAAAGTAGGATCGATCAGAAAAGTATTTATCTTGACAACAGGGTATGGCTTGTGAGGTGGCTACTCCAGGTGTATGAGACCTCGGTGTAGAGCAGTTACCACAGCTTCCGTGCGGTCGCTGACATTCAACCGCAAAAGAATCGCACTGACATGGCACTTCACCGTGGCCTCAGTGATGCCTAACGTAGAAGCGATATCTTTGTTAGTTTTTCCGCTCGCGAGCAAGGTGAGCACTTCTTGTTCCCTTGCGCTGAGTTCTGAATCAGGCATTCGCGACGCCAGGGCGCGGGCAACCGGAGGTGGCAAGAAGCGCCCGCCGGTGTGCACGCGCTGCAAGGCCTCCACCAATGTTTGATAGGGCATGCCTTTAATGACGTAGCCCTGGGCACCGGCCTCCAGCGCCCGGTGGATATCGGCATCTCCTTCGTAAGTGGTCAGCACCACGAACCGGGCTCGTGGGTGAGTTTCGCGAATCGAGCGAATCGAATCCACTCCGCTCATTCCCGGCAGTCGCAGATCCATTAACGTGACATCCGGCTTGTGCTTAAAGAACAGCGTGACCGCTTCTTCTCCAGTGCCGGCTTGGGCGACGACCGTCATGTCCGATCGCGCGTTCACAATCGAAGCTACACCCACGCGCATCAGCGGATGATCGTCCACAACCATTACCTTGATCTTCTCGCCGAGTCTGTCAACGTTGGCAGTGCTCATATCCCGGAAACTCCATTTCCTGTGGCCGGTGCCTTGCGAGGCACGGACAAGGTCAACTCCGTTCCGGCGCCAGACCCGCTATGCAAAGTGAGCACTCCGCCAATCCGTTTTGCGCGTTCGCGAATGCCGACCAGGCCGTAGTGACCATTAGGCTGCGACGATGCTACCTCCGGATCGAAGCCACATCCATCGTCGCGCACCTGTACACGAAAATCCCTCTTCTCGAAACTGATATCTACGTGCACCTTGTTAGGCTGTCCGTGCCGAATCGCATTGTGCAGTGCTTCCCTCACGACCATGAGCAATTCGTGGGCCGTAGATTGGTCGAGATCGAACGGTCTTCCTGATACTCGATATTCCACCGGCACTCCGAACTCATGGCTGACCTGGTGCGTCATAGTGCCGAGTATCGGGCCAATCGCGGTCGCGGAGCCATCGGCATGGCGGAGATCCCACACGGCTTCCCGGGCCTCGTTGATGGTGGTGCGCAACTGTGTGCGTACACAGCTCAATAAATCTTCCTTGGCTGAGGGTTCGCTGTCGTCTAGGCTGGAGTGAGCCTCCAGCAAGGCGGAAACTCCCGCGCAACCTTGAATGAGCGTGTCATGCATTTCTCGCGCCAGCCGGTTCCGTTCGTTCAACACCGCCTGGAAGCGCGAGTGCACTTGACGCATTTGGAGTCTGTACCCTCCCCAAACACCTGCCGCAAGCAATAACACGGAACAGCCCAGGAACCAGGATGTGCGATAGAAGTGTGGTCTTTGAACAATTTCGACGGCGGCTTCCGCGATCTGCTGCGGATCGCTCATCTCGAACGCCTCCACCCGGAACTGATAACTTCCTGCTGGAAGGTTTGTGTAATAAGCCACGGGGCTTGCCGACGCATCCGTCCAATTCTTGTCAAAGCCCTCCAACATGTATCGAAACCTTACACGCTCCTGTGAGCGAAGCTGAATGACGTTGTAGTGTACTTCGATTTTGGCATTGTCCGGGTCAAGCGAAATTCTGCGCAGATCGGGCACGCGAAGACCATCCGCCAACACGGAGTCAATCACTATCGGCGCTGGACCTTTTGGAGGAGCGGAATTCAACGAAACGCGGACGGGTCCCTTACTGCTGGCAAACCAAACCTCGCCTTGCGAGGTCACAACTCCACCTGGCTTTTCCGCTCCGTACATCTGGGTTGTTTCCAAACCATCGGAGATGCCATATAGAGTCAGAGAAAGCGGATGCAACGGGTCTTCCGCGATGATGTCCAGTTCCCGGCGACTGATCACGGAAATGCCATTGGGGCCGCTGATCCAGAAGTTGCCGCTTTTGTCTTCAAGGAGTTCATAGATGCTGTTGCTGGCCAGCCCTTGCGCGGTTGTAAAGTGTGTTAGTTTTCCAACTCGCCAACGGTAAAGCCCTCCGGTACGGGTCCCGAACCACAAGCCGCCGTCGGAGTCTTCATGAATCGCCCAGACCTTTTCTTGTTGGAGCGCTTCGGTGACCGCATCTTTGATGAAGCGACCGCTCTCCCAATGGCTGACCCCGCGGTCAGTCCCCACCCATATCCCTCCGTTGTGATCTTCCGCCAAGGTTCGAGTGCTGAAATAACACAGCCCGTCACGTTCCTGGTAACTGGTAAAGTGGCCATCTTGCCAATGACTTACTCCCTCATCGGTGGCCACCCATATGCTCCCGTCCTTGCCCTGAAGAAAGGCGCGCACAAAATTGTTGACCAAGCCATCCTTCACCATATAGTGGGTCAACTTAGTGCCGGCCTGGCGGAACACGCCCCGGCCTTCGGTTCCGATCCACAGCGCACCTTCATTGTCGCGGAAGACATTTCGGACGCGCACGCCGCTAATTCCAGGGATGCTGACCCGCGTTGCTTTACCATCGCGGAATAAAAAAAGATTGGCCGCTGCGATCCAAAGATCGCCATTACGGTCTCCGTAGACCGTTTCCGCGTCGTAGTCACCGGCGTCCGGCAGGGTAACGGTTTGGACCGGTGTTTTGCTTAGCCTTAACATCCCCGCCTGGGTTCCGACCCAGATGTTGCTCTCGACATCTTCAAACAGGTTCAAAGCTGTGTTGCTGGGCAGATCTTCCGGGGCGGTCATTTGGGAAAATCCGTGTTTCCAGTATTTGTAGATCCCATGCCCAATGGTGCCGATCCAGAGAGTACCGTCGGAAGTTTCCTTGAGAAACCGGACAGTACCGCTCGTTTCCTTGACCTTCTGGAAAGAATCTTCCCCGGAAGCCATGCGATAAAGGCCGCCGATAGTGCCAACCCAAATAGTTCCGTCTCTGGTCTCGGTTATGGACTTAACCCGATTCTGGCTTCCTTGTCCGGTTAGCCGATATTCCCGGTAGCTATTTCCGTTAAGACAGAACAATTTCGAGCCACCAGCCCAAAGGCGTCCCGTGTGGTCTTCGTGAATCGCATGGACGGCAACCGATGGCAGTCCGTTGCGATTGTCTATGCGCTCAATCCGGTCTGCCGAGAATTGAAAGAGGCCGTCGTCGGTGCCGATCCATATTTTTCCCTTTCTGTCCTGATAAACAGCTCGCACAAAGTCATTGAGCAAGCCATCCTTTCCGGAGAACGAACGAAACGCACCGTCCTTATAGCGGATCAGTCCGCCGCCTTCCGTCCCAATCCACAGAACGTCATCATTTGTGACGGTCAGGGCGAAGACGTTGTTATCAGTAAAAGCAGCAGTGTTATCGCGATCAAATAAAACCATCCGGCCGCCATCGAAACGCAGCAAGCCACCCGTCGTTCCGATCCATAAATATCTGTCTTTGGTCTGCGCGAATGCTTGAACGGTCTCTTCGGGAAGGCCGTCCTGCATTTGCCAAGTGCGGGAGGTGTAGTTGATCGGAGGGTCGCTAAGCGCGCCAGCACTTGCAGACAGCAGGCAAAAGCCCAGCGCTAAACTTATGATCCGAGTGAAATACATGGCTACGTTCCAGCCGCCTTCCGCGAATCGCATTATATCGCCAGATCATGCGCACAGGGGTCATAGCCTTACTTCGGCCCGCAGGCCAACATATAGATCAGGTCAGGAGCGGACAGCATCATCGATCAATGTTGCTCCGAGACCATCACAATGCCGTTGGCGTACATTGATGTGGCGGACGTTGGCGGTCGATTGCGGACTCGAACGCTGCCGGCCAGTGACTCGACGCGTCAACCAGATTGGCGTTGTGTGAAGACTGCCGTAATACCAAAGCGATCGGAATCCAAGTGCAAACCGTAACAAGGGGCGCAACTGTCGGAACCCTCTCTATCCCGCGGCGGCGATGGGGCATTGCTTTCCTGCTCGGATTCGGGGTCTTGGTGAACTATTTCGACCGCGTGAATCTCTCAGTCTCGCAGGCAGCATTGCAAAATGCCTTCGGCATTTCCACTGTCACTTTTGGGTACTTGTTGAGCGCCTATAGTTGGACCTACGCAGCTTTTCAACTTCCATCGGGCATCATCCTGGATCGGTTCGGAGTGAAGCTGGTCGGCCGTATTGGAGCGTTCCTGTGGAGCATCGCTTCGTTTGCAGCTGCGATTTCGACGGGACTTGCGGGCTTCTTCGGGGCGCGCCTTCTGCTGGGAGTTGGTGAAGCTCCTACGTTTCCGGCGAATGCGAAGGCGATCGGCTATTGGTTTCCCGCGGAAGAGCGGAGCCTCGCGACCGCCATCTTCGATTCCGCCGCCAAGTTCGCCTCTGCCCTTGGCGTCCCGGCCATGGGGCTGGTGTTGTTGCACTTCGGATGGCGCTGGAGTTTCGCCGCGACCGGATTGATCAGTCTGCTGTATTTTGTTTTTTTCTACTGCTTTTACCGCAACCCCAGCGAGGATCAATCGCTCTCCGCCGCCGAACGCGACTTTATCCTCCGCGGCGGAGCGCAGCCCGAGGATCAAGTTAGGGCCGCGAAGGGCGCGCCCCTCAAGTATTTGTTAAAGCAGCGAAAAGTCTGGGGGCTGGTGTTAGGGTTTGCGTCATACAACTACACCTTCTATCTCTTGCTGACATGGCTGCCTTCGTATCTCTCGTCAGCCCTTCACATCGATCTGTTGCATTCAGTTTTGTACACCAGCGTGCCTTGGCTGTTTGCAACGTTGACCGACATTGTCATGGGAGGCTGGCTGGTCGATAAACTAATCCAGCATGGCCGCGACCCGTCGTTCGTCAGGCAAGCGATCCTCGTTGGCGGCACTACGCTCGGCCTGGGAATGCTGGGAGCGGCTTACACGCACAGCGTCTTCATGGCTCTGCTGTGGATTAGTCTGGCGATCGGCGGTTTGTCCGCGGCCTCGCCTGTTGGGTGGTCGATTCCGTCGCTCATAGCCCCGCGCGAGAGCGTGGGAACGCTCGGAGGGATACTGAATTTCGGGAATCAACTCTCGGCGATTGCCGCGCCAATCGCAACCGGCTACGTCGTGCAAGCCACGCACTCGTTCTTCCTGGCGTTCGGTGCAGCGGCCGCATTCTTGTTGGTCGGAATCGTCGCCTACATTTTCTTGCTCGGCCGGATCGAAACCATCTCCGAGCCATGATGAGTTCACGATGAGTTGAGGATGCAGAATGAAGGCGCTTCTACTTTCAAAGTACCGCCATCTTGAAATCGCGGATATGCCGACGCCGAAACCAGGCCCGGATGAGGTTCTCGTGCGAGTTGCGGCCTGCGGAATTTGCGGCAGCGACGTGCATGGATACGACGGATCCTCGGGCCGCCGCATACCGCCCCTTGTTATGGGACACGAGGCAGCGGGATCGGTCGCCGCCCTAGGTTCCACGGTTACAGATTTGACAGTTGGCGACCGCGTCGCGCTCGATTCCACCATCTTCTGTGGCGCCTGCCCGTCTTGCTTGCGGGGGGAAATCAATCTCTGCGACCAGCGCAGGGTGTTGGGCGTTTCCTGCGCAGACTACCGCTGCGCTGGCGCGTTTGCCGAGTTTGTCGCCGTGCCACGGACTGCTGTTTACCGTCTTCCGGCAAGTTTGTCGTTCTCGGATGCTGCGATGCTCGAAGCCGTGTCGGTGGCACTGCACGCGGTTTCGCTTTCAAACATTGTTGCCGGAGAAACGGCACTCGTGCTCGGCGCCGGAATGATCGGACTGCTAACCGCGCAAGCGCTCCGGGTGGGGGGGTGCTCCATCGTTTATGTCGCCGACGTGGATGCTTCGAGGCTAAAGCTCGCCAACCGTCTGGGAGCGAAGCCCTTGTTGGCGAGAGGAGAAGATCTGGGTTCGCAGATTGCTGCGCTTACCGATGGAAGAGGCGTCGGTGTGGCTGTCGAAGCGGTCGGACTCGATGAAACAGTGCGCACCGCGATAGACTGCGTCATCAAGGGAGGCAGAGTCACCCTGGTTGGCAACGTCACACCCGAAGTGACCTTGCCGTTGCAAAAAGTCGTCACACGCCAGATACGGCTGCAGGGGTCCTGCGCTTCTGCCGGCGAATATCCGCAAGCCATCGACCTGGTTGCCAGTGGAAGAATGCAGGTCAAACCTCTGATCACTGCGGTCGCTCCACTCGAAGAAGGGCCAAAATGGTTCGAACGCTTGTATTCCCGCGAACCGAATCTGATAAAAGTGATCCTCACTCCTGCCGAGGTTGAAACAGATGGTTGATTCCACTTCAAATTATTCTGGCTCAAACTATTTATGAGCGCCGAACTTTTCGACCTGAGCGGACAAGTTGCAATCGTCACCGGCTCGAGCCGCGGCTTGGGACAACATATGGCCTGCGCGCTGGCGAAAGCGGGAGCCGACCTCGTAATCACCAGCCGCGATTCAAACCATCTGTCAGCTTCCGAATCTGCCATCAAAGCCACTGGTCGCCGCGTCCTTTCACTCGCACTCGATGTGCGCAGCCTGGAAAGCATCAAGCGTATGGTGGCTGCGGCCCAGGCGTTCTGCGGGCGACTCGATATTCTGGTGAACAATGCCGGCTGCAACGTCCGCAAACCTGCGCTGGATGTCACTTGGGAGGACTGGAACCTGATCCTCGATACCAACCTTCGCGGAAGCTTTTTCGTTGCTCAGGAAGTTGCGCGCCACATGATTCCGCGGCGTTATGGGCGGATCATTAACATCGGGTCAGTGACCAGCGTTGCCGGCTATGCCGGCCTCGGTCCTTACGGCGCCAGTCGCGGAGGCATCCGCCAGTTGACCATGAGCCTCGCGGATGACTGGGGTAAGCACGGTATCACTGTGAATTGTCTGGCGCCCGGCTGGTTCCACACCGACCAGAACAAAGTACTCTACGAAAACGAAGAATGGGTGGAATATCTCCGTGACAGGATTCCGGTGAAACGGCCGGGAGAGCTTCGCGATCTCGATGCCGCCGTGGTTTTCCTGGCAGCGGAGGCCAGTCGCTATATCACCGGGCAGACTCTGCTGGTGGATGGCGGCATCTCAACTGGCTCGACCAAAGCGGTGCTGGAACAAAAGTAGGCGACAACGTTGCATCGCCTCAATGCGTGACCGTCACTTCGTACCAGGTTGTGACGGGCTTACCAATCGGAATCTCCCATCCTTCCTTTTTCTTCTCTGCGGCGATCG
Organism: Candidatus Sulfotelmatobacter sp.; assembly: GCA_049590215.1. Taxonomy (GTDB): domain Bacteria; phylum Acidobacteriota; class Terriglobia; order Terriglobales; family Acidobacteriaceae; genus Sulfotelmatobacter. The sequence goes on along the minus strand of JBAWCJ010000119.1, from coordinate 7,242 downwards.
CGTCGCCCATGGGCTGTCCCGAGCCGCCCAGCGGTTGCGCGGAAACTGCTTTAGCGCGATCCAAACTCCGCAGCGTAATCCGTCCAACCACGGGTTCAATCAGCGTCGGCGATCCACCCCATTCGGAAAGGTTGCTGCGTCGGTCGTTCCACCGCATGCCGCTGTTTTCCACTCGCGAGCCCAGAGTCAACAGCAACTTGGAAGCGCGGGGAATAGGCTCCGACTGAAGAGACGTAATTACAATCGTGCAGAATCTGTTCTCCACCTCCGCCGACAGATTGCTGACCGACTTGCCGTTCGCCTTCACAAATCCAATCAGAGCTTGCGACCGCGGAGTGTCCACCGTTACGAGTCCAGTCATTGCCGACGAGTGGTACCACGCCAACTGGCCGGTATCAGAGACAATCGGATTCGTGACCTTGGGGGGAGGAAGAGCCGGAACCGGCGCGCCGTCGAATGAGAAGATGCGCGAACCATGCTCCAGCGGAACAGCCAGCGGGAATCCAGGCGTGAAGTAGGGACGATCCGTCGCCGGCAGCAGCAGTGCGCTGTCGAAGACCTGATCACGTGTGTAGGAGCGCTCGACAGTCGACTTGGCAGGGCTCACATCTTGGCGCAAAAACATCAGAGCCCCGGCGGCAAGCTGGGGCATTTTCACCGGATCCAGAGAAATATCAAACGCGTCTCCAACATAAGGCTTCCAGTCGGACGACGCTTTTGGCTCAAAGGTGTACCAAATGATGGCATCCCAATCCTGGAAGTCGCCGTAAGCCGCGAGAATCGGAACGCCCTCGCTGTCCCAATCATTCGGAAATGGATTGTTCACTTCACTGACGGTGTAGGGTTTGCCAGCAACTGCCGTCCGGGAGAGCTCAACCACGGTTGAATTGTACGGATCATTCACCATCGGCGCTTTGATTTTGTTTTCCCAGTCGTGCTGCCAGTAAGTGTGGCCATCGTTGGTATCGAACGATGCAGTCGCCAAAAGCAAGGGATATCCGCTGCTGGTGTGCCCGTGATCGGCCGTGGTCATAATCAGCGCCTTCACACCCAGTGTTTTCGTCAGATAGTCGTGCATGTCTTTCCAGTAGCCGCTCTGGGTGTCGAGGAAAAATCTGGACTCGGCGTAAAAGCGATCCCTGGGAGCTGTTTCGATCTGGTTCCTGCCCTGCAGTAGTGGGACTGGCTCATCCCCAGCGACTCCAGCGGTCTCTCTCAGCTTCCTCAGATCTTCAGCGCTAAGGTTTTTTTGGAGCCAGGCATTGTAAAGATCGGCAAGTTCGCGATCGTAGTATGGCGTGGGCCCATGCGCACCGACCCAAAGCGCATTTTCATTGTTGATTTCAACCATAGCAACGCCTGGATCGTTGCGATATTCCAATTTCGTGTAGGGATTGGAATGTGCTAGCAGTTCCCTCGCGTACTCCTTCTGCAGCTCGATGATCCGAGGGTCGTAAAGACTGATTCCTTTCGCGCCCTCGCGGATTTTCTGATAGTCCTGCACCCCGTCGCCCGCCTTGAATGGGCGGCCTACCAGAAGATTGAAGTTGATATAGATCCCACGCTTCTCTAGCTCGGCGATAAAAAAGTCTTCGCGGTCAAAAGCCTCGGCATCGAGCGCGCGGGTGTCATCGCGTTTTCCGTCGATCAATCCTCGTGGCGTAGGCAGGTCGAGAAATTGGAACCGCACACAATTCACTCCAAACCGAGCCAACGTCGCCGCCCAAAGCGGAGCGTCCTCTTTGGCGGGAACCATCACCGAGCCCTTGCTCCAGTCGGTGATATTCACTCCCCAAAAACGGATGCGCTTCCCGTCTTCAGTCACGAGATGCGCTCCCTGTGCCCGAACGAAGCCATGTTTCCCCGCAGGCGCATCAAGAAGGAACGAGACATCCACCGGCGAGCGCGCAAGCAGTGCTTTGCGATGGTCAATCGTAAACGGCTGCAGGGCGGCATCTGTTTGAGCCAGAATTCCAGATGCGAACAGCAACGGCCACGCGGCGAACAGATAGACGCAAAGACGATTCCTCATGGCGAAATTCATACGACGTTCAAAGAATCACCAGCCGTCTGATTGAACAAGACGACTGTCTACACGGCCTCGGCCGGTGTGGCCATAATCTCGAACTCCACCTGCCTCTTGCCAAGAACGGGATGCAACGCCGTCAGCCGCACTTTCCCGGCTTGTTCTTTCGCTCGCAGCCACACCGCCCCAGTCCCACCCACCAATGCAAAAGGATTGTCGCCGATAATTTCGGCCGGACCCTCAATCTCCAACTGGATGGCACCGGTGGCCAAGGAACGGATCGTTCCGAATTCATCGGTGACGCGCAACACCACGCGCGTCGCATCGGCGCCATCAGCTAAAAGTGTGTTGTCATCCGGCAAAACCGAGAATTGCTGGTCAATCCCTTTGCCCGAGTAACGCTTCACAATGACTTGCTTGCCGTGAATGTAGCCCTCAATCCGCAGATCTCCCCAGGCGTGGTGGAATGGTTGCAAGTGAAGAACAAAAGGCGGACGTAGCAGATTGCCAAACTCGGTCCGGTCGGGATCGGCCTCGGCGATCAGTTTGTCATCGACATAAAACTTCAGATGCTCGCAGTTGGAGCAGACCACAGCTTTACTGAATCCTATCGACTCGTCTCCAGGTGCCCAGCGGAACGCCGGCTCCAGCACGAGTTCCTCCTCCGGGTCGCACTGCGATTTGTAGAAGCCCGCGGCGGGTTTGGGCTCGCGAAAAATGTCGGCTACGCCGTGGTAACAAATCCGGTCTCCCGAACCGAAATCGTAATGCGTGTTGTAATCGAAGGCGCACCAGCCCAGCCCGCCCGCATACTGCGGATTCGACGCCAATTGGTTGTGCACTCGCGCATGCCTTAGCGTGTGCTCGGTAAGTCTTTCCGTATTGTCGAAGCTCTTGGTTGGGTAGGTGTGCCCGATGAATTCCGTGTTGAGGTAAAGAGGGTGGTTAGGCGCCCTAAGCGGAAAGCCGAAATCGTTGATCGTAAACACATCTTCAAGAAGTTCCGATTGCTCGAAGTTTCGAATGCCTCCAGTTTGCCGCGTCGGGTCCAGTTGATGCGCAAGCGCATTGGTGCGAGTGTAGAAGTCGTGATCGTCACGGGATTCGTTGATGCGCACTCCCCACAGAATGATCGAAGGGTGGTTCCAATCGCGGCGAATCATGCGGCGCACGTTATCCACGGAAATATCCTTCCAGGCTGCGTCGCCAATGTGCTGCCAGCCCGGAATTTCCTCCAGAACCAGAAGGCCAACTTCATCGCAGGCGTCCAAAAAATGCCGCGACTGAGGATAGTGCGAGGTGCGCACGATATTGCATTTGAAACTCTTGCGAAGGATCTGCGCATCGCGCTTCTGCGCGCGCCCAGCCATAGCCTGACCCACAAAGGGGAAGGTTTGATGACGGTCGAGCCCGCGCAACTTGATGACCTTGCCGTTCAGCTCGAAACCGTGCTCAGTAAACCAGGCTTCACGAAAACCGATGGTGCGGAAATCCTCATCCACGGGACTCGATCCATCCAGCAAACGAACCCGGACGGTGTAGAGTTTGGGCCGCGTCAAATCCCACAACGCAATAGGCCCAAGTTTTTCCAGTCGCACGGTGTACGCGACGGAATCACCCGTGGCACCTGCCGGCCCAACCTGCTGCGCACCCGTAGTAATGACGCGTTCGCCGTCGTGCAGCGTGACCTCAAGCGACAGCGTTTCACGCGAGGGCTCCAGATGCTGCAAGAAGCAGTCCACCGCTACGCTTGGATTTGCAGTGAGTACATCTTGCGGCCTGGCAAAAATGTTTTCAATAAAAGTTGCGGGAACCACGCGCAGAGCAACCTCGCGATAAATTCCGCCGAAAGTGAGATAGTCGATCTGATGCCCGAAAGGTGGAATGTCATTCCGTTCGGTGGAATCAACCTCGACAGCGAGCACATTTTCAGAATCAAAGTCGAGGTGCGGTGTGAGTTCAAAGGAGAACGGTGTGTACCCGCCCTTGTACTCGCCCAGGCGAATTCCATTCAGCCAGACGGTTGAAGCCGTCATCACTCCTTCGAAATCCACGAAAACGCGTCGATCGCGCACTCGCGAAGGAAGTTTGAAATGCCGGCGATAGACCGACACGAATTCGTAGTCTTTGTCGTCAAAGCTGTGCCATGGCAGGCGAATGTTCGTGTGAGGAATCACCACCCGCTCAAAATTAGAATCGTCAAAGTCCTTGCCGCGTGCCTCTGGGACGGCGGTTCGGCTAAAACGCCAATTCCTGTTCATCGGAAGCACAAGCCGTCCACCCGCCGTCACCGAAGACGGGTCTGAGGTTTTCCCGACCGCCCGCTGCGCCAGCATTCCGGCAATCAGCGTGCTGGTTGTCTTTATGAAATCTCGTCTTTGCATGATGGAAGCAATTGCAAGTCCAAACCGCGCGTCATCTCAACCGTGTTCACCCTTTTACCACGTTGCAGGAACACCGATGTCAGACATTTAGTCAAAGCTGGCGATTGTAAGCCATGACGTCTAGCGTCCGACTCCCCCATTAGTAGGAGCGTTCGCCTTTTCTTAGATCGGCCTTCGCGTGCACGCGACTTGTGATAGCTTCGCTGAGTCAAAGTGAGTGTCAAAGCGTGGATCGACGAACTTTCGTTCAAACTGTTGCGGGAACCGCGGTGGGGGCTTGTGGACTGGCTCACGGCTCCGACTTGCTCAATGAAGGGTGGGCGTTAGCGGCGGACAACGGTGCAGCAGGAGCACCCTTCAAGCTCTCGGTCATGCTCTGGACTGTCTTCACCGACCTCCCTTTCGAGCAGCGTTTGGAAAAAGTGGCGCAGGCTGGATATAACAATGTGGAGTTGGTAGGCGAATACGACAGCTGGACAGAAGCAGATTTCGTCCGAGCCAACGCCAAGCGCAAAGAACTCGGCATCAACTTCGACTGTACCGCCGGGCTGAAGCACGGCGTCAGCGTGCCCGACCACCGGCAGTTCCTGCTCGACGAGCTGCGGCACGTGCTGCCCATCATGGAGAAAATCGATTGCCCCAACATGATTTTGCTCTCCGGCAACCGCGTTCCTGGATTACCTCGCGGCGTCCAGCACCGCTGTTGTATCGACACGCTGAAAGCCGCCGCCGATCTCGTCCAGGGGAAGTCGATCAATGGCCAGCCGGTGCGGTTGCTGCTGGAGACGATCGATCCCGAAGAAAACCCGCAGTATTTCTTGACCGGCATCGCCGAAGCCCTGGAGGTTGTTCAAGAGACGGCTCATCCGCAGGTTCGGTTGCTCTACGACCTTTACCACGAGCAGATTGCCGCCGGAAATCTCATCGAAAAACTCGAGAAAAGCCTCCCGTATCTTGGACTCGTTCACATCGCGGATGTTCCAGGCCGTCACGAGCCGGGAACGGGCGAGATCAACTACGAAAACATTTTCCGCAAACTGGCGGAACTAAATTACACCGGAGTGGCTGCAATGGAGTTTCATCCCAGCGGCGACCCGGTCTCACAGTTGCGTACCGCTCGCGACATGGCTCTGCAGGCGGGAGTGCGGAGTTAAAGAGCGAAGCTGTCCCTTGATGCGTGTACGCAAACTGGCTGTAGGAATCGGAGGGGCATGGAACCGCCAACAGCAAGTCTGGAACGCAGAGCCTTGCGCATCACTCTTCTTCTACTTCTTGCCGGTTCCGCTTCTGCCCAGAACGCGCCGGTCTTGCTCTGGCCAAACGGCGCGCCAGGTTCAGAAGGCAAGACAGCCGGCGAAACCGTGCGAGTCACCGAAAATGACGAGCACATTGTCTCCTCCGTTCATCGTCCGTCCATCACTCCGTTTCTCCCTTCAAAAGAAAACGCCACTGGAGCCGCGGTCATCATCGCCCCGGGCGGCGGGCATCATGAACTATGGATGGACCACGAAGGCTACAACGTCGCTCGTTGGCTCGGTCAGCACGGCGTTGCTGCTTTCGTATTGAAATATCGCCTGGCACGCGAGAACGGCTCGACCTACACCATCGAAGGAACTGAATTGGCCGACATCCAGCGCGCCATTCGTCTGGTGCGGAGCCGGGCATCGGAATGGGGAATTAATCCGGAGCACATCGGCGTGATGGGTTTTTCCGCTGGCGGCGAGCTTGCCGCGCTGTCGGCCACTCGCTACGGCCCAGGCCTCGCCGATGCCGTAGACCCGATCGAACGCGAGAATTCGAAGCCAGCCTTTCAGGCGCTCCTCTATCCGGCCATTCCACATGATATGAGCTTGTCGAAACAAACTCCGCCCGCGTTTCTTGTCTGCGGGGAAGACGATCGGCCAGATATCGCAGAGGGTCTTCCGCATCTATATCTTTCCCTCAAGCAGGCCGGTGTGTCGACAGAACTACACGTATTTGCACGTACTGGACATGGCTTCGGAGTGCGGCCAGGCAACCGCCCTCCGGTTTCCGACTGGCCTCAACTCTTCCTTGAGTGGCTGGATGTCCAGGGAATGTTGGCACATAAATAGCCGCAATCCCCCTGCGCTCACATCCCCTTGACAAACATAAGGATCGAAGACTAGAAGATTAAAAAGTCCCCTGACTCTCGGACAAACGCGGAGATCATTTCAATGCCCCAGTCGCGCAGAGATTTTTTCAAAACCGCAACCGTCGGCGCTGTCGGCGCTACCATCTTTGGCTTCGATCTTCAGCCCGCCTACGCCCAACTCAAAGAGTTAAAGATTGCACGCGCTGCCGAAACGCGCTCGACGTGTCCCTATTGCGCGGTCGGCTGTGGCGTCCTCATCTACACGATCGGCGATCGGGCAAAGAATGTCACGCCGCAGGTGATCCACGTCGAAGGTGATCCCGATCATCCCACCAACCGCGGAACTCTATGTCCCAAAGGCTCCTCGCTCGAGCAGGACATGCTCAACCCGCGGCGACTGACCAAGCCCCAGGTCCGGCGTCCGGGCGCGACCGAGTGGCAGGACATTTCCTGGGACGATGCTCTGAATGAGATTGCACACTGGACCAAGAAAACGCGCGATAGCTCCTTTGTCGAGAAAGACGCGCAAGGCCGAACCGTGAATCGCTGCGAAGGTATCTCGTTCATCGGCGGCTGCACCGACACCAATGAGTTCAATTTTCTGGCCGTCAAGGCCATGAGGGGGTTGGGCTTGGTTTATTTAGAAAACCAAGCCCGTGTTTGACACGGCCCCACGGTCTCAAGTTTGGGACCAACATTCGGACGCGGGGCCATGACCA
>JBAWCJ010000118.1:0-28013 GCA_049590215.1 Candidatus Sulfotelmatobacter sp. | reverse complement strand
CTTCGCCACAGGCTCCCAGATTTTTTCCGGGATAGAAGCTGAATGCGGCGGCTCGTCCCATCGAACCGGCCTTCATCCAGCGATTGTGCTTTCGGGAGAAATATTCGGCGCCGTGCGCCTGGCAGGCGTCCTCGATCACGACCAGCCGATAGCGCTCAGCAAGGTCCAGGATGGGATCCATGTCGGCCATTTGTCCGTATAGATGGACTGGAACCACGGCCGTAACCGGGCGGCCGCTGCGGCGGCTTATGAGTTTGCCGGCATCGTCGACGGTGCATTGTTTCTTTAGGTATTCTTTGAGTTTTGCCGGGTCCATGTTGTACGTCTGCTCATCGATATCTACGAACTCGGGCAGCGCGCCGGCTTGCGAAATCGCTTCCGTGGTGGCGATGAACGTGTGCGGTACTGTGACTACAACATCACCGGGCTTCACTCCGCTGGCCATGAGGGCAAAGCGCAGAGCGTCGGTGCCGCTGCTAATCGCGACCGAATAGCCCGTGTCGCAGAAAGTCGCGAAGGCTTTCTCAAATTCTTCAACCATAGGACCGCCGATAAATCCGGCGGTGCGTAAGGCTTTGCGGAAGACCTCAGTCAACTCCTGCTCGAGTTCCACGTGCGGAGTAACCAGATCAAGAAAAGGAATGCTGGTAGGCACGCTGGTGGGCGTGCTATGAGAACCACTCACTTTGAAACCTCCGTAATTTTGTCGATATAACGCAGGACTTTTGCTGGATTTCCAACCACGATGCTGCTTGGCGGTACGTCTTTGGTGACGACGCTGCCGGCTCCCACAATGGCGTTTTTACCGATACTGATGTTCGAGAGAATCGTGGCTCCAGAGCCAATCGATGCTCCCTTCTTGACTATCGTTCGCTCGACTTCCCAGTCGGCCTCGGTTTGCAGGTTCCCGTCGGCGGCTGTGGCTCGTGGATAGCTGTCGTTAATGAACATCACGCCGTGGCCGATGAAGACGTTGTCCTCGATAGTTACGCCTTCACAGATAAATGTGTGGCTTGAGATTTTGCAGCGCTTGCCTACGCTCGCGTTCTTCTGGATTTCGACGAACGCCCCGATCTTTGATTCGTCGCCGATCTCACAACCGTAGAGGTTGATGAATTTGGAGAGTTTTACGTTTTGCCCCAGCTTCACGTCTGGAGCGATGCACTGGTAGGGATTCATCGGCAGTTTTTACTCTGCATCGACACAAGGCCGTTGCGGCTCGTTGTACCACGCTACAGAATTGGTTGCAGCGGTTGCCCTAGGCAGCGCTTTCGGCGGTCCGGCAGGCGTGATTTTCGTTCCCGCTCGTTCCGGTGCAAATGTGTTGCGGATCCAGAGTGGGATCCCGCTTTGAGTTACTGCGCGAAGAGTTTTCGGATGGAGGACTTTAGCACCAAGGTGTGCCATCTCTTCTGCTTCCCGATATGAGATCTCAGCGATGGTGGACGCATCCGGCACCAGGCGTGGATCGGCGGTCATCAAGCCGTCCACGTCTGTCCAGATGGTTACCTCATCGGCGTCTAGAGCGGCGCCGAGAATCGTCGCAGAATAATCGGAACCGCCGCGCCCAAGCGTTGTGAGTACACCCTCTGCGGTTGCTCCAATGAAGCCAGTGACCACGGGCACGACTCCCTTCTGCACGAGGGGACGCAGGCGATCCTGACAGAGCTTCCGGGTCACATCCATGTGCGGGTCGGCGGCACCGTGACAGGAGTCGGTTTGGATGAGCGCAGTGGCCTCAATGGCCTCGCTCGCCACCGCGTACTCCCCCAACACCGCCGCGACGATAGGAGCGGATAGACGCTCACCAAGACTGGAAATCGAGTCGCGCGTCGGCGGCGTCAATTCGCGCACGCGCATTGCGCATTGGCAAAGCCGTTCGGCTTCCTGGAAAACCCGATCCATATCGTGCTGGATGCGACTTCGCTCCACAGCGGAATGGATGAGTGCGTTGACCACCGCCTCATGTCGCTTGCGCAATGCATGAAAGATCGTTGCTACGGAATGCCGGTCTCCGAGCGCGGATTGCGTGGCTGCATCGATCAATTGATTGGTAACTCCACTCATGGCAGAGACGACCACTACCACATCACTCTCGCGCGACGCGTTGCGAATGATGTCGATCACCCGCTCGATCGCGGACGCATCGCCCACCGATGTCCCGCCAAACTTCATGATGCGAAGCGGCTTCCTCACGGCATTTGAAAGTCGGTTACTCATAGGTAGATTTACTTCCGCCCCCAATCGAGCCCGACGGCGCGGCCCTTTGCTGGAGCCATCATGGGATGGGAGGATTTAGCCGCCGACGAAACCGGTTTTCGAACAGACTTGGAGTACCACGCGCTCTGTTTCTGATAATTGCTGACACAATCGCGAATCAGCTCCGGTTCGTCCATCGGAATATCGTGATAGGCCAACCGCAGGAAAGGGCTTTCTGCGTCCCTGATCCACTCCTGCGGGAACAGAGCGATCGTGTCCTTCTCGGTAATTTTCGGAGTCGCTCGCACCGTTTTTCCGGACAACGCGGCATAGAGGGCCGCGGGGATGTCGCGTCCAGGCCCCAGGCTCAAATGTCCGACTTGAGTCGATCGGGGATTGATTTCGACGAGGTACGCGTTACCAGTTTCTGACTCCAGCATGAAATCGAAACCGTAGAATCCGGAAAGACAGAGTCGGAGAGCCATTTTCTCAGCAGCAGCCGACATTTCCGCGTTATTGATCAAGCGCACCACCGTGGCGTGTCCTTTCGAACTCGCCTTGTTGACCACCTCAAAATGAAGGCTCGCGAGGACGGCGCCCTGCCAGCAAACGACGGCGCTGGTGGCTTCGAGGCCGGCCACGAATGCCTGCGCATTGACCACGGGACGACGGCGTAGTAGTGACGGCCACACCAGCGTCTTATCCTGGTCGACCAGTGCCCGCTTTGCGGCCCTGGCTAGTAATGGAGGAGCTTGCAGTTCCTTAAAGAAGAGTTCGGCCTCCGTCAGAGTGCGTGCGATCCTTACGCCATCCCCGCCTGAGGTACCGTCCGCTTTGAGTACTGTCGGAAGACCTGTGCAGGCAACCCATGTTCTGAGGTCATCAATGTTCCGCAGAACTCGTGTCGGAGGAACGCGCAGACCCTCCTGATGGGCCATGTTCATAAAAGCAGTTCTTGCATTCACTACCGGGAAACTTTCCGGGCTGCCGAGCGACCGCTCGATTACGGCACAGATCGAAGATTCGACTTGCCCGTTACGTTTCTCCCTGGCATAGAGACGGTGCAGGTGCTGGGTGGCAAGGTCATCGCCTGAGACAATGAAATCGGGCTGTGTAGTTGCGATGGCGCGAGCAAACGAAGTCAGCGGCGCCAGCCCACGGTAAATGTGAATTCGACTAACGGCTTTTGTCTTGCGTGCGGGGTGAGACGTGGGACAAACCATCTCAACCTTGCATCCGGCGCTGGCCAGGGCCATCGCCAGGCGTGCGGTCGGGTACCAGCAAGACGTCGTAGCTATAAGAACAGTGGGTTTCATGATTTCGTTCTTGGTCTGCACAGGAAAGTTGAGCAACCCGGGCGAAACGAATGGAAGGGAATCAGAGGTAAACTAGTTCTCCCCGCTTGCCGATTGACTGGTTGGCTGCTTCGAGCATCCTAACCACTCGAAGCCCGGCTTCACCGTCGTTGATCGGGGTCTTGTCTTTGGCAATACAGTCGACGAAGTAGGACAATTCGCGGGTCAAGGCTTCGACCTGCTCGACCTGTGGCGCCCACATGTCGCCGGAGCGGTAGTGCACCAGCAAGTCATAGAGCCCCTCACGGCTCGTGACATTGACGCCCTTGTCATAAATCTTGATCTTCTCGTCGGCTTCAAGATCGTTCCACACCAGCATTTTCTTTTCCCCGCCGATCAGGGTGGTGCGGACTTTCACGGGTGAAAGCCAGTTCACGTTGATGTGGGCAATAACTTTGTCGGGGAAATAAAGCGTAAGGAAAGCTACGTCTTCGTGTCCGTTGAGGTGCGTCTGGCCGGTGGCGGAAATGGCTTCGGGGGTCTTCTGGATCAAGTGGTCGATGATCGAGAGGTCATGCGGAGCAAGGTCCCAAACGACATTCACGTCGTGCTGAAACAGTCCGAGATTCACGCGGGTGGAATCGTAGTAATACAGCTTGCCTAGTGCGCCGTCCTGCAGGAGCTGCTTGATTTTTGTGACCGCGCCGGTGAACAAAAAAGTGTGGTCCACCATGATTTTCAGATTCTTTCGCGCGGCCAGTTCGATCAGTTCTTGCGCCTGGGCGGCATTGCTGGTGAACGGCTTCTCGACGAAAATGTGCTTGCCGTGCTGGAGGGCTGCTTTGGCCAGTTCGTAGTGCGTCCAAACCGGCGTCACGACAGCGATGGCATCGATTTCGGGAGACGACATCAGCTCTGCCGCATTGTCCGTCACCAGGACGTCAGGATAGGCCTTCGCCACTTTCTTTCGTGCGGCGGCGCTCTTGTCGCATACTGCTACAACTTCGGCTTCGTCCAGGCGGTCCAGGTTCCGAACCACGTTCGGCCCCCAGTACCCATACCCTACAACCCCAAACTTCACCATAGCTTCACTCCCATTCCCAAGCGTTGCGTTTGCGTTTCGAGGTCTGGCGAGACTTGTGACCATATTTGGCACCATCATTAATTCCGGATCGAATTACGGATCGCGAATTTCAGATCATCAATTGGGGAGGACGGGAGGAAAAAGTTGTCTAGTGGGCGCCTTCGCCAAGCATAACTGCCGCAGGCGTGCGCCAGAGGATCTTGATGTCCGTCCAAGGGGACCAGGTGCGCGCGTATTGCAAATCGAGGCGAACCATATCGTCAAAAGTCACACGGCTGCGCCCGCTGACCTGCCAGAGTCCGGTGATCCCGGGCTTGGCTTCGAGCAACCGGCGGCGATGCCAGATGTCGTATGCCTCCACCTCGTAGGGAACCGGAGGACGGGGTCCGACTAACGACATCTCCCCTTTCAAAACGTTGATGAATTGGGGAAGCTCGTCCAGGCTGGTTTTTCGCAAAAAGGCTCCGACGCGAGTAATCCGCGAATCTTTCGTCAGCTTGTAGACGCCTTGGCCGTTTCCATTCGAAGGATGCTTATCGGCTTTCCCAGCGATCAACTTTTGTACATACTCTTTGTGGACGGAGGCATCATTGTTTACATGCATCGAGCGAAACTTCAGAAACACAAACGAGTTTCCGTGTTGGCCAATGCGACGCTGCCGAAAGAAAATCGGCCCTTGCGACGTCGCTTTGATAGCGACGGCAACAATCAGGAAAATTGGTGAGAAAAGAACGAGCGCAACTACGCCACCCAGAATGTCCATCATCCGCTTCACAACGCGGAAAGTCTTCCGGGCATCCTCTCGCTGGGACAGATCGGGATACAGGGTAGGGTTGCTCGGGCCCTGGGCATCGTTCTTCCAGTCCTCGGGAAAAACGTGAAAGGAGAGACTGACTCGATTGAATTGTTCAAGGGTTAAATTCTTGCGCAGCGTCTCCGTAACCCTGGCGATGAGCGTAGTGGGAACCGAACTGCTGTCGCCGGTGGCGATTTCGGTAAACATCACGCCGACTACGCAGTGATTGGCATACCATCCGGTAACGTCGGTATCCCGGGTCGAACCGGAGAGAGCCGTCAGGACCTTGCCGAGAATCTTGCCATTTTTCTCGGATGGAAGGCGATCGCCCATGTCGAGAAGCAGCAGCATGAAGGGCTTCCGCGAGCGTTCGCTTCTCTTTCTTTCGAGCGTGATCATCCGTCGAAAGGCATCGGCGTTCAGAATGCCGTGATCTCCTAGCGATGAGGCTTCCGGGAGCGGGGCCAAAGATAAACCATTCGGACCAGAGCGTTGTATACTCATAATTTCCTCGCTTGATCGGCTTGCTTCTTGGAAAGAATCAAGTGACCTGCCGTTGACTAGACTGACGGGGGAGGGTGGAACCGGAACATGCCGGCCGCGTGCTTGGGCCGCTAATCTTTGGGTTGGTCAGCCTGGGAGCTGTACCGTTGATAATAATCGGTGTGAGCTGCATTGGCACTGCTGTTTACTAATGCTCCCAGCAGCTTCGACTTCTCGATCGCCTCAATGCCGCGCTTCAGTTGCCGTTTCTCGGTCGTACCATTTCGGGTGACCAGCAAAATTCCGTCCGCCAGCCGGGACCACATACTCGCATCCGCCAGCGGCAGGACCGGTGGAGAATCAATTACGATCCAGTCAAACCACGCTTCCAGTTGATTCATCAAAGGCGCGAGCTTGCCTGATTGCATCAATTCCAGCGCATTTTGCGGCGCCGCGCCTGCTGGCAGAACCCAGAGTCCTAAACTTTCCAGCCTGTAGAGGTTGATGCCTTCGGTCTGTCCTGAGAGCCACTCGCACAGGCCAGGGATCCTGCCCAAACCGAACCGCGCTGCCAAAGTCGGCCTCCGCAGGTCGCCTTCCAGAAGCAGCGTCTTCTGCTGTCTTCTGCGAGCCAAGGTGCAAGCAAGGTTGGCTGCGACTGTGCTTTTTCCCTCCTGCGGAATGGTGCTGGTAATGAGAATCTTTTTAAGGGGACGGTTTTGCCGAAGCTGACGCAACCGAACGGCGAGGAAACGAAACTTCTCCGCGCCCAGGCTTTCCTCTTTCCCCACCGCGACTAAACGGCTGTCCTGCGGGATGAAGATTTGCAGCACAGGACAATCCTCCAGGTCGTCGAACGAAGAAGGTGCCGGGGTAGGGTCGATTAACTCCACCCGAGCAGGCTCGTTAGCGACACTCCGTATTTTCTGCTCGGTGGCTTGGAGCAGCTCGGTAGCAGAAGTTGCACCTGGCAACTCCACCGGAGCCTGCTGCTGGGCCGCATCAGCTTCGCGCATCTTCTTTTCCGCGGCTCGCAGAACCTCTGCGGCGGAGATTGGACCAGGCGACTCAACCCGGGCCTGCGGCTGACCTGCGCCGACCACACGCATCTTTCTTTCAGCGGCTTGCAGAAGCTCTGTGGCGAGGGAGAACCTAGGAGTGTCGGTCCCAGAACTCTCCGATTCTGCCCTCTGTAACGCGTCAAATATATTGCTCATGATTTATGTTGCTTAACGGCTTACTAACATTCCACTCGTGCTCGTTGCCCGAGCCAAGTTCAGGGAAAACGTTGCTCGCGCTCGAACCGCAGCGTCTTTTCTTCCCGCGCTTGTTCCGCCTGCAGGCGGGCATACAGTTCGAGCAATGACCGGGCTGCCTTGCGCATATCGAGTTCATCAGCTGCTTTCCTCTGCTCCACCGGAGGCGTTTGAACCCCAAGGCGGAAGTCGGTCGCGATATCGTCAATGATGTCAGGGCTTATGCTTGGCATTTGTCGGGCGTAACCCGCGATCAGCGCGTTTTCGCAGATGGTGTTGATCAGCCTCGGCAGTCCTTGGGAATGCTGATACACCGCGGCGATGGTTTCTGGCGGAAACAGGGCTGCTGGGTAAGGACTTCCCGCAAGATAAAGCCGGCGCTGGATATACCCCTTCGTCTCCTCCGAATCTAGAGGCGCAAGCCGGGAACGGAGCGCGATTCTCTGCTTCAGCTGCCGCAGGGCAGGGGAGTCGAGTTTGTCATCCAGTTCGGGCTGGCCCACGAGAAGAATCTGTAACAGCTTCTCGTCTGCAGTTTCGAGATTGGACAAGAGGCGGATCTCTTCGAGAATCTCTACCGAAAGGTGGTGCGCTTCGTCGACCACCAGAACCGTCGTCAGTTTCTTTTCGCTGCGCGCGATCACGTAATGCGCGATCTGCAGCAGAAGCTCACCCTTGTTCTGACTGGTACCCGGGAGTCCCAGGTCGCTCACGATGTACTGCAGGAATTCGATCGGGGAGAGACGTCCGTTAAAGATGTACGCGTACGCGACATCCTTGCTCTGCTTCAGCGATTGCAGCAGGCAGCGGAGAAGAAGAGTTTTTCCGGTTCCCACTTCTCCGGTCAGAACGACAAACCCTTTGCGCCGCCGCACGCCGTAGTAGAGAGCGGCCAGAGCCTCGTTGTGCCTCCCGGTGGGAAACAGGAACGAAGGATCGGGAGTGATCTCGAACGGATTGCGTTTAAGGTTGTAAAAAGCTTTGTACATGGGGAATACCGCTAGCCGCGAAAGTAACTGAAGGCCGATCCAAGCAAAATCGTACCAGATACGAAAACTGCAGTCGCCCATCCCAGCCACAACCGGCGGCGCTGGCTTCGCTCATCCGCCTCAGCCGCAATGGCTGGAATTTCCGAGATCACTGCAACCGGCAGCAGTGTCTGCAATTCCTTCTCGTCGTAAATGCGGTCATCCATCATTTCGAATGCTCCGGCTACGACAACGCCCAGCGCCAATCCGATTCCCAGCCCCATGCCACAAAACTTCAGGCGATTGGGGAAGTCGGGTTTCGAGGGCAGGCTGGGGGGGTCGATGACCCGGAAGCGCTCACCCTGCTGGAGCAATTCCATGCTGGTGGCCATCGCGGACTCATTTTTCTTCTTCAGTAAGTCGTCATAATTCGCTTTCGACTGCTCATACCCACGGGTCAGATCGGAGAGCTGCTGCTCCCGCACGGGTTCCTGATTCAATCGCGCCTGGTAATCGTCCATTTTCACTTTCAGCGTTGCGATGGAATGCTCGCGGTTGCTGATCTCCACCTGGTTGGACTTCAGTTGGCCTTGGATCTGAGCCAGAAGGGCTGCTTGCGCAGGGTCCATATTCCCGGTGTCGACAGGTGAGTCAGGGCCACTAATCTGCGCATCGCTGCTCGCCTTAAGACTGGCTAAGAGCTGTTCCCGCATCTTCTCAGTCTCCGCGATCTGTTCCTGCACCTTGCGGACATCGGGGTGGCGATCAGTGTAGCGTGACCTGAGATCAGCCAGTTGCGCCTTGAGCTTATCCAGTTCCTGGTCGAGCGCAGGCAATCCAACTGCGGTTGTTCCGTCGGAACTCTTGGATGTCCCCTGCTGGGTCCGATATTGATCGGCGAGGGTCTGGAGGTAGACACGTTGCTGCCTGGCAGTGTTGAGAGCGTCTTCCTCATTTTGCAGTTGGGATTGCAGCCCGCTCAGAATCTGGAGGTTGCTGGCCAATTGACCTGGCATTTCGCCCACGTGCAACCCTTTGAATTCGCGAATCTTCTCTTCCTGGTCAGACAGGGCTTTCCGGGCAGTCTCCAGTTGGTTCTCGAGAAATGTTGTGGTGTCTTCCGACTGCTGCTGGCGCACTTCCAGGTTCTCATTGATAAACAAGTTCGTCAGCTCGCTGGTAACCTGTTGGGCCAGCCGAGGATCCCGCGATGAGTAGGAGACGTTGAATGCGGTGATCTGATTATGCGCATCCCGCACAAGATCGATATCGATGTCTTTGCGCATGCGGTCAACCGTTTCGTCGGGCGATCGCTGGGAGTGCTGGGCTGCGTAAAGATTTAATCGATCGATAATATGCAAAAGCCGGGTCCGGCTGAGAATCTGCTGGGTGATGCTCTGCATCCTCTGCTGCAGGTCATCATTCACGTTGGGCGTGACGTAATCCTTCGGCATGGTGGGCTGTTCCACCAGAATTAGCGTGCTGGACAGGTAGCGCGGCGGGAGCACCCAGCTCGCGCCCCACACGATTGCCCAACCCAGGAAAAGCGGGATCAGGAATTGCATATGGCGGCGGCGCACAATGCCGAGGTAGCGCTGAAGGTCAAAGCCTTCCGAACTTTTCTCTTCGAGATCGTCAACCATAAATTACCTTCCCAGTGGTCGGGAAAACTGATAGGAAATTGAAACGAATTCGCGATTGGTGTCAGGAGTCGCAGCCAGGATGGGGACTGTGCCGTAATCCTCGTGAAGTCTCGTGTAGCCCAGTTGCAGATTTACATGCTGGCCAAACTGTTGCTGCAACGAGGCAGTTCCCGAAGCCGTGTGTCCATTGCCGCTGTTTAAAGGCGTGGCCATTAAGACGTCGTTCGTGGCATACCCGCCTGCTATCGATGCGCTTAGCGTCCGCGAAAGTTGTTGCCGCATCGATGCGCTGGCGCTATCCGTTTTCACAGCGCCGATCAGCCCGCCGCCACTCGATATGAGATGCGCGTAGCTGATGGCCAGACTGCTCAGGTGTCCCTGCCAGCCTAAGCTGCCACCCACCGACGGGCTCCAATTTCGGAATGCCGGCAGGGGGGGGGCGGACGCGGTGCTGGAAAACAGCGGACCGATATCTGCGTATTGTGGCCCTGCGAACACCGAAATCGAGAATCTCTTCGTCGGATACACCGTGTAGAACAGCAGTAATGCGTGGGTTTGCGTCTCGTTCGTTCCCCCGGCCGGATACGACAGCAGCCGTTGGTACTGGTAGGTCGCGCCGAAGTAGTTAATTCTCGAAACCCGCACCGAATAGAAC
Organism: Candidatus Sulfotelmatobacter sp.; assembly: GCA_049590215.1. Classification (GTDB taxonomy): domain Bacteria; phylum Acidobacteriota; class Terriglobia; order Terriglobales; family Acidobacteriaceae; genus Sulfotelmatobacter. The sequence goes on along the minus strand of JBAWCJ010000118.1, from coordinate 17,634 downwards.
GCCAATCCGCCCTGCGACGCCGAATCAAAAAGGCCGGAAACCTCCGACTGGTCAGGATAGTGCAAATTGGTAAACGTTCCGCTTGCGCCAACCATGCTGTTCGCCGCGAACTGGTAGTTGATGCCGACGTTTCCGGAGTTGGAAAGTTCGTCGGCGATCGGTGCAATCACTGACTGGTTGGGCTCTTGGGTTCCGCCGGAAACAACTCCGGACACCCCTAAATCGGGCTGGTTGAAGACGCTGGAGCTTTTTTGGAAGCCGTCCCGCGCCGACAATGTCACGTGCGGGCTCAGACGGTACTGGAAATTGATCGAGGCATTCTCATCTGCCTGGTTCAAGGGACTCTCGCGCTGATAGAAGGTGAACCCTGGCGCATAGGTCAAAACCAGGTGCGATCGCGGTGTCGTCTCGTCGAGCGCGATCGTGGGCCATACTGAATAACTCACGTCGCTGACCGGATGCCCGTCAACCGAGCCCACCGCGTTATCCGTGTACGCGCCGGTGAATGCCAATCCAGCGCGGAGGTAGTTCGACCGTTCCTCCGAGCCTAGCGCGGTTGGGTACGACTGACCGCTTACAGGCGGCGGAGTCAGCATCCGGCCCGAGCTATCGTCCACGATCGCGGATGCGTTACCATTCGTGGACGCATCGCTTGCCGGGCCGGTGGCCGCCGGCACGGGCACTGGACGTTGCTCATCCTGCGACCAAAGGGGTGCCGCGGCCAGCAGGACTAACCCTACGCTGATCGTTTCAAACAGTTTCATGATCATTACGGAACAACGATTGTGTCACGCGGTTGAAGCTTAATGTTTTGTGACGAATTCCGGCCCTTAACGACTTCCTTATAGTTGAAGGGAAGCCGACTCTGGGTGCCGTCGGCATTCTGCCGCAGGACATAAATGGATTTCTGCTTGGCGAAATCACGGAAACCACCTGCAAGTGCAATGGCGTCGAGCACGGTAAGGGAGTTGGCGATCACGAATGTTCCCGGCCGATTCACCTGCCCCAAAATGTTGAATTTTTGGCTGTTGATTTGCTGAACAATGACCGTGACTTCTGGTTCCGAGATGTAATTCTTTAGCCTGCTGGCAATTTCCACTTCCAACTTCAGTGGAGTCCGGCCCGCTGCCTGCACTTCCCCGACCAAGGGGAGCGAAATTTTTCCATCCGACCGTACCGGAATCGAACGTGAGATATCCGGCTCTTTCCAAACGTTGATGGCCAACACATCGTCGTTCCCAATTACGAAGCTGTCGTCGTGTGGTTTCGCTTGCGTGGATGCGTTGGCACTTTGGGTTGCGGGGTCTTGCGATCCTGCCTGCGCCCATAGTCCCCCCGAGATCAGAAGACACGCCGAGGCTGTAATCAGTGCGGTCCTGGAAAACCTGATGCTCTTCCTGGTCATGGCGGCTCCTTGACGCTTCACGCCCCTGATGGTGGCAGCTCGACTCAACTTGCTTTTCCGTTTCCTTTGGCCTGAACTGCACCCGTAAATCTCAACTCAGGGAAGGTCGAAGGGTAGGATTCTGAAGCGCTCATGTGGTACTGGTCGATCTTATAAAGCATCGTACGGTAGCTTACTCCCAGCAAGCGGGCCGCTGCTTTCCGATTCCAACCAGTTTTCTCGAGAGCCACAGCGATTGCGTTCCTCTCGGTTTCCCACTTAACGCTCTGGATTAGAGACTTTAACGATTTCGGGATCGAAGCGCCCACCCCGGCTTCAACTTCTTCGTGCGTGCGCGGGGGTACAGCCAGATTGATGGGTTGGCCGTGGGCCGTGCTGCCATTGCCTCCGTTGCCTGCCGAAGCTGGTTCTAGCCCGCTCAGGCTGAGTTGTTTGTCGCCTGCGACCAGGTAACGCTTGACGAAGGCCTCTAACTCTTTCAGATTTCCCGGCCAGGAGTGATTTTGGCAGGCAGCAAGCGACGCCGCGGAGAATTCCCGTGCAGGAAGGCCGTAATACCGGGCCAGCTTGTGCATGGAATAACGAAGAAGAATTTGGATTTCGTCTTTGCGCTGGCGCAGAGGAGGAACATGGACGGTGAACGCGCTGAGACGGTAATAAAGATCGGCGCGCAGCCGCTTTTCCGCGAGCGCGCGATCCAGCTTTTCGCTGCTGGCGGCGAGAATGCGGACATCGACCGCGACCGGTTTGTCCTCGCCAGCGCGGACAAATTGCTTGTCCTGCAGCACCTGGAGAAGCCTCGCTTGCAATGCAAGCGGCATTTCCGTGATTTCATCGAGCAGAAGCGTGCCCTTCTCACCCATTTCCAGTTTGCCCAGGCTGGCCCGCCCATCACCGGTCGAACCGTTCGAGGGAGCATGCTCTCGGCCGAATAATTCGATTTCCAGCAGGTCGCATGGCATCTCCGCGCAATTAACGCGCAGAAACTTAAAGCCTGAGTAGACGGAAAGTTTGTGGATCAGACGGGCGACGGTACCCTTTCCACTTCCGGGTTCTCCTAGAATGAGCACGGGAACATCGGCCTGCGCGAGCAATTCCGCCTGCGCGTGGATCTTCTGCATGACCGGGCTGACGCTGAGGAAGAACTCATCCTCACCCAATGATTCAATATCTTCGCTCGCCATTTCCGCTTCAGCTTCGTCATCCGAAGAGCCAAGCTGTCTCTTGATTGACGATTCCAGTTGCGCTTCATCAAAAGGCCGCACGAGGACGTCCTTAGCGCCCAGGCGGATTGCTTCTTTCTCTCGCCCCACGCCCTCAAGGTGGCAAAGTACGATCACTGAAAGATCAGGATGCAGCCGGCGCAGCCACGGTAACAGGTGCAAGGTGTCGGCGTCGCCGCGAGGAAGATCGAGAAGCAAGAGACTTGGCGCCGCATCGGATTGCACCCGCTCCATCGCGTCCCAACCATTCGCGGCGGTTTCCAGATGCCAGGAGTTGGAGTCGGCGATGGACCAAAGCAGGCGCAGGACGGCCGAGTCCCTGCTTACGGCCAGCAAGCGAACGGTCTCAATTGTATGTGGAGACATGAGTGAGGGATCCTTACCTACAGAAAGAGGGGTTATTTCTGCGAACGAAGTTCGGGGGGTCAAGCAGGTTCTACTTCGTAACCTTCTACGCGAACCGACAGCGATCGCTGGATAGCATCTACGGAGATAATCAGTGTGCGGTCTCCATTGCACGAGACCAGGATGCCTTCAAGGCCGTCGAGCGCTCCGCTCCGGATGCGCACGCGCTGTCCGATCTTGAGGAACGGATGAGAAGACCAAGGCAGCGGCCCTTCAATCACGCTTCGGACGGAATCGATTTCTCCGTCCGGAATCGGAGTGCCCTCGCCCCGTGCGCCGACGAGCCCGAAGACTCCGTCCACGCGAAGAACGCGCAATCGGTCAGCTCGGTTAGGAACAAATCTGGCGAACACGTAGCAGCGGAACAGCGGCACCTGCACTGACTTCTTGCGATCACTCCAGCGATGCACTTCGGTGACGAGAGGCAGGAACGTCTTCACGCCTCTCTCTTCGAGTCGCTGCGCCACAATTTTCTCGTGGCGGGGGCGAGTTTGCAGCCCATACCAGTTTTCAGTTTCCGCTTCAACCAGCGGAGCCGGGTTCGGTAATGCCAATGACAAGCTGCTGACGGCCATAGCTTCGCCCTCTAAGTCACTGCAGGCAGTGACCCCAAAAATCAAACGCAGGACTGTCGCTGTCGAGATCTCAAACGTGAGATCCAGGGGGGATTACCACTTTGGGCAGGAAACTGGGGGAAAGCTAATTTCCTGCTAGTTCACCTGTTTCTTTATTTCTCTAAAAGTCCTAATCGGTTCAATTGCGATTTCTGTTCGCAAAACCACAGTTCAAAACAAAGCCTGAAGAATCACTTGCAAAACGAGCAGCCAATGACTCCCTACAATCTCAATAGTGATCTACATCAGGGTCGAAACCAAACAGGCGGGGGAACCTACTCTTACAACGCTGGGATTGCCTTAATGACAACCATCCTACATGGGTGCGCAGATCGCTGCAAGGGGTACACCCACCCATCTCCATACTTCTCATAGAATCGTAGGTGTAGTGTCTCTAGATATAGAGAATCCCATACCAGAGAACTATTTCTCTAGCGGTGGTCCACTTAGATAGCTCAAACCGCTTGCCAAAGGCTACCAATTCAGCCGCTTTAGAACTACTGTAAGACATTGATTATACAATACATTACCGTCTTCTGCGCGACGAATGCTAGCTTCGATGTCTTTCGACTAGATTCGCCTTCTTTCGAGGGGAGCCCCGGGCAATCGATCATGTGCAAGAACTTGCAACCATGCCAGATTGATTGCAACCTAAAGGAAACGCAAGAGTTGCATTGTTAATGAGCTAGGCGATAGAATCATGCCGCTTTTCATTTCGAATTCTCCACCCCCAGAATTCATATAGCGCCTTGGGAATCATCTGTGGAACTTCTGAGGCGAGAGGGCCAATGTTCAGCGATTCGGACCCTCGGAGAAACAAAATCCGAGTGCTTGTTGCCGACAGCTCCCGAATTCATACTCACCTGCTCGCGGACGCCTTGAAGCGCGATCCGCTGCTGGAAGCGATCCCTTTCGACTCAGATTCCCGCAGCTTGGTCGCTGCAATGATGGGTTTGGATATCGAGGTACTGGTAATCAGCCCCAGTCTCGACGAGCAACCCACGCGCGGGCTCGAAGTTCTGCGCGAGCTGCGCGCAGTGCGTCCCGTTCGGGCCGTGGTCTTGCTGGATTCTTTGAAGGACGAAGCGATTCTGGATGCGTTTCGCGCCGGAGCGAGAGGCATATTCAGCAAAAGTCAGCCTCCCGATGTGCTCAGCAAGTGTGTGCGCTGCGTCTATCAGGGTCAGGTATGGGCCAACAGCCAGGAGCTGGCGCTGGCCGTGGAAGCTTTGGCAAGCGCTCCAAACGTGCGCGCCGTGAATGCAAGCGGGATGAGCTTGCTTTCGAAGCGGGAATTGCAAGTGGTTCGCTGCCTGGCCGAGGGGATGACCAACCGCGAGATCGCGGAGCGCCTGAAACTCAGTCAGCACACAGTTAAAAATTATCTGTTTCGAGTCTTTGACAAACTCGGCGTTTCCAGCCGCGTTGAACTTTTGTTCATGACTCTAAGCCAGGCTGGCTCGGGCGCATCGCCGGCGCTGGGTGAACCCAAAGGTCCCGGCCTCAGCGATGAATTCGCAATACTACAGAAGGCGGCCGAGACTGGTTTGCCGGCCGCGCAACTGGCCCTGGCGCAACTCTACCTGGTTCGCCGGAAGGATCCGCAGGACGTTGTTCACGCCTACATGTGGCACCTCATCGCGCTGGAACGCGCATCGCAAGGCGGGAAACATATTACGGAGATGCTCACGGCGGAGCAACTCGATGAAGCCCAGGAAAAAGCACGCGCCTGGCTTCTACGCCTGAAGGAGATTTCTCCAGCCACCAGCGCCGCGACTAAGACTCCAAAAGCGGATCATTGATCCATCGGGGATTGAACGAAGCGAACACGAGCGAGTCGCCGGTTGATCGCGGGGAGGATCCGACTGCAACGAAAATGGCGTGCCTGATTCGGCACGCCGCTGGATATTATTTCTGTTTACGGCTATTTGGTTTCCGGCATCGACGCTTGCCGACGTGACCGCAAAACCATCGCTCCGAAGCAACAGAGACCGGCTAGCAGCAGGTACATGAGAGGCGTCCCACCCTCGGGAACGCGTGCGTATGGAGATGGGGGTGGAGGTTGGGGTCCGCAAATTCTTCCGAACCCGCACGAACCGCCACCATTTCCGTAGCCGCCGTTGCCGCCGTAGCCGTTGCCGCCGTTTCCATAGCCGCCGTTGTTACCCTGGTTGCCTTTGCCATTATTGTTGTAAAGGTCATTGCCGGAGGTTAGTGCAAAGGCTAACAAGTTCGGCAGTCGGTAGTAAACAACGCTGTGTGCCGCGCTAGTTGCTCTACTGCTCGCCGGGCTTTGTCCGAAAGCGGAAGGGAGGAAACACAACAACGAGGCGAAAGCTACAAGTCCTGATAATCTGTACACCGGCTTCACGAGTACATCTCCTTCGGGGGAGAACACGGGGGGAGGGCCGGACACCAGACCCCTGCTACAAATAACTACATGCTCACTCTAACGCGAAACTAAAAACTGTCAAGACTGATAATTTCTGCGACCGGTTGCAACCTGTTGCAACTGTGTGATTCCCTCATTGTTATCAGCAAGATGAGGTTCGGATACTGATTAAGGAATCCGGCTTCAGCCGGTGGCCTGAAGATTTTCGACTTCGGTAATGGGACGCTTGCATTCGATGGCAATGGCGAACCCGGCCCCAGATTCTAACCGTTCCACCCGCACAACTTTGCCCTTACCCAATAGCCGGATGGGATGGCGCAATCGAGGATCCTCCACGGCCATCGTCAGGTTCACGCGAGTACGAATCGGAACCGGATCGTTAACTCTTAAGAGCAGGCCGCCGATGCTTATGTTCCTGCTGATTCCCGCGACTTCCCGGACCGCACCTCCGGAGGGAAAACTAAGCGCGACAGGAAATTCGAGATCGAATCGGCGGTGCCTGCGCTGTTTCCACTGGAGCGCGTCGAAATCTTGGGGGGAGCCCATAAGTATAAATAATGAGTCGAGAAAGTGGCGTTCTAAACCGAGCCAGCTTCCGGCGGGACTACTACGGCGCCGGAATCGCCGCTTGAATAATGTTGGAGTATGCGCTCTCGCCACTCGGATCTACCGCCGTGGTCGCGTAGCAGTAAGTCGTGCCATCAGCCACCACGCTGTCGGTATATGCCGGGTTGGAACTCGGCGAGGAGCCAATATTCGTATAGGAACCGCAGGCACTCCCCGAGTAGATTGCGCGGTAGACGTTATAGCTGGTGACGCCGGTTGTGGCGCTGGCCGTCCACTTCAAGTTGACAGTATGTACAGGAGCCGCCGTACCGGTGCCCGTCAGACTTCCCGCGGTCGGCGTATTGGATGCGGTACTGGCAAACGAAGCCGAGGCTGAGGCAGTTCCGCTCGCACCGGGCGTGAACTTCACAGTAAACGTAACCGGCTGAGTTGTTGTAACCGTGACGGGAAAGGTCAGACCGCTGATCGAAAACTCCGAAGGGTTGGTGCCGCTCAAACTGACCGAGGACACAGATACGCTCGCACCGCTGGCACTCAGCGTCCCAGTTTGCGTTCCGCTTGTCCCGACCACGACACTTCCAACGTTGACAGAACTGACAGCCAATGTGCCTGCACTTTGCGCAACCGCAGATCCGGTCAAGCTTATGCTCAAGGTGGGATTTGAAGCATTCGAATCGATTGCGACGCTTCCTGGGAAACTGCCCGCGGACTCGGGCGCAAAGGTCACCGTGAAGGATGCGCTTTGCCCCGGAAATAAGGTCATGGGAGCAGACATTCCGGAAATACTGAAACCTGTGCCAGCAACCGTCACCTGTGAGACCGTCGCATTTTCGCCGCCAACATTCTTCACCGTTTCGGTTTGGGCCTGATTCTGACCAACACTAATGTTGGTAAACGTCAGGCTCGCAGGGGTTGCCGTGAGGGTAGCAGGTGCTACTCCGGTTCCGGAGAGTGCAATGTCAATCGTAGTGCTCGATCCGCCTATGGTGAGCGAGATACTTCCAGTGCTGGCGCCCGCAGCGGTCGGGGCGAAAACCACGCCAAATGTCGTGCTCTGGTTTGCGGCCAGGGTCAGCGGCAGGCTTAGACCGGTATAGCTGAAACCGGCACCGCTCACCGTCGCCTGAGAAATGGTGAGACTGTCCCCGCCAATGTTCTTGAGGGTTTCAGTCTGTGTTTGATTCGTGCCCACCTGCAGGCTGCCGAAACTGAAGCTGGTTGGAGTCGCGGAGAGGCTGCCCGCAGCCACCGCCGTCCCGGAAAGCGCGACGCTCAGCGTGCTGTCCGAGCCGTTGTCGGTGAGTGCCAGAGTGCCGCTGGCGCTGCCAGCGGACTGGGGCGCAAAGACCACGCTAAAGGTCGTGCTTTGCCCCGGGATCAAAGTCAGGGGAAGATTCAAGCCGGTGGTACTAAAACCAGGCCCGGTAACGGCCACTTGGCTGATTGTGAGGTTGGTTACACCCGTGTTCGACAACGTATCGGACTGGGCTTGGCTGGTCCCAAGCTGCACATTCCCGAAGCTGACGCTGGCCGGTCCGGCAGTCAATGTACCCAGCAGCGGGTTCTGCGTACTTTGCACGTTGGATTTGCTCGTACTCAGACCCTGGCACCCGGCCATCGTTGCCAGAGCCAGCACAACCACGAGCACGTTCCAACGAGTGGGGAGGTGGCCCATAAGTGATTGACGAAGCTGTGTTTCGTCCACTCCTAGTTGAAAGGCTAGTGTGAGCTTGGACAATCATTCGGGAAAGTTCCGAAAGGGCATGAGGGGATAGGCCAGAAGGACTACGCCTCGTCTAGAGGCCGGACTTCCTCCTACCTGCCCCAAAGAGAGGGGAAACGTTCCAGGGTTTGGCAATCGCTGAGGTGTGCTTCTTGAACCTGATTCGAGGTCAGCCCTCTGACTGGCCAACTCGATCATTTTGAGGATGCGCCCCGCCTAGGACCAGTTCGCACAGACTGTCGACGAAGTCAGGCGTCAGCTTGCCGTGCCGAATTAGGAATCGCATGTAGATGGGACCATAAAGGGAATCAAGAATCAGGTCCATGTCCACATCCTCGCGGAGTTCGCCGCGTAGAATGCCACGCCGGAGCGTGGCATAGGCCTCCTGGCGGCGCGGCCAGAGGAAACGCTCACGGAACGCAACAATTAAATCTCGATCGCTCTGGCCCCCACCGAGAATCGCAGAAACAATCCGTCCGCGCCGGCTGCAGAAAATCTTGATTAGCTGGCGCATCTGCTGGCTCATGTCAGTGCGGACCGAGCCGGTGTCCGGGAAGTGGAGCTTCCGGGTTGTGCTGCTGGCGAATGCATCCGCGATGAGCGCGGCCTTGTTCGACCACCAGCGGTAAACCGTTGCCTTGCCGACGCCGGCGTGCGCTGCCACAGCTTCAATGGTCAGTTCGGAAAAGCCATTTTTCACCAGGAGCTTCAGCGTGCTGCGCAGGATGGCCAGTCGAGCCTGCTCACTGCGCGGCCGGCCGGGCGGGCGCTTGCCGCGGCCTTCGCCGCGTTCGCGATGAGCCGAAGACTGCTGGCGCATGCCCTTACCCTACCATATAATCGAGGGAATGCTTTAGAATCCAATACGCTGAGTATCGAATCTAAAAAACGTCCGCGGATTCCTCGTCGCGTCCGGGCGGTGCAGCCTCTTTATTCTTGATTCATTCGAACTCTTGGAGTGGTATCTAGCCAATGTGGATTGTTGCGTTAGCTCTGAGGCGTCCCTACACCTTCGTCGTGATGGCGATCGTCATCATCGTTCTGTTTTTCGTTACGCTCGTCCGCACTCCTGTCGACATTTTCCCGAACATCGATATTCCCGTCGTCTCGGTCGTTTGGTTCTATACCGGCATGTCGCCGCAAGACATGGCCGATCGCATCGTAGCCAACTCGGAGCGCGGCATCACCACCACAGTCAACGACATCGAACACATGGAGTCGCAGTCGGTCTACGGCCTGGGTATCATCAAGGTGTTTTTCCGCCCGGGCACTAACGTGCAAGGCGCGATTGCGCAAATAACGGCCATCTGCCAAACCACCGTGCGCGGCCTGCCGCCCGGCACCACCCCGCCTCTGATCATTTCCTATAGCGCGTCCACCACGCCCATTATTCAGCTCGGCCTCAGCAGCAAGACTCTGCCCGAACAGGATCTCTTCGATTTAGGCCAGAACTTCCTGCGTAATTTTCTGGCTACCGTGCCCGGTGCCGCCACGCCATATCCTTACGGCGGCAAGATTCGCCAGATACAAGTGGACCTTGATCTGCCAAAGCTCCAGGCCTACGGGCTCGAGCCCAATGACATTGTCAATGCCGTCAATGCGCAGAACATCATCCTGCCGACGGGCACTATCAAAATGGGCCCGACGGAATACAACGTAGAGATGAACGGAACGCCGCAGACCATCGCGGAACTGAATGACCTGCCGGTCAAGACGGTCAACGGGGCCACGCTCTACATGCGCGATGTCGCCCACATACGCGATGGTTTCGCGCCACAGACCAACATCGTGCGTCAGGATGGGAACCGCGGCGCGCTGATGTCGATGTACAAGAACGGGAACGCTTCCACCCTCGATATCGTTAAGGGCATCAAGAATATCGTTGTACAAGCGGCGCAGGCCCTTCCGCCGGAGTTGAAGATCACTTCGCTGTTTGACCAGTCTCTGTTTGTGCGCGCTTCGATCCAGGGGGTATTGCGTGAGGGTTTGATCGCAGCGGCTCTTACCGCCGTCATGATCCTCATCTTTCTTGGCGATTGGCGCCCGACGATCGTCATTTCCATCTCCATCCCGCTGTCGATTTTTGTTTCGATCATCGTGCTGGGCGCGATCGGGCAGACCATTAACATCATGACCCTGGGCGGACTGGCACTGGCCGTTGGCATCCTGGTGGATGACGCCACGGTGGAAATCGAAAACATCGAGCGCAATCTCGCCATGGGCAAGGAGATGAAGCAGGCCATTCTTGATGGCGCGCAGCAGATCGCCGTGCCCGCCTTCGTTTCCACGTTGAGTATTTGCATCGTGTTCGTGCCAATGTTCTTCCTGACGGGCGTGGCGAAATTCCTGTTCGTGCCTCTCGCCGAGGCCGTGAGCTTCGCCATGCTGGCCAGTTATCTGCTGTCACGAACCCTCATCCCGACGCTGGTCATGTACATCATGCGCGGGCACGAGCATCGCGCCGAAGTGCCAAAATCGTCGCTCGGGCGCTTCCAGCGCGGCTTCGAGCGAAAGTTTGAGGAGTTCCGGCGCAGCTACGAGCAGCTGCTGGAAACTACCCTTGAGCACCGCGGCGTCTTCGTGGCCTGTTTCCTGGCTTTTTGCGTGCTTTCGCTCGGGCTGTACACATTTCTGGGACAAGACTTCTTTCCGCAAGTCGATGCCGGCCTGTTGCGCCTGCATGTGCGGGCACATCCCGGGTTGCGCGTGGAGGAAACCGCGCGACTGTGCGATGAAATCGAAGCCGTTCTGCGCGACGAAATCCCCAAGGGTGAATTGCAGACGGTTCTCGACAATATCGGGCTGCCCAACTCCGGCATCAACCAGTCCTACAGCTCCAATGGAACCATCGGATCGAGCGATGCCGAAATCCTGATCGCGCTCGACCCAGAGCATCATCCTCCCACCGCGGGACTCATGCGCCATCTGCGCGAAGTGCTGCCGCGGCGCTTTCCCGGGGTGGAGTTTTTCTTTCAGCCCGCCGATATCGTTACCCAGATTCTGAACTTTGGTTTGCCTGCACCCATCGACGTACAGGTGGTGGGCACGGATATGCAAAGCAGCTATCTCATTGCCCAGCAGATTGCCAACGAGATGCGGCACATTCCCGGCACCGCAGACGTGCACGTGCAGCAATTGCTTTCACTGCCTACGCTGCACATGGACATCGAACGCACGCGCGTCACGCAGGTGGGGCTAACGGCGCGCGATGTGGCGCAGAGCGCACTGGTTTCGCTGAGCGGAAGCTTCCAGACCACGCCGAATTTCTGGCTCAACCCGCGCAATGAGGTCACTTACAATGTGGCGGTTCAGTCGCCACAATACCGCATGACCAATTTGCAAGACCTGATGGATATTCCGGTGACTTCGCAGCAAGGCCCGCAGTTACTGAGCAACCTGGTACAGGTGAGCCCGGTGGCGCGCCCGGCCAGCGTAAACCACTACAACGTGCAACCCGTCATCGACGTTTACGCCAGCACTCAGGATCGCGATTTGGGCGCGGTCGCTGCCGATACTGACAAAGTGCTCAAGACGTTCGACGGCAAACTGCCGCGCGGCACTCATCTCATCGTGCGCGGGCAAGTCGCTACCATGCGCTCGTCGTTCTTTGGGTTGGGCGTTGGATTGATAGGTGCCATTCTGCTCGTTTATCTGTTGATCGTCATTAACTTTCAGTCGTGGCTTGATCCTTTCATCATCATCGCAGCGTTGCCGGGAGCCCTGGCGGGAATCTGCTGGTTCCTGCTGCTGACCCGTACCACGTTGAGCGTGCCGTCGCTGACCGGCGCGGTCATGTGCATGGGCGTGGCCACGGCCAATTCCATCCTGATGGTCAGCTTTGCCCGCGAGCAGCTGGACGAAGGTATTCCCGCCGCTCAGGCTGCCGTCGCTGCCGGATACACTCGTATGCGTCCCGTGCTGATGACCGCGCTGGCTATGATCATTGGCATGGTTCCGATGGCGCTGGGCTTTGGTGAAGGCGGCGAGCAGAACGCGCCGCTGGGCCGCGCCGTAATCGGTGGACTCCTGTTTGCCACCGTCGCTACTTTATTTTTTGTACCCAGCGTGTTCGCCATCTTCCACAGCCGCCGGGAAGCCAAGCGGGCGCGCCAGGGCTTAGCGTAATCGGGAGTGGCTCAAATAGTGAATCGGAGTCGAGCATGAGCGCAGAGAACGAATCTAAACCGGATGCAACGCGAGCCGGGCAGAGTGATGCCGCGAGTCCGCAGCAACCGATGCCAAGCGAGGAGCATCACGCCCTGAGCGCACAGGCCCAGCGCGACGAGGAGATCGCCGCAATCCAGCAGCACGCCCGGCATCAACCTCCGGCGATCCAGAAGCCACCCGATCTTCCGCCCGCGCCACCCCGTAAAGCCCTGACGGTGGTGGGCGTGGCGTTGCTCGTTCTGCTGCTGGCGGGCGCACTCACTCTCTGGGATCACGTCACACACGAGCGCGCTTTGGCCAAGGAGACAGAGCGCGAGACCGTACCAACCGTCGCCGTGGTTTATCCACAATCCGAAAAGCCGGATGAAGATCTGGTTCTGCCCGGCTCTCTGCTGGCTTACGTCGAGTCTCCAATTTACGCCCGAACCAACGGCTACCTTCTGCGCTGGTACAAAGACATTGGCAGCCAGGTGAGCAAAGGCGAGTTGCTGGCGAAAATCGACACGCCTGAGGTGGATCAAGAACTGAACCAGGCTCGCGCCACGCGTCAGCAAACTCTGGCGCAGATGGATATCGCCAAAATTACCACCGACCGCTGGGCCAACCTGCTAAAAACCGATTCCGTCTCCGCGCAGGAAGCGGATCAGTACGCAAGCGGTTACAAGCAGAGCCAGGCCAACCTGGCAGCCGCTGAGGCGAATGTCCGGCGCCTCGAGCAGTTGGAGGGCTTTAAAGACGTCTATGCGCCATTCACTGGCGTGCTCACACGCCGTAATGTCGACCCCGGCGCGCTGATCAACGCTGGCTCGGGCACCGTCGGCACCGAACTGTTTCGCATGGCACGCGTCGATCCCCTGCGAGTTTATACAAGCGTGCCACAGGCGTACTCGCCGTTTATCAAGATTGGCGCCAAGACCGCGGTTACGTTGCAGGAGTTTCCCGGCCAGAAGTTCTTCGGTAAGGTAGTGCGCACGGCGGAGGCTATTGATCCATCCACGCGCACTTTGCTGACAGAGGTTGATGTACCGAACAAGGATGGCCGTTTATTGCCCGGCTCGTTCGGGGAGGTGCACTTCTCGGTCGGCTCCGGCGTAAATAAAGTTACGGTTCCAGTGAATGCGATGCTGTTCCGCGCCGAAGGCCCGCGCCTCGCCGTTGTTGGCCCCGACGGCAAGGTGCAGTTACGTCCCATCAACATCGGACGCGACTACGGTACGACGCTGGAGATTCTCGGCGGAGTTTCTCCCGCCGATCAGGTCGTGATCAATCCCGCAGATTCGCTCGAGGAGGGGCAGCAGGTGATCGTGGCGCAGAAGCCCGCTCAATCCCCGCCGGCGAGCCAGCAGAAAGGCAGCGGATCGTGAAGCGAGCCGCAATCTCGGCCGCGCTGGCGCTGTTTGGATTTGCAGCGGGATGTACCGTCGGTCCCCGCTACAGCCGGCCGCCGGCTCCAGCCCCAGCGCCGGATGCGTGGAAAACACAACCTCCCTGGCAGCAAGCCGCGCCCAAAGATGCGATTCCCAAAGGCGCGTGGTGGCAAATCTATAACGACCCGGCACTCAACACATACGAACAGCAATTGCTCCAGGCCAACCAATCTCTGGTGGCCGCGCGCGACCGCTTAGACCAGGCACGCTCGCTTGCGCGCGTAGCCACTGCCGGTATGTTCCCGCAGCTTTCGGCCGATCCCAGCGCGTTGCGGGAGCGCGCGGGTGCCAATCGCCCGTTAAATGGCGCAGGCCCGACGACCGTCAGCGTCCCGGGTGTGCCGCAGCCCATCACTATTAATTCGCAGGCTACTTCTTACACTCAGAACGTCTTCACGATTCCGTTTTCTCTCAGTTATGAGGCCGACCTTTTCGGACGCGTGCGGCGGACTGTGGAAGCGGCCAACGCTTCTCTGCAGTCAACGGCCGCCGATCTGCAGAATGTGCAGTTGGTGCTGACTGCTGAACTGGCTGCCGACTATTTCACGCTGCGCGAACTGGACGCCGAGTTCGACGTGGTGCAGGAGTCTGTCGACTACCAGAAAAAAGGCCTGAATCTGGTGAAAAATCGCCACGATGGAGGCATAGCCAGCGGACTTGAAGTGGCGCAGCAGGCGGCGCTGCTTGACTCCACAGTATCGCAGCTGGCTCTGGTACAGGAATCGCGCGCGCAGTATGAACACGCCATCGCAGTGCTGGTGGGCCAGCCAGCTTCCAGCCTTAGCCTGCCCGTCGCGCCGTTGCATGCCACGCCGCCGCCGGTGCCGCTGGGAGTGCCCTCTGACGAATTGGAACGCCGGCCTGACATCTCCACCGCAGAGCGCCTGATGGCCTACGAAAATGCGCAAGTCGGCATCGCCCGTTCGGCTTTCTATCCGCACATCACGCTCAGTGGTGCGGGAGGATGGCAAAGCCGCGATCTCGGCTCGCTGCTCAATGCCCCGAGCCTCTTCTGGTCTCTGGGGGCGGATGCTTTGCAGCCAATTGTCGAAGGCGGTCGAAATCGCGCTAACCTCGCCGCTGCCCGAGCGGCGTATGACCAGTCCGTGGCCAACTATCGCCAGGCCGTGCTCACGGCGTTCGAGGAAGTCGAAGACGGAATCAGCAATCTGAGTACGCTCTCCCAAGCCCTCGCGACGCAAGGCGCTGCCGTCAACGACGCCCGCCGCGCTCTGGTGATCGCCAATAATCGTTACATCGGCGGAGCGACCAGCTATCTCGACGTAATCGATGCGCAGACGACGTTACTGGCCAGCGAGCGTCTGCAGACACAGTTGCTCGGCCAGCAGATGGTCAGCTCCGTCTACCTGGTCAAAGCTCTCGGCGGCGGCTGGGACGCCAGTCAAATCAAAGACCAGCGAGTTCATCCTCAAGCCGGCCAGATCTTGCAGCCCTGATCTTGCCGTGTTTGCAGGTTGACAACGGTTTACCAGGGGCTTATTATTATAGCTGAGGGAAATAGTTCTTCTTAACTCTTTCACGCTTGCGGCAGTAATTCAGCCCAATCTGAAGTTTTCCATCGGTTTGCGTTCTTGAAAGAGTGATCGAAAATAACACTGCTACCCGGCAAGGGACCATCGTGTGGTCCACCCTCGTTTTGAGATCTGCGGTTATCGCGCGAGCCTGGAGGAAAAAAGCATGAAGAACACCAAGTTTCTTGTGAAAGTGAACCGCAGCGGCACTCGCGCCCCGGAATACGTGCAGCGCATTGACCGCACTCCCATCCAGACCACAACCGATCGCAAGCTCGCGCTGATTATGGGCCGATTCACGGCGGAAGACGCGGTCAAGTCCATCCAGAATTCCCGCTGCAACCCAGAGCTAATCTCAATCCAGGTTAGCGCTTAGTTTCTCAGCACCGGCTTAGGTGCATGTTTCGTTCAAAGGCATTCCTGTTTCCAGCCCTCGTCCCTGACTGAGAAAGATTCAACTCTCATCGCCTGGCCGTAGTATTCTCGCGTGGAATAAATTTTCGGAATCTTTGCGATCGCGCGAAAGGGCCGGCACTGTGGCACAAGACGAAAAAATTGGTTACAACCGCTTCCTCCTTTTGGTAGCGGGACTGGGCGGATTACTGTACGGGGTCGACGTCGGCATCATCGCCGGCGCCCTGCCGTACCTGGAAGCCACTTCCGGTTTGAATGCGGGCCAGCTTTCGACCGTGGTAGCTGCCGTCCTGCTCGGCAGTGTGATCTCAACCCTGTTCGCCGGTTTGCTGGCAGACTGGATGGGACGCAGGCTCCTGATGACGCTAAGCGGCGTGCTGTTCGTAATCAGCATTCCGATGATCGCGCTCTCGCACGGTTATCAGCCTCTGATTCTTGGCCGTCTTTTGCAGGGCATCAGCGCCGGCCTGATCGGTGTGGTGGTCCCGCTGTATCTAGCAGAGTGTCTGGCAGCATCGAGTCGCGGCAAGGGTACGGGCATTTTCCAATGGCTCCTCACGCTCGGCATCACCGCCGCTGCGTTCGTGGGCATGTATTTCAGTTTTCGCGTCGACGAGGTGGCGAAACTCGGCGATGCTGTCAGGCTCATCGCATTTAAAGACACGGCCTGGCGCAGCATCTTCTGGGTCTCGCTGCCACCCGGCGTTCTGTTCGTGATCGGAAGCTTAATGGTCGCGGAGTCCCCGCGCTGGCTGTTTCGTCGAGGCAAACGCGACGCCGCCCATTCGGCACTGCTTCGATCTCGGACCAGCGAACAAGCGAACGTTGAACTTAAGGAAATGGAACAAGCCGCCGCCGCCGAGCAGGCCCAGACCTCAACCGGAACTAAAGTGAAGGAATCGCTGTTGCGGCGAAAATACGTGATCCCATTTGTCCTGGCCTGCGTAATTCTCGCGTGCAACCAGGCCACCGGCATCAACTCCATCATCGGCTATAACACCAACATTCTTTTGCAGAGCGGCCTTTCCGATGTTCAGGCTCATTGGGGCTACGTTCTTTTCACCGTGGTGAACTTCCTCGTCACCATTGGCGGCGTCATGCTGGTGGATCGTAAAGGACGGAAATTCCTGCTAACTCTAGGAACAGCAGGAATTATCGTTTCCCTTATCTGCACCGGCCTGCTCTTCCGCCAGACGGAACGTCTGCGCGTGGATTCCCGAAGCCAAGTTCAATCCATGGTCCAGCCGGACCAAAAGATCACACTCACCTATGATCAGAAGCTGGCCAGGACGTTGCTAAGCGCGGGGGGCGACGCTGCTCGCCCACTCGGCGACCGCCCCACCTCTTTGGTAGTCATCTATTCCTATGGGGACTTTCACGCCGCCACCAAGGCCGCCCGCTCCGACGACACCGCCGCGACCCCAATCGCCATCACACGCGAGAGCTGCGTGCCCGCCAACAAAGTAGTGGCATTCTTCTCGAACCCCTTCGGCGATCTCGACGCCGCGCGCCAGGCTCCGCTGAGAATCGACAACGCATTGATCACTCCCTTGCCCAGCCAGCGCAGCGGATGGAAGGTCGCCATCACTCTCTTCGTGTTCATGGCGTTCTATGCCATCGGCCCGGGCGTGGTTGTGTGGCTCGCGCTTTCTGAACTGATGCCGACCCGCATTCGCTCCAACGGCATGAGCATCGCCTTGCTGCTCAACCAGGCAGTCTCCACCGGTATCGCCGCCGTTTTCCTGCCCACGGTGGGCAAGTATGG
>JBAWCJ010000117.1:0-15817 GCA_049590215.1 Candidatus Sulfotelmatobacter sp. | reverse complement strand
GCCCACTATTTCGGACGTTTTCACGGGGGAATGTGAGACCTCCGCCATGGATCGGCACGGATTTCGCGGATCAAGAGCGGTAGATTCCCACTAGAATGATCTCGTGTTCACGGATCGCCTGGAGTTCGTCCCCGAACGCGACACCGAGGTCTTCGCCGCCGTCCCTGCGGCGTCAGCCGTATTCCTGCTGCGCGGCGCAGACGCTCAATCCGAACCTTACGTAAGCAAGACGGCAAATCTCCGTCGCCGTCTGCAACGCCTGCTGGGCCCGGTTGAAGACCGTACCAAGAAACTAAACCTGCGCAATCGCGTCCGCTCCATCGAGTACGCACCGACGGGTTCCGACTTTGAATCCGGCTTCCTGCTCTACCGAATTCTGCGTGAAACCTTCCCCAAGACCTATGCCAACCGCATGCGATTCCGCCTCGCGCCGCTGGTCAAACTGCGTCTCGAAAACGAATATCCGCGAGCCTCTGTCACCACTCGTTTGGGACGTCTCAAAGGCCGCGCCCTCTTCTACGGACCATTCCAGTCCCGCACCGCTGCTGAAAAATTCATGAACGACTCGCTCGACTTTTTCAAGATGCGCCGCTGCGTCGACGATCTGCATCCCGATCCTAAGTTCCCCGGCTGCATCTATTCCGAGATGAAGATGTGTCTTGCTCCATGTTTCAAAGGCTGCACCGACCAGGAATATTCCACCGAAGTGAACCGCGTGCAAGCCTATTTCGATTCCGGAGGAGAATCCCTCGCCCGCGAGTTCTCCGCCCAGCGCGACGACGCATCGGCCAATCTCCAATTCGAAGAAGCCGCCACGATTCACGTTCGCCTGGAAAAACTGAAGCCGGTGCTGAGCCAGTTTCCTGAAATAGTTCGCCGCCTCGACCGCTTTTCGGCGCTGATCATCCAGCCCAGCAACGCAATCGACTCAGTCACATTCTTTCGCGTGGAGGGTGGCGTGATTTCCGGCCCGGTGGTGTTCTCGATCCAAACCATCGAGCACACGAAATCGCAATCGATGGAGTCGCGAGTGCAGGCAGTTCTCGATTCGTTCCCGCTCGCGAAGCCCCGGCCTGCGCTGGAAATCATGGAACACCTCGCGCTGCTAAAGCGCTGGTACTATCGCGGCCGCCGCACCGGCGAAATATTTCTTGCCGATGACAAAGGAGTATTCCCGATGCGCCGAATCGTGCGCGGCATTGGCCGCGTCTTAAGAGGCGAAGGACCGGAGGTTGATCCTTCGAAGCAACCGAGGAGCGATGATCCGTATCGGGGTATGCCTTCAGACATACCGTAACTCGTCGAGGGCTGTCGTCCCGAGCAAAGCGAGGGATCCTGGTGTTTGCCAGCGCCGGTCATGCCGATCGGCAAGCAAGAACAAGACCCCTCGCTTCGCTCGGGATGACAAAGCAGGTTTTGGTTTTAGCAAGTTTGCTCGACAACAACTAGAGATGGAGAGATCTAAATGGCCACCCAGGATCCAAACAGCAAACAACTCCGCGAGCATCTGATCTACCTTCTCAACGGCGGCGGAGCGCACGCCCGCTTCGACGACGTGGTGAAAAACTGGCCGGAGGATCTGCGTGGCACAAAGCCCAACGGACTGCCGCACACCGCCTGGATGCTGCTTGACCATCTTCGCCTGGCGCAGTGGGACATCCTCGAGTTCAGCCGCAACTCCAAGCACGCGTCTCCCGAATGGCCCAAAGGCTACTGGCCGAAGACGGAAGCTCCGCCGAGCCCGCCCGCGTGGAACAAAAGCATTCAGCAATTCCGCAAAGATCTGAAGTCCATGCAGGATCTGGTGGCAAATCCCAAGACCGATCTCTACGCCCGCATCCCCTGGGGCGACGGCCAGACCATCCTGCGCGAGGCCTTGCTCCTGGCCGATCACAACGCCTACCATCTCGGCCAGTTAGTCGATGTGCGCAGACTGCTGGGGGCGTGGAAGGGCTGACTCCGAAGGCCGTCGTTTCTCGTGCAAGCGAGTCTCGTTTAAACGAGTTTTGCTAAAAAAGAGCCGGCCTTTTCGGGCCGGCTCGATTGCTTCACCAAGCTGATCAGCACTTCACGATGAAGCTCAAGGCGCTACCGTTATGCTGACGGGCGTCTCGTTCGTGAGTGATCCGGAAGTCCCGATCAGCTCGATGCCTGTGGTTCCGGTTGGCGCGCGTCGAGAAGCGCTCCACGTGATGGTTACCTTTACGCTGCCATTTGCCGGAGGCGTGACGGGGTTGGCTGAGGCCGTCGCCGATACTCCACTGGGGAATTCATTCACGCTCAAATCAACAGCAGAATTAAATCCATTCACGCTGGTAACCGTGAGAGTGGTCGAGACGCTGCCCCTTTCATCAATCGTAAAAGAAGAAGGCGACAGCGACAGTGTGAAGTTCTTCGTCCCCGAAGAAGCATTCACCGTGAGGGCGATGGTAGTGCTGTGAGTGGTTGAGCCGGATGTTCCGGTGATCGTCACCGTAGCCGCGCCCACCGTTGCGCTCGAGGAAGCAGTCAGGGTGAGTGTTGATGTCGCACTGCCGTTCGCCGCCGGAGTCACCGGGTTAGTCGAGAACGCCGCCGTAACGCCCGTAGGCAGTCCGCTAGCGCTCAAGGTGGTTGCAGAGTTGAAGCCGCCCGTGCTGGTGATGGTGATTGTGCTCGTTCCGTTGGCGCCCTGGGTTACGGTCACGGACGCCGGCGAAGCGCCAATAGTGAAGTTAGGCGTCGCCGTCGCACTCACCGTGAGGGCAACAGTAGTGGTTGCGGTCAGGCTGCCAGAGGTCCCGGTGATCGTCACCGTGGACGTTCCAGTGGTCGCTGTGGAGCTCGCCGTCAAGGTGAGCACGCTGGTCCCGCTCGTGGGATTCGTACCGAACGCCGCAGTCACACCGCTGGGCAGACCAGACGCGGCCAGCGTAACGCTACCGGTGAATCCGCCCGCATCGGTCACCGTGATGGTGCTGGTGCCGCTACTGCCTTGGGTAACCGACAGGCTGCTCGGCGAAGCCGAAAGCGTAAAGCTCGGCGTCGCGGTGCCAGCCAACAGGTTGATGATCCCAGTCGTATTCGGACTGCCCCAGCCGGTGCACAGATCGTAGCCGGTGATTCCTGAATAGGTGCCGCAACTGCCGCTTGTGATGTCGTGGAAATAGGTGCCATAGCTTGAGGTCAGAGCCGCCGGGTATAGGGTCGGATTGATAAAGCCGATCGTGTCCCCGTTGGTCGCTGCCTGTTCGTTGGCTAGAGCCAGGTAACCGGCCCACATAGGCGTCGCAAAGCTAGTCCCGCCGTAGTCGTTTGCCGTACAGGTGGTTTGGTCGGCGCAGACGTAAAAGGTAAAGTTCGCGTTCGCCGAAACGTCGGGGCCATTTCGCAAAGTCGTGGATCCCTTGTTGGACGAAGTAATCACTCCCGAGAGCTGCTGCCACGACGGGATCGGGATGGAATCCGGGGAGATGCCACCACCACTGTCGGCCCACGCGATTTCCGATTTCCAGGGGCCGGCCGCGCTGGAGGTTGTCAGGTCCGTCCCTCCGACTGAGACGATATTCGCATCGTCCGCTGGCCAGGCCTCGTTCGACGCAGACCAAGCCGAATTGTCGCCCGACGCGGCAAAGAAGTTTTGCCCTTGCGACGCCATCTGCTCAAAGTACGGGTCCAGCGTGCTCGGGTCCGCCGGTGTCCATCCCCAAGAGCAACTGATCTGCTTCGATAACGGAGCGTCCGTATCCGTAACCATCGCGCTGATGCAGGCCGTGTCGCTTATGTTTCCTGTTCCATTGGCCAGGACGTCGCCGCAGACGTACATGTAGAGCATTGTGGAGCCGGGAGCCATGCCCATCGCCTGCGTCATGTCGAGGGTTTGCTCCGTATCGTCGCATGCTTTACTGCCGCTATCGACGCAGGTCGTCGCGTACCCGCCCGTGGAAATGAGGGTCGGGGTGTAAGGTTCCGTTTGCCCGGCGTTCTTGTAATACGTAGTCAGATCGGCCAAATCAGTGCCCGCAAATTCGAACAGGGCAATGTTCTGACCGGAACCGGTAAGCGCCGTTCCGCCGTAGTAGGCCGCGCGCATGTCACTGCCCAAAAAGGAAGCCGAAGGGCCGGAGCCGGTCGTGGCATGAGACACCACCTTGTTCGCATCGATCCCATGGGCTTTCGCATAGTCGCTCTTCTTTACATACATGGGGTGCGGCCTGGAATCGTTGTCCAAACCGGTGATGTGCCATAGCGGGAAGGGAAGGTCCACGGTGGGTTCGCGGTCCACCGCAAAGAATGTGCGGTCTTCGGTGAGGTCCTGATAGACCCCCATCGTCACATGGAAGGCCTTCTCGATGTTCGCCACCGTGCCGGTGAGCCTTAGATCCCTGCCTTCGAGGGTTCCGCTGATGATCTCAAAGCCGCTCGCTTTCGCGAAGGCAACCAACGCATCCCAATCTTCCTGAGCGGGGCCGAACCTCGCAGTAAACTCCTGGGGCGTAAGGAACTGGTGATGGGATGGGCTTGAAGGATCATGGACTTCCTGCACGAAGCTTTCCAACCCTGCACGATCGCGCAATGGCAGAACCATATCGAAGCGCAGGGTCTGGGTTGCTGGGAGTTGCCCGATCAACTGGGCCCGACCGTTGGCAACCTCTTCGCGCACATGACGCGTCAGTAGGTGCTGCGGCTGGGCTTGTCCGGGGATTGCGATCAACATGAACGCGGCCGCGCAAACCAGCGCAGCCAGTCTCGATATGAGGGGAGTGCTTCTCTTCATGTTTTTACCCTTCCTTCTTTCGTCTGGGTCTTCCGAAGGTTCGGCTGTGTGATGCACCTTCTGCAGACCAATGGCCGCGGCATCTTAACGCACATCGAGTGTTTTGTTTAGAGTTTTTAATGGCTGTTACGAAAATAGAATTCCGGGGTGGTAATAGAGGGGCGTCAGGCCGTCAGGGCAGAATAGACGGCATGTTTGGGTTCAGGCCGCTTGCGGAACACAACTTTTACTCCCTCACGCCAGTGCTCGTCAATGCCCACAAACTCCCAGTCGATCTCAGGCGAAATGTAACGCAGCAACGTATCCGTAGCCGGATGCACATGCAGCGCTGGAGCCACCAGAAACAGCAGCGGCTTTTCGCTCGACAACTCGCGGCCTTCAAAATATCCAAAGCGGGGAAATTCGCCCCGGGCATGATGCCATTCCACGCGCGACCAGTAATCGAGCCCCTGCAGCGGCAGGTGGATATCCTCATCTGCTTTCAGTTCCACCACCGCCAGCCGTCCGCTTCGCGTCGTCGTAAGCACATCGATCATGGCCCGATCCGCGGCAGAAAATGCCGGAACCTGCGAATACCGGCACGACGGCTCGAGCCGCCCGTCCACCACGCTCACATCCCCCACCACCAGCGACTCCAGCCATCTCTCCGGACGCAGCCGCCACAACGGATGCTGACGCGGTCCATAAGGATGGCGCGCATCGCGCAAACAGTGCGCCAACTCCATGAACCCAGCTTCGTTACTTGCCTCGAGAACTCTCTCCTCGGCGCCCACGCCGAACACGACCTCTTCTGTACTGTGAAAAGATCCCGGTATGCAGCCCAGCCGCGCTTGCGCAAACTCCAATCCGCGCCAGCGGAAGGCAATTTCTGCAGCCGACAGCACGGCAACTTCGCAATTCGGCAGAACCTGCTGCACCCGTGCAATCGAATCTCTGAAGCGCTCGCGAGCCGCGGCGTCGTCCGCGACATGCACCAGCCGAGTCGCCACGTTACCGCGGTCCGCGCAATCGATTTCCACCAGCACGTCGTGCCGCTCATCAAATTCAAACAGTCGCCACTTCGCGGCATCCCGGTTTAGGTTCGCCATCCGCTCCCGCACCAGGGCCGAAGTTCCATTCGGAACAAACATCTTCAAACCTTCCACCAGAACATTCGCCGCCTGCGCCCGCCGGCAAACGTCAAGCCACAGGATCCCAAAGGTGAGCGCCGCATCGACAGAAGACTGCGTCTCCTGCGCATTCACTCCCAGCAACGCAAACGCGGTCCGCCCCTGACGCAGAAGCCCGCGCGCATGGATTGGTCCAAAGGATTTCTCCAGATCCGCGCCCGTCGTCAGCCGGGCGATCTTGAACTCAGGAAAGTGCCGCTCCAAAGTTCTCCGCAGCTTGTGCTCATACGCAGCCCGGCATGCTCGTCGAGCCGTAGGCGATCGCCGGTCGCGTTCGCGGCAAATCTCCAGCCTCGACGGCCGCGCCTGCCCCAACCGCTGCACCGCCAGACGCAGCGTCCCATTTTTCACTTCGGCTTCCAGCACTCGCCGCACGGCGTTCCGCTCCGCGGACCAAAGATGCAGCAAACACCGGTTGTACTCGCCCGAAATCGAGTACTTGGATTGCGCCAGATCAAACGCCACAGCGCCGTTCTCCAGCACCACTGCGCCCGCGGCTCCGCTGAGAAAATCCTGCACGGTACGAGTCAGAGCTTGTGGCGTCACCGTCGGCATGGGCATGATCCATTTGCATTCTCTAACCCGCGCATGTCTCCTGTCTGTGACATGTGACCATCGTTACAGTTCCCTGTGGATGTTCCGCCCGCCCGCCTCCGCCCTATGTGGGATAATGACTGGGTTGACTAGTACGTTGACTGGTACGTCCCGCCAACTGAGTCTGCCCGCAGCCCGGCGGCATCTAATTCCAGTGGATAAAAGCTTGATCAAATCATCTCTCGCCGATAAGCAGCGCTTCTTCTTCGATCACTACGGAGTCACGGAAAACGATCTTGAACATTACCTGGCGGCCGCGCTTTCCGCTGGCGGCGACTATGCCGACCTTTATTTTGAATATCTCTCTTCCACCTCGCTGATGGTGGATGAGTCGATGGTCAAATCGGCCTCGCAGGGCATTTCGGCAGGCTGCGGCGTGCGCGTGGTTTCAGGCGAGCGCACCGGCTACGCCTATACAGACGATCTTTCCGCCAGCCGCATCCTGCACGCAGCCCGTACCGCGGCCCTGATTGCCAGCGCTCCGGCGAAAACGCCTGTGGCCGGATTCCAGCAGACCGCGGCCCGCAGCCTGTATCCCGTGACGCTACCCTCAGTCGATGCCGAAATCACTGCCAAGGTTGAACTCGTGATGCGCGCCGATAAGGCAGCACGTGCCTACGATCCCCGCATCCAGGAAGTCCGCGCCAGCTACGCCGATGAACTGCGAAACATTCTGGTCGTAGCTTCCGACGGAACCTTCGCCGAAGATTCCCAGCCGCTGGCCCGCATGAACGTGTCGTGCATCGCTAAGACCGAAAACAATTCCGCCCGAGGCGGTTCCGGCGGTGGCGGACGCGTCGCCCTCGACTTCTTCTTCGGGGACAAGAATCCCGAATTCTTTGCGAAAGAGGCCGCCCGGCAGGCAATCCTGCAACTCGACGCGCGCGAAGCTCCCGCCGGTGAGATGGAAGTTGTTCTCGGTCCGGGATGGCCCGGCGTCCTGTTGCACGAGGCCGTCGGACACGGCCTCGAAGCCGACTTCAATCGCAAAAAGACTTCCGCCTTCGCCGGCCTGATCGGCAAACGCGTAGCCAGCGAAAAATGCACGGTGATCGACAACGGCACCATGCCATGGCGGCGCGGGTCTTTGAATGTCGACGACGAAGGCGAGCCCACGCAGGAAACCGTTTTGATAGAAAAAGGAATTCTGAAAGGCTACCTGAGCGACAAGCTCTCCGCGCGCCTGATGGGCATCGCTGACACCGGCAACGGACGCCGCGAGAGCTACGAACACATCCCCATGCCGCGCATGACCAACACCTACATGCTCGCGGGCCAGGACAATCCCGAAGACATCATCCGTTCCGTGAAGCGAGGCATCTACGCCGTAAACTTCGGCGGAGGCCAGGTCGACATCACCAACGGCAAGTTCGTCTTCGGAGCCTCCGAAGCCTACATGATCGAAGACGGCCAGATCACCGCCCCGATCAAAGGCGCAACGCTGATCGGCAACGGTCCAGATGTTCTGACGCGAGTCTCGATGGTAGGCAACGATTTGAAGCTCGACGAAGGCGTCGGCACCTGTGGCAAAGACGGACAGGCTGTCCCGGTGGGCGTGGGCATTCCGACCATCAAGATCGATCGCCTTACCGTCGGCGGCACCGCCAAGAAAGATCCCGGCGGCTTCATGCAGTGAATTTTTGATTTCTGTCATCCTGAGCGGAGAGTGACCTTCGCGCCAAAGCGCGAA
Organism: Candidatus Sulfotelmatobacter sp.; assembly: GCA_049590215.1. Classification (GTDB taxonomy): domain Bacteria; phylum Acidobacteriota; class Terriglobia; order Terriglobales; family Acidobacteriaceae; genus Sulfotelmatobacter. The sequence continues at coordinate 7,608 of JBAWCJ010000117.1, read as the reverse complement.
GCTAACATGCAGTCGAAGGATCCCTTGCACGCCGGCACTTTCTGGGGCGGTTCAAGGATTTTCTCCGAGGCTTTGGCGTGGTTGGCCGAGTCTCATTTGGAAGGTACCTCCTTGTCGTATATGCAAGTGTCGGAGACTGAAGCACACCGATGAGGCACGGATTTCTGACATTGACTTTCAGAGACGACGGGGACGGCACCGGGAAGTTGTCAGCACAGGCGGAAACCCAAGGCTACTCCGGAAGGAGCGGCGCGTATTTCGACATCGCCCAGATTCGGGAATTTGCTCAGGCGATTTCGGAGTTTCCTCTTCCGGATGCCGCTCGATGTGCACTTGCGAGCGGATTCTGGTCGAAGGAAACATCGGGCGCGTTGGAACAGGAACACCTCGGCATTGACGTCTACCCAGTCGATCATCGGGGCCACATCGGAGTTCAAGTGCGAATGGCGACGGAAATGTGGAATGACACGCGACCTGGATCTCAGAAAACAGCGACGTTGGAAATCATTACCACTTATGAGCCGCTTGCCGGGTTCGGCAAGGATATCCTGGCGATAATTAGCGGATCTACTTCGGAAGCCACCCTTGCAGGCGAAGCTCTTCCGTAGAAGAAAAATCGCATCACCACAACTTTATGCCCTCTACCCAACTCGAAACCACAAACTCGAAACTAGAAACCGACCTACGCTCCCTAGCCCAGGACATCGTCCGCCGCGCCATGAACGGCGGCGCCACCGCTGCCGAATGTGTAGTCCGCGAAGGCGACGAATTCTCCACGCTGGTCCGCCTCGGCCAGGTCGAAACCCTGAAAGAGTCCGGATCACGATCCATCGGCGTCCGCGTCTTCAACGGCCAGCGCGCAGCCAGCACGTACTCGAGCGACTTCTCACCCGCTGCCCTCGACCGCATGGTGAAGTCCGCACTGGAACTCTCGAAGATCACCTCAGAAGACCCATTCGGCGGAATCCCCGAAGCTTCTCAGCTAGGCTCGCTGACCGGCGATCTCGATCTCTATCACGAAGACGTGTATTCCCTACCCGGCCCCGATCGCATCGACTACGCCCGCCGCGCCGAGAAAGCCGCGCTCGATTTCGACCCCCGCATCAAGAATTCCGAAGGCGGATCGTTCGACGCCGCTACCGGCCATAAAGTTCTGGCCAACTCGCACGGATTCGTCGGCGAATATCGCCGATCTTATTGCTCCGTGTCAGCAGTCCCCATCGCGCAAACCGAAGACGGCGCCATGCAGCGCGACTATTGGTTCTCAGTGGCGCGCATGCTGAGCAAACTCGAATCGCCTGAGCAGGTCGGCAAGGTCGCAGCCCAGCGCACGCTGCGACGCTTAGGCGCCCGCAAGGCGAAGACCGCGCAGGTGCCTATCATCTTCGATCCCATGGTCGCCACGTCGATCCTCGAACACATTTTCGAAGGCGTGAACGGAGACTCCGTCTACCGTGGCGCATCATTTCTAGCCGGCAAATTGGGACAGAAAATTGCCGGCTCGAACGTAACCATCATCGACGACGGCACCATTCCCGGCGGCTTCGGCACCAGCCCCTTCGATGGCGAAGGCATTCCAACGCGCCGCACGGTAGTGGTCGAAAACGGCGTGCTGAACTCGTATCTTCTGAATACCTACACCGCAAAGAAGCTGGGGCTCGAGACCACCGCCAACGCTTCGCGCGGACTAGCCGGAACGCCAGGCATCGGCCCGGGCAACTACTTCCTGCAGCCCGGCGCCAGAACGCCGAAGCAAATGATTTCAGAAATCAAAGAAGGTCTCTACGTAACCGAGTTCCTCGGCCACGGCGCGAACCTGGTGACTGGAGATTATTCCCGCGGCGCCTCGGGATTGTGGATATCCGGCGGAGAGTTCGCCTACCCAGTCGAAGAAATTACCGTCGCCGGAAACCTGAAAGAAATGTTCTTCAATATTTCCGAGATCGCCAGCGATCTCGAGTTCCGCGGCTCGGTCGCCTCACCAACGTTGCGCATTGACGGCCTGACGGTCGGCGGCGAATAATCGCGACGAATATGGGCAGAACATGAAATTCGCCAGGATCGTATTCTGGATCGCCGGCATCTGGGGCGTGCTGGTGCTAACGCCCCTGTACTTCATCTTCAATATGATCGGCCGCAATGATCCGCCACCGATCACTCATCCCGCGTTCTACTATGGCTTTGTCAGCGTGGGTTTGGCCTTCCAGGTCGTGTTCATCGTCATTGCGAGAGATCCTCTACGCCTCCGCCCGATGATGATTCCCTCCATGCTCGAGAAATTCGGCTATGGCGCAACCCTGCTCGTGCTCTTTCTGCAGAATCGCCTGCATCCGCAAGATCTGGCACTCGGCGGCGTCGACGTGTTGTTCGGCGTGCTATTCCTGATTGCGTTCTCGATGACCGGCGCTGAAGGGACCGGCAACTAGCGGCCAGAGTACAATCGACGCATGGGTGGCTTGATCCAGCCAACGCCGGCAGTAGAAGAGCGTGATTCGAGCAAGCGCACGATCGCCATCACGGTCACGGTTGTCATCGTCATCGCCATCGTTTTCGCGTTTCTGTTTCGCAGCCATCCTAAAACCGCTTCCGGCCCACCCCCTTACGCGTCAAGCCTCAAGCTCTCCGATTTCAAAATGAGCGCCGCCGAGAATTTTGTCGGAGCCACGGTCAGCTACGTCGATGGAACCATCACTAACGCAGGCGACAAGACCGTCACGCATGTGACAGTCGAAGTCCTATTCAAAGACGAGTTGGGACAACTCGCCCAACGCGAAGACATCCCGATGCAAGTGCTGAAAACCACCGGTCCCTATCCCGAAGCAGTCGACTTCAGTGTCTCCCCGTTAGGCCCCGGCCAAAGCAAAACTTTTCGGCTGACGTTTGAGAGCATCTCCGCGCAGTGGAACCATCAGTATCCCGAAATCCAGATCAGCGATGTTGTTTTGAAGTAGCACGGATCCACGATGACGTGTGCAGTAACCGTGGAAGAGCGGCGCTTCAGCGCCGCGTAACGCACGCAAATCAATCGGGGCTTTAGCCTCCGAGCGCGGGCCGGCTCCCGCAACCCATTTACAATGACCTTATGGCCGAAACAAACCCCTTCCGTTTGACGGAGTCGGTAAAAGCTGCGGGTTGAGCGTCCAAGCTAAGTCCAGCGGCGCTGGACTCGGTGCTTGGGAAATTAGCCCGGCAACACGACCCCAACGTCCTAGTCGGCTTCGACTACGCCGACGACGCCGGAGTGTATCAAATCGCGCCCGATCAGGCGCTGGTGCAAACCGTAGATTTTTTCACTCCAGTGGTAGATGACCCCTACATCTTCGGGCAGATCGCCGCGACCAACGCGCTCAGCGACATTTACGCCATGGGCGGCCGCCCAATCACTTCGCTGGCGTTGGTCTGCTTTCCCGAAAAAGCTGATCTCGAAATTCTCGAGCGCATCCTCGCCGGCGGCTTATCAAAGATGATTGAAGCCGGATGCACCGTCATCGGCGGCCACAGCATTCGCGACGAAGAAACCAAGTTCGGCTACTCTGTCACTGGACTTATCGATCCGAAGAAAGTTCTAGCCAACGCTGGGGCCACGCCGGGCGACGTTCTTCTCTTCACAAAACCGCTAGGCACCGGTGTGATTTCCACTGCAATAAAAAAGGGCAAAGTCGAGCCCGCATGGATTGACGCCGCCATTGAGTCGATGACTATGCTGAACAAGCGAGCAGCGGAGGTAATTCAACAAGGGAAGTTTCGCATTCGAAGTATGACGGACGTCACCGGCTTCGGCCTGATCGGCCACGCGCGCGAGATGGCGCTGGCCTCAGACGTGTGTTTCCGTCTGCAGGCGGGCAGCATCCCGATACTTCCGGGCGCGATCGAGTGCATTCGCGCCGGCTACATTCCGGGAGGCCTCAACAACAACCGCGATTTCGCCGAATGCATGGTGGCTTACGATGATAAAGTTCCCCAAGACCTGCGGGCGCTTCTCTTCGATCCTCAAACCGCGGGCGGCCTGCTGATTTCCGTGGCGTCCGAAGATTCCGAGCAACTTACCCGGTCGCTCAACGCGGCAGGAGTGCCCGCGGTAAGAATTGGTGAAGTCCTCGCCCGCACCAAACCGCTGATCATGATCCAGTAAGTAATCGTAGTCCAGCAATCACGATCCGTAGACCAGTTCCCAGATTCTCGCCAGATGGTGATCGTCATGTTCTGCGACAAAATATAAATGGTCGGCCAGCCTCATCGGCGTCTTCAGCCGCGGATGCACAATGGCTCGCGAGAACAGTGAGGAATCCAGTTCGCAGGTGCGGGTCAACAGGTTCGCTCTGGCACCGCGGAACCCAGCCACAATCGTTTCGAGCGGACGCGCGTTGTAATCGGCCTCGTCGGTTTTTCGATTCTGCAGGTCCGTCGCCGCGAGTTGGGAACTGCCGGCCACGTAGTCATCGACACGCGCCAGCCATAGCGGTTCGAGGTCCAGCAAGTGCCCGGCGTTTTCCTTGGCCGACCACTTTCCCTGCGGTTTCCTGACCAGGATGTCCCGGGAACATCCACGCAGCACTTCATCGAGCCGCGCCGGCGTACCCCGCAGACGCGCCAGCAGATTCGGAAACAACTCCACCGGAAACGAGAACTCGAACTTTCGCTCAAACCAGATAGACACTTGACTCATGGATTTCGCCGATTCCAAGAATTATTACAGAGATAAACGATGCTCGACACCATCGAGCGACTCAGAAATTCCGGCCATCGATGACCGGGGTTGATGCATCTGTTAATGGTGTAGGGACGAGTCGCCAATCTTTCGCAGGCAAGGAGCGATCATGCAGTTTCGTGAACTAGGAAATAGCGACCTAACGGTTTCAGAAGAAGGCCTCGGCTGCATGGGCATGTCGGAGTTTTACGGTCCCCGCGATGACGATGAATCCATCGCCACCATTCATCGCGCGCTCGAACTCGGCCTCAACTTCCTCGACACCGCTGACGTGTACGGGCCATACATAAATGAAGAGTTGGTGGGCCGCGCGATCAAAGGCAAACGCCATCAGGTCGTGTTGGCCACCAAGTTCGGCATCGTTCGCGACCCCGCAAACCCCACCCTGCGCGGCGTCAGCGGCAAACCTGATTACGTCCGCCGCTCCTGCGATGCCAGCCTGCGCCGCCTGGGCGTTGATACCATCGACCTTTACTACCAGCATCGCGTCGATCCCGCCACGCCCATCGAAGACACGGTCGGCGCGATGGCGCAACTTGTGCAGGAAGGAAAAATCCGCCACATCGGGCTTTCGGAAGCCTCGCCGCAAACCTTGCGCCGCGCAGTGAAAATCCATCCCATCACCGCCCTGCAAACGGAGTATTCACTCTGGAGTCGCGAACCGGAAGACGAACTCCTGCCTCTCTGCCGCGAACTGGGTGTCGGCTTTGTCGCCTACAGCCCGCTCGGACGCGGCTTTCTCACCGGCCAGTTCAAGCGCTTCGAGGATTTTCCCGCAGACGACTTCCGCCGCTTCTCCCCGCGCTTTCAAGGCGAGAACTTTCAGAGGAATCTCGATCTCGTGCGCCGGGTCGAGCAAATCGCGGAAGAGAAAGGATGCAAGCCTTCTCAGCTCGCGCTAGCGTGGGTGCTCGCGCAGGACAAGAACATCGTCCCCATCCCGGGCACCAAACGCCGCAAGTATCTGGAAGAGAATGTGGCGGCGATCGACGTCAAGCTGACAAAAGAAGACCTGATCCGCATCCAAGAAATCTTCCCCACCGGCGCAGCCGCCGGCGAGCGCTATCCCGAGCACATGATGAAAATCGTAAACGGATAATTCCGAGCAAAAACTAAGGGCGGCCGCCAGGCCGCCCTCAACTGAGAACTGAGAACTGATTTTCAGGCCCGCGCCGGACTCTCTCCACCCTTCACGATCCCGCGTCCCGGCTCCGGCTTCAACACCTGCTGCACGCCATCGTCAGGCTTGGTCGAAGGAGACTTCATCGGAGGCAAATCCTTACCATCGACCAGCAGCATCACCTCGGAAGCATCCAGCACTTCGCGCTCCAGCAAAGCAGCCGCAATCTTCTGCAACGTGTCGCGATTGCCTTCCAGAATGTTCTTCGCCGTTTCGTATCCTTGGTTCACAAGCTTGCGGACTTCGCCGTCAATCTTGATGGCGGTGTCTTCGCTGTAGTCGCGGTGCTGGCTGATCTCGCGTCCCAGAAATATCTGCTCTTCCTTCTTCCCGAAGGTCAGAGGACCCAGATCGCTCATGCCCCACTCGCAAACCATTTTGCGCGCCATTTCCGTAGCCCGCTCAATGTCGTTGCCCGCGCCCGTGCTCATCTGGTTGAGGAACAGTTCTTCCGCCAACCGCCCGCCCATCAGAATAGCCAGGTCGGTCTTCAAATATTCCCGGGTATAGTTGTGCCGGTCATCGATCGGCAACTGCATGGTCACGCCCAGCGCCATGCCCCGCGGAATAATCGTGACCTTGTGCACCGGATCCGATCCCGGCAGCTTCGCAGCCACCAGAGCATGTCCGGCTTCGTGGTAGGCAGTAACTTTCTTTTCGTCGTCCGAAAGAATGAGCGACTTGCGCTCCACGCCCATCAGGACTTTGTCCTTGGCCACTTCGAAATCGAACATCAGCACGGCTTTGCGATTCTGCCGCGCGGCAGCCAGCGCCGCTTCGTTCACCATGTTGGCCAGGTCCGCTCCAGAAAATCCGGGAGTCCCACGCGCCAGCACGGAAAGATCAACATCCTCGGCAAGGGGAATCTTGCGGGTATGCACACGCAGAATTTCTTCCCGCCCACGCACATCCGGACGGCTCACCACCACGCGCCGGTCAAAGCGCCCCGGCCGCAGCAGCGCCGGATCCAACACGTCGGGCCGGTTCGTGGCCGCCATCAGAATCACGCCTTCATTCGACTCGAACCCGTCCATCTCCACTAGCAACTGGTTCAAAGTCTGCTCACGCTCGTCGTGACCGCCGCCCAGGCCGGCCCCGCGATGCCGACCAACAGCGTCAATCTCGTCGATAAAAATAATGCAGGGCGCGTTCTTCTTGCCTTGTTCGAACAGATCGCGCACCCGGCTGGCACCGACGCCCACAAACATCTCAACAAAATCCGATCCGGAAATTGAAAAGAAAGGAACATTCGCTTCGCCAGCAACCGCCCGCGCCAATAAAGTCTTGCCAGTTCCCGGAGGTCCAACCAGCAGCACTCCCTTGGGAATCCTGCCGCCAAGTTTCTGGAATTTCTGCGCCTCACGCAGAAATTCGATAATCTCGCGCAGCTCTTCTTTGGCTTCTTCCACACCGGCCACGTCTTTAAACGTGACTTTTTTCTGCTGCATCGAGAGCAGTCGCGCCCGGCTCTTGCCAAACGAGAGCGCCTTGTTGCCGCCGGTCTGCATCTGCCGGATCATGAAAAACCACAACGCCCCCAGCAGAAGCAGCGGAGCCCACGTGCCCAACAACTGCAGCGGCCAGCTTCCGCCATTGATGTCCTTGATGTTCACCGCGACGTTCTTGTCGCGCAGCGCCTTGATCATGTCGGGATACACTGCCGGAGCCACGGTATGGAAGGCAGAGTTGTCGCTAAACTTTCCCCGCACCTGCTGGCCGT
>JBAWCJ010000116.1:0-23589 GCA_049590215.1 Candidatus Sulfotelmatobacter sp. | reverse complement strand
CTTCAGCGCCGCGTTAAGCACTCCTTGACAATTCGGGCTTAAGCCCCCGGGGACCCTTATGCCACATAACGCGGCCCTCGAAGGGCCGCTCTTCCACGGTCGTCCAAACATTCCCTCAGTGCGTGAACGAGAAGTTCAGCCCGGTGGTAAAAATAACGTCGTTTTTCTTCGCGGTCGAGGGTGGGTTGGAAACATAGATGTCACCGAACTGATTCTGCCACCCGAGCCATTTGCTGACCTTGGTGACCGAGCCGAAGTTGAACGTGGCTCGATATTCGCCGGCGTTCGACAGGTCCGGAAACACATACAGATTCTCCGTAATCACCGTGCTCTTCCCTAGTTTGTGCGTCAAATCCTCACCCAGCGTCAATGCGGCGAACCGGTTCGTCACGCCGTAAGAAGTGTAGGTAGCCGGCGTCGGCGGCACTGTGGGCGGGTTCGGCGGACCGTTCGAATACGTTTCATGCGTATAGTTCAGGCCAGCCAGGAAGTCCAACGTTGTGCCGGGTGATTTGATGGCGTGATACCCCAGACCGCCGGCATACACCGAGCGCAGATCCAAATCCTGCAGAGCGTTACTCATAAAGTCTACGGCTCCAAAGCCGAACATTCGCGGATTGATATTGCGATCGTAACGAATTCCTGCCTGGATCAGATCTGCCACGGTGCTCGGAGTGGCCAACTGGTTGCTCGTATAGATGGAACTCACGTGCAGGATAATCTTGTCGTTTAAGGTGGGGTGGGCAGCGTTGAGCGCCAGCGCCAGGTTTTCCGTTTCGCTGTTGCCGCGGGCCAGCGAGAAGCCCACGTCGGCTCCACCGTTCCAGCCGTGCGTCAAACCAGGATGCAACGACTTATCGTAAGCCGCCTGTTCGGCGTCATTGCGGATCAATACCACATTCCCAACGGGAACCTCAACCGTGCCACTGGTCTTGGTGGCGACCTCGAGTTTTCCGTCGCTGGAGGTTACCGGACCCACGACGGTCTTCTTGTCCGAAGTGCTGACATGCAATTCTTTCTCCGTCGTGATCTGCGTGATCGCGGCAAACTGCACGGTAACGTCCCCCGCGAACTCGGTGTGCAACACCAGAACCTTGCCATCAGACTTCACGACTGTGCCGGTCAGGCGGTCACCATTCTTCAATGTGATCTGATCGGCGAAAGCTGTCGGCGCTAATCCCAGAAACAATATGAGAGCAACCACTTCGATTTTACGCAACACTACCTACCTCCAGATTTTTAGAGTCACTTCCACAACTCAAATGCTATCTAGGGCCCGGAACTACACGGAACGGAACAGAAAAAGGCGACAAAGCGGCGGTGGAAACAAAGAGGATTACTGCCCGCGAAGGGAACTCGGTCAGGCCTTGGTTTCCTTGGATTCGGCGGTCTTGCTCGCTTCAGTCGAAGCCGGGGGTGCAGGAGTATCCTTCATCCCCTCTTTCAGGGCACGATAACCTTCGCCCAGCCCTTTGCCCAACTCAGGCAACTTCTTAGGACCGAAAATCAGCAGGGCAATGGCAAAAATAATGATCAGGTGCCACGGTTGGAACAAACCTTCCACGGGGACCCTCCTGAGAAGACACTACAACCGTCTTCCTTCTAATACGGTACCGGAGGGGTAGGGGGAAGTCAAACCACGCCCCTGCAAACCCTGCCTATTACTTCCGTGACCTTACCTTCGGTTCTGCCCGAGCGCTAGAGTGGAATGTGCGGTTCGGGCCAAACACCCTGTCCCGCGCCGCAATCAGCGCCGCAGCAAGCCAAACCGTCACCGGAGAGTCGAGTGAAGCGCAAGGGCCTGTCAGTTCTTTTATTGCTGTTTGGGGCAGTGTTGACTGCCCAGTCCAGCGAGAGTCAGCCGGTGAACTCCACCCAGTTGATGGCTTGGCTGACGGCTGGTGTGCCCGGCAACCGCCTCGTCCGCATCGTTCAGGAACGGGGAATCGCCAACGTCCCGGGCAAAGAACCCATTCGCCAGCTCGAAGCGGCCGGCGCGGATGCCAATCTGATACACGCCCTGAAGAGCTTGAAGCGGTCCGCGCCTGCTGATTCCCCAACCTCTGAGATTCCCGCAGCCCTGGTGCAGGCCGCCACGAATGCCCGGGCTCAACGTTTCCACGAAGCCGAACTCGCCCTGCGCCAGGCTTTAGCCGCCGCCCCGCAAAATGCCGCATTGCACTTCGCCCTAGGCACAATGCTGCGGCAGCAGGAACTCTGGGACGACGCCATCGACGAGATCACGCTCTCCGCGCAGCTTATGCCGGATTTCCCTGAGAACCACAGCAGCCTGGCCTACATCTTCTATCGCCTCGACGATCCTTCCGACTCGATCGCTGAGGCGCGCACTGCCCTCAGCATGGATCCGCAGAACGCGGAGGCCTATCAGTTCCTTGGTCTCGCCTTTTTCTCCGACGGACAATATGGCGCCTCGGCTAATGCTTTCGCTGAGTCGCTAGCCCGCGACGCCGATAACCCGGATACCTACTACGATTTGGGCATAACTCTGCACGCCGATGGAAACTTGCCCGCCGCCATCGCCGCCTATCGCCACGCTATTCGCTTGAACTCGCGTTTCTGGCAGGCTCACTCCAATCTGGCGCTGATCTTGCATGAGCAAAACAAACTGGATGAAGCCATCGCCGAATATCGCGAAGCCAAGAAGCTCGCGCCTGAAGAAGCCTCGGTGCGAAACAACTTGGGCAACACGTATTGCGACAAAGGCGACTTCGATGCTGCCATGCTCGAACTACGCGAGCTTTACCGCCAGCATCCCGAGTGGGAGCAGGGACACGGTTGCCTGGCCCATGCCTACATGGCGAAGAAAGATTACGCCAACGCCATTAATGAATTGGAGCTGGCAGTTCGCGAGAACCCTACCGGTTCCGCGGAACACCGCGTCCTCGGCGAAGCTCTGCTGCTCGATGACAAGCTGGAAGAAGGCGTTCGCGAATTGCGCCTAGCGGTTGCGCTCAATCCCGACTCCGACTCGGCTCACCACCTTCTCGGCACGGCGCTGTTCCAGCAGCGGCAGCTGCAGGCCGCAGAAAAGGAATTCCGCGAGGCGCTGCGCCTCAATGCATCCCCCGACAACCACTACGCTCTTGCGGCCTGCCTTATGACCATGGACCGCTATGAGGAAGCTTTGTCGGAACTGGAGACGGCGGCGCGGCTCGATCCCGAGCGCCAACTCTATCGCGCCCGCCGCGATGAACTTCTGAAGCTGATGCAGATGAAGGACACAAACTCCCGGTAACAGCTCCGCAGGGACAGTACCTGGAAGTGTACTCCCGGCATGTTCGTTCGGGCGCGAGACTGCTTACACTGAAATGCAAGGGCTGCGCCAGAGCTGCAGGCTCATGCGAAAAGATGAACCTACGCGCTCCCACGCATTTTTCAGGTGATTGATCATGGACCTGACAAGATCCACACCGGCCGCCGCCAAGCCGGCACAGACCACCCCGCCGCCGGAAGGCAGCGTCCGGAACGACCTTCGGAAGGATGTTCGGAGCGACGTTCCGAATAACGGGCAGAGCAGCGTTCAGAATAACGTTCAGAGTAACGTCCGAAACGACCTGCGGAACGCCGTCCGCCACGATGCCAAGGCTCAGCAGCCGTCCGGTTTTGGCCTGCCTTGTTCGAACTGCCGTCTCTATTATCCCGCCAACCTCGACGTATGCCCGGCGTGCAACAGCCGGGTGCGGGTTTCACCCCGCGCTGTTCCTGCCATTCCCAAGGCGCAGGTTGCTGCCGAATCCACGCCCGACAGTGCTGTCGTCGAGCGGGAGAGAGAAGAATTCCTGAAAGAGCTTGAGTCGAAAATTTCCGCAACCTCTGAGGAAGTCGCTAGCTCGATTGCCATTTGCAGTCTGGAAAATCACCGCGCTCAAGACGACGAGCCAGCCTCGATTTGCAAAGCGTGTTACACGCGTCTGCAGGAGCGCATCGATGTTTTCGAAGGCGCACTGCACATGGATCTGAAAGAAGCGGCGCAGATTATTTACGACGCGGTCTGGGCCGATCCCTCCGATCCCAGCAAGACCTACACCAACGCCGCCAGCGCGCTGCTCAGCGAATTGCGCAAACGCTCCGGAGTTTCCAGCGTGCTCGGCCCCTTCCATCCGCGGGGCAATTAAGCCCGAGAGACGGGCGCCTGAACCGGCGACAAATTCGCTTTGCCCGCAAGATTCGGATAGTCCGTTCCGTCCTCTTCGCCCTACGCTGTTCCCATCATGACTTCCACCAACCTGACTTTCCCAATCACGACCGCGAATGCCATACTCACAAAGGAAACCTTGAGCGAAATGCCGGCCGCGCGCTCCAATTCGGCGAAACTCAGCGAAGCCCGATCGGGTCGGGCCCTACCAAGCGAAGCCCAGCGCTGGGATGCAGTCCTCGCCCGCGATTCCGCGCGCGACGGAGAGTTCGTTTTCGCTGTCTCCAGCACCGGCGTCTATTGCCGGCCCTCGTGTGCGGCACGCCGTCCTCGGCGCGCGAATGTGACATTCTTTTCGCATCCCGAGCAAGCGGAGAAAGCCGGTTTTCGCGCCTGCCTGCGTTGCCGTCCGCGGTCGGTCAGCGGTAATCTGCAATCCGACTGGGCGAAAGAGGTGTGCCGCTATATCGAGCAGCATCTCGATGAACCGGTCACTCTGGAGCGCCTGGGCAAAGTGTTTCGCCAGAGCCCTTTCCATTTGCAGCGGCGCTTCAAAGCCGCGCTCGGAATCACGCCGCGCGAGTACGGCGATTCCTGCCGCCTGCGCCAGCTCAAGCGCAATCTGCAAGCGGGAGACAATGTGACCCGCGCCATGTATGACGCCGGCTACGGCTCGAGCAGCCGCCTCTATGAAAAGACTGCTTCGCAACTCGGCATGACGCCAGATAAATATCGCCGTGGCGCGATCGCTGCCACCGTTCGCTATGCCATCGCCGATTCGCCGCTCGGACGCATGCTGGTCGCGGCCACCGACAAGGGCGTTTGCGCCATCCAGTTCGCCCGTTCCGACGGCGAGTTGATCGAAGGCCTGAAGCGCGAATTTCCTTTTGCCGTGCGCAAGCCCGATCAGGGCGGATTGCAAGCCTGGGTTGAAACCTTGCTCGCAACCATGACCGGCCACGAGTTGAACACCGCTCTGCCTTTGGATATCCGGGCAACTGCATTTCAACGGCGCGTCTGGGCTTGCCTGCAATCGATCCCGTTCGGCGAAACGCGGTCCTACAGCCAGGTAGCAAAGGCGATAGGCCGGCCGAGCGCGAGCCGCGCCGTGGCCCGAGCCTGCGCCACAAATCCAGTCGCGGTCGCGATTCCCTGTCATCGCGTAGTGCGCAAAGATGGCGACACCAGCGGCTATCGCTGGGGCGTGGAGCGCAAGAAGGCGCTGCTGGAACTGGAGCAGCGGGGAGTGTAACGGCGGAGTCGGCGCGGTCAGATCCAGATCAAAAAATTTCACAGATCGAACCAGTTAAAATCCTTTGAATCAGTGGGTTGCGATCTTCTGACCAGGCAATGATCAGGCTAAAATCCTGAAAGCAAATGACTTGCCCGTAAAATATTCCAGCCAAGGGAGTTAGATCAGATCTCGGTTTGATGAGTGCTTTGGAATCACTTGTCGGGCTGCAAAATATTGAATTCAGGGGAGTTATATCTCGGTGCTATTTATATGTCAAAGATCAAATGCGTATAGAGATAGGGTCTCAGGTTTGAGAATTGCAGTCAAGGGAATTGTGGTTGACACGTGATTTCTCGACTCTTACCCTTAAGTTGATGGAGCTACATTTCACCCCTGAGCAGGAAGCGCAGCTTGCGCAGATCGCCACCCAGGAAGGCAAGGATGCTGAACGGTTGGTGAAGGATGCTGCCTTGCGTCTACTTGAAGAGGATGCCCGCTTTCGTGCCGCCGTTCGTGAAGGCGTTGCGCAGGCCGACAGGGGAGATTTCATTGAAGAGCAAGAAATGGATGCCCGCCTGGAGCAGATGTTGCGCTCATAAGAATGCGAATCCGCTGGACGCCGGCCGCCGCAGTGGACCTGCAGCACATTAGTGACTACCTCAGGGACCACCATCCGCTGTACCGAGACGCGACCATTCGCTAGGTGTATACCGCGATTCAATCCTTGAGAGAGTGGCCGCATCTTGGCCGTGTCGGACGCGAGGAAGGAACGCGGGAGCTTTTGTTCCTGCCGTTGCCCTACGTTGCTGTCTATCGCGTGCGGGAGCAGAACATCGAAGTCTTGCGGATTTATCACGGCGCTCAGGACCGGCCAAAGTCATAAGGGGGCTGGTCGTGCCTTGCCCACTTCTCGCAAAGAACGCGAGAAATGGGGCACCTGCTTCATTGGTGCACGCGGCTACGTCGCGCCACAACGGCCCAGTTCACCAACGCCAGCGCGATAGTCGCGACGAGAATCAGAGACTGCCCAAAATCTACCCGCGTTACCAGGACCACGCACAGGATGATTCCGAGCATTGCGAAGAAGTTTCCCGCGGGCAGTTGGAACATCGCGCTCGCTCCTTCCGGCTGTTTGCGGCGAAGGATGATCAGGGCGGCACAGGCCACGCCGTAGTAGAGAAGCCGGGCAACGGCGGAAAGAGTTACATTCCATTTGAAATCGCCGATCAGAGCCAATCCCCAGATCATGGCCGCGAAGACGAGAATCGAAACGTAGGGCGTGTGAAAGCGGCGATGAACGGCGGCGAAGATCTTGGGGAAGTCTCCTTGTTCAGCAAGGGCGAACACGACGCGCGGCATGGCCAGAATTTTTGCACTGAGGTATCCATAGAAAGAAATCAGCGCGCCGATCGCAACCAGCGATGCGCCTACCGGACCGGCCGCTAACCGCGCGACGTCGGCCAAGGGGCGCTGGCTGTGGGCCGCGTCGGGCAGGACTCCGACAACCACCCACTGGATCAGCGCGTAGACCACGGTGCAAAGCAGAAGAGCCGTGAAGAGCGCGAAGGGAGCGTCGCGGCGCGGATTTTTCGCTTCGCTCATGGGGGCGAGAGCAGTCTCGAATCCGCCGTAGGCAAAAACCAGAAGCAGCACGGCTTTCAGCCACTGGTTGGCACCGGCAGATGCGACGGGCGCAGAGGCGATGGCCCAGTGCTGATGTTGAAGCACAAGCAAACCGAGAACGATCACAGCGAACAGTGGCACCAGCTTCGCTGCGGTGAACAAATTGCTCACCTGCGTTCCAGCGCGCACGCCGCGAATGTTGATAAAAGTCAACAAGCCCACCAGCGCGGTGAGAATGATGGCACGAGGCAGCGGATCTTTGGCATGAGGAAAGAACTCGCCGACATAAATCACAAACAGGTTGGCGTTCGCCGCGGGAGCAGCCACTTGCCCCAGCCAGAGCATCCAGGCGGTCTGAATGCCCATGAGGCGTCCGAAGGCAACGCGAGCGTAAAGATAAGGACCGCCGGCTTGCTGAAAGCGCGAGGCAACCTCGGCAAAGCAGCCCATGATCACGCTCATTCCGGCCCCGGCCGCGAGCACGGCGTAAGGGCTGTAGTTGCCGATGAGCGCGGCTACGGTAGAAGGCAGCCCAAACACTCCGCTGCCAATGATGGAGTTCACCACCAGCGCAACCAGGCTCCAGCGACCGATGGCGCGGATGAGGTCGTGGCGAGGCGGGTTTGCCGAAGGCGATTCCATCCGCGCGTTTGTATCACATCTCGTGGACTTCCTGACAGTGAGTTCTGCTTGACGATGGCTTCAGTAACTATGGGTGGTGACTTTGGAGCGACAGAAAACTCGACACGCGGAAATGAATTGCGGCGCAGAGCGGCATGCTCTTTGATAACGCGAAAACCCTTGCCAGTAGCGGGGTTCGGCGTGATCGAGCGACGGGCATGAGTCTCCCGACCAAAGTAATGGCTTGAATTACGAAAGCGCATGATCGTGGGACATCTATCGGCTGGGGGCTCGCGATGAGATGTTGAAAGGCACGCGAACATTGCTTCGAAAGTCGCTTCGACATATGGGTAACGACACTCAGATGGACGATCTACACACCCGGATGGCGCGAGTTACCGAAGATTTGCGTGCGATTCAGCGAGAGCTGAACTACGCGGCCATGCAGGCGCCCAGCGATCCGGAATTGATGGAAGCCCTGAGTGCGCTGCCCGAGACCGAAGCCATCCAGATTCTGTGCAAGGCGCTCGACCAGATGCGGCACTTTCTGTGGTTCTACACCCAGGTGATGAGCAATGAGCCGGAACTGGGTGATAAGCTCCGCCAGTCGAACGCCGCGAAACCCGTCGAAGAGAGCAAGGTGGATACCTCTTTCCTCGATCAGCTCACGCGGGCCGATGAGGCCGTACTATTGCGTTATCTTGTGGACGCGAAAGAACGCAAACCCAATTAACGAAAAACCATTGCCACGGATGGCAGATTTAAGAACAAATCTTTCTCTTGAATTTTCTGGTTTAGCAGTGGCCGCGGACGATCGTTCTGCGCACTTCTCCGTCTGGACTCAACACAGTAATGTTGGCTTCCGCGCCGGGCGCGAGCTCGCCATGTTGCGCGAGGCCGACGGCGCGCGTGGCGTTCAGAGTGGCCGCGCGCACGGCTTCGCGCAAGGTCCACAAAGAGAAGCGGGTTATGTTGCGAACAGCACGGTCCATGGTGAGGACGCTGCCGGCGAGGCTTCCGTTGTTCGTGGCCTTCCCATCTTTCACTTCTACCTGAATGGGGCCGAGTTGGTAGGTGCCGTCGGGCATGCCTGCCGCGGCCATCGCGTCGGTAATCAGCACCGAGCGTTCCAGACCTACCGACCGCAGGAAAATTTGAATGACCTCGGGCGCGACGTGAATTCCATCCGCGATAATATCGGCGCTCAGCAGGCGGTCGGTAAGCACTTCGCCGAGGATTCCGGGATCGCGATGGTCGAGCGGCCGCATCGCGTTGAAAGTATGGGTGGCGTGGCGAGCGCCGGCGTGGACTCCGGCGCGGGCCTCCTCGAGCACGGCGTCAGAGTGGCCGATGCTCACGCACACTTTGCGCCGCGCCGCTTCGGCGATGACCTCGAGAGCGCCGGGAAGCTCCGGTGCGATGGTCATCATGCGCACGTGACCGCGCGCGGCCTGCCACAGACGCTCAAAGACTTCCAGCGTGGGCTCGACAAGGTATTCCGGGGGATGCACTCCGCGGCGCTTGTGACTGAGAAATGGACCTTCCAGATGGATGCCGAGCGGCCGAGCCTCGATCGCGCCGCCTTCAGTGTCAGAACTTCGAGCGGCTTCGATCGCGTCGGCTAGTCGCGCCAGAGCTAAGCAGGTTTGATCAAGCGGCGCGGCGACGGTAGTAGGAAAGTATCCTGTGACGCCGTGGGTGGTCAGGAACTTGTTCAGACGCGGCAACTCGCCGGGCGCGGCCCGCATGAGGTCAATGCCGGCGCCACCGTGCATGTGAATGTCGACGAAACCGGGCGCCAGGATGGCCTCGGCAAGTCCGTCGTTCGCAAGATCGATTACCGTCGCATTCTTCGGAATTTCCCGCTCAGCGCGCGAGGAAACGGCTGAGATGAGGCCACCCTCAATAAAAAGGAGCGGGTCTTTTATTTCTTCTTGTGGCGTATAGAGACGATTGGCGGAAAGGACGATCATAGCTTCAGATCAGCGTGGTGCGTTCGAATCAGGCCGCGTTACATTTGCAGCAATTCAATCACATTGCGTCATCAGTGTAGCGCGAAAGCTGGATCGAGCAAGCGGAGAGAACCTCCGCAGTTGCGATGTTATAATTGTAAAGTTCATCGAGCAGCAAATGAAGCGGGTGGATGCCTTCTTTGTTGCCGCCCGCGTTACCGTCGGGGAGTGGCTCAGCCTGGTAGAGCACCTGGTTCGGGACCAGGGGGTCGGAGGTTCAAATCCTCTCTCCCCGACCAATCTTTCTCTCGCCCATTCAGTCGGTTACGCAGCTTTCGCGGCTTCCAATTGATCCTCTTCTTTCGGTACATTCTGCACAACTGGGGCAATTCAAAGCCGAAAGCGTTGATCTTG
Source organism: Candidatus Sulfotelmatobacter sp. (assembly GCA_049590215.1). GTDB lineage: Bacteria > Acidobacteriota > Terriglobia > Terriglobales > Acidobacteriaceae > Sulfotelmatobacter. The sequence continues at coordinate 13,589 of JBAWCJ010000116.1, read as the reverse complement.
CCGTGCAAGCAGTAGGACCAGCCCACCATAGGTGCGATAATTTCGGTAACGAATCCTCCTGCGACTTATGAAGCGCCACGTCCTCATGTACGGGTTGATCGGTGGAATCTTGATAGCACTGCTCCAGTGGACCGAGTACCAGTTCCTGGTCGTCGAACATTCCATCGAAATCTACGGCGGACTGATCGCCGCGACCTTTGCCGTTCTTGGCATCTGGCTTGGCCTCAAGCTGACAGCAAAACGCCAGACAATTGTTGTAAGGGAGGCCCCCGCCTCCGTCCCTGCCGGGGGACCGTTCATCCCTGACGAGAGAAAACGTGAGGACCTCCGTATCACTCGCCGTGAGCTTGAGATCCTTGAACTGATCGCCCAGGGCCTGAGCAACCGCGAAATCGCAGAGAAGCTTTTTGTGAGCGAGAGCACGGTGAAGACCCATTCCAGCCGTGTTTTCGACAAACTCGGGGCGAAACGAAGAACGCAAGCGGTACAACTCGGCAAGGAATTCGGGCTGCTCCCCTGATTTACTCGTGCGCTTACTCGTCCACAAGCACGGTTCGCGCCATTGACCGCTCCCCCAAACGAATGATTTTTCTCTCCGCCGCCAAAATCAGCCAAAAGGATGACGACACCGACCCCGCCTCATGCGGTATGTTGAGCCGCTCAATACGAGCGATACGAAGTTTATGAAAACATGAACTTCTTGAAAAAAGGAGCGAACATGAAGTCTCTGAATTGGATGAAGGGCTTTGTCGTGGGTACGCTGTCGATCGGCTTGTTTTCAAGCACTGCGCTCATTGCCGCAACCGCCCAGGAACTCCCCCGGGTCTACGACGCCTCCATGCCACGTGACCAGCAGATCACACTCGCTGAAAGCGCGGCCCCGGCCGAGGTATCCGGTAAAGCGACAGTTTACGTTCTCGGCCCCAAAGGCTACGAGAAGGCGCGCGAAGGCACTAACGGCTTCAGCTGTTTTGTCGGCCGGCATTTCGTAAAGCCCGCAGAAACAACCATTGAGCCGCAGTGCTTCGACGCCGAAGGCAGCCGCACTCTCTTGCTTGTCTACATGCACGGTGAAGAGCTGCGCACAAACGGCAAGTCCGAGGCCGAAATCAAAGCAGACGTCGCCAACGGATATAAGGAAGGCCGTTACCAATACCCCGGCAAACCGGGATTCCTCTATATGATGTCGAGCCACAACCGCTTGAGCGCCATCCCTGAGCACGGCACTGGCATTTTCCCTCCGCACTTGATGTTTTATGCGCCGAATATGACAACCAAAGACATCGGGTTCGACGCCCAATCGCTGGCGAAGCTCGATTATCTTGGGATGACTCACCCCGGAGCAGGCGATAACCTTATCGTAGTTATCCCAGTGGCATCCAAGTCGGCAGCTGACATGGCTGGTCGCTGACCCCGGATGCGCATGGGGCCGGCACCATGCGTGGAAGGGTTAAGATCGGATAAAAGGCATTACGAGAATATGAGAAAGATCATCGTCACCTTCGGGCTGATTTCCGGCGCTATCTCTTCGCTGATGATGATAGCGCTGGTGACCTTCGGCGGCAGGATTGGCTTCGACCGCGGCGCGATCATCGGCAACACCTCCATCGTGCTCTCGTTCCTGATGGTGTTTTTCGGCATCCGAACCTACCGGGACAACATTGGCGATGGTCAGATTACCTTTGTAAAAGCTTTTGCCGTCGGCCTCTCCATTACTCTGATATCGTGCATCATCTATGTCGTAACCTGGGAAGTGATCTACTACAACTTCCTGCCTGGTTTCTGGGACGCATATGGCGCTCATTTGGTTCAGAAGCTCACCGCCTCGGGGGCGAGCCCGGCAGCCGTCGAGGCAAAACTTGAGCAGGTCAGAAAATACAAAGAGATGTACAAAAACCCATTCTTCAACGCAGTGCTGACGTTCATTCATCCCTTCCCGATTGGGCTCGTCATCACGCTGTTCTCCGCGTTGGTCCTTAGGCGAAAAGCGCAACCGCAACCCGAGCCATCACCCTTGCCGGAATCCTGATTCTCCCTAGCGTGCCTTCGGCGGGTGACCCGGCCTTCAAACTGTAGAAGCCACCACAACTGCGGGTGCCCCCGTCCTTCGCGTACCTTGCGAAGGGCGGGTACGACAGTACCGGTGGTGCAGAACGGACAAGAGTTGCGCCGGCAGCATTTCCGCCCACTTCTTCGGCAAGCTCAGGGCAGGCTCTTGCAGAAAACGCAAGGATGGGGCACCCTCCGTGGGGATGGTGAAATGCAAAGATGGGCGACCCGCCCTTTACATCGGTAACTGGTTGCCTTTTAAGGATCGAATTTTCGTCAGCTCGCCGTTTTCGTTCTAAGCTGCAAGCCCGAATCGTATTGCCGCTTCAAGCGTATCGATGTTTATATCCTTTAGAGCCCTAAACCGAATGCAATACCCGGTCACGCTCGCCTTGCCCAGTTTCTTTCCATACGTTTTGGCTAGGTACTTCTTATCTTTGAGACCAAGAATATAGACAGAGATTCCGGTTTTGTTTCCGCTGACACCAATTCGAAAAGACTCTCTACTTTTTCCATCGGCATATTTTATTGTGTGAAATCCATATCCAATCGTAGGGTTGGTAACAATATGATTTTTGCTGTCTTTACCATCGAAGAACCATAATTTGCATTCTGGGGACACTTGAAGTGTGAGCCGATGCAGCTGGCGCATGTCACTGCGTTTTGACTCCGGCTGACTGGTAATATACTTCTCAATTTGTTCTTGTACGTTCATGCGTTCTGCTCCCAAGCTGCGCGCACGAGATTATACGACGTTTAATCCTTCTTCCCGTTGCAAGGGCGATCGATCGGCGTTCATCGGTGCACTCACTGGATTCGCCCTGGAAAGACTCCGAGATGCGAAAAGGGTCTACGAGAAAACCACAAGGGGACGAGCCATCCATCCTCCCGCTTCCTCGTTTACACTTCTGGCAATGGGAAGACAGACACGTTTTCATATGCTCCCTGAGGACTGTCGTCGGTTCGTGCTTTTCTTGCAGGAGCGTGATCCGGTGATAGTCACGGAGTGGCACTCCTCAGAGCGTGCCGAAATTCAAGAAGTGAACCGTCCTTGGGAAAGAGGGGGACATTATTGTTTGTGGAATCAGGCGATCCTCCCTGCGTTGACACGGAAAGATACCGGGAAATATTTCAATGTCGACTTTTCGCTGCCTGTCATTCAATTCACCTATGAATCTCCTGTGCTCGAATCTTGGAACGGCCAACCAGCGTTAACGCAGGGTAGGATCTGGGCCAGTTTCGAAACCGAGAACAGGGCTTTTGGGAAGTGGTACAACGCTGCCGTCCGATGGATTCGCAAGAACTTTGTTCGAGACCCCGCGGTGGGACACGATCGGGATTCAATCGGCCCTGCAGCGTACGAATGGTTCAGAGCCGGCGGTTTGCTGCTTCCCAATTTTCGACCTCCGCTGACCGACGCTTGGTTGGCTTGGGCCAGCGTTCAGAATCAACATCGAACCGATCTGGCGCGCAAGTAAGCTCGATTCGAAAGACCACGAGATGCGAAAAGGTTTTACAAGAAAACCAAAACCGGACGAGCCCGCGACGCGAGTCAAGAACTACATCACGCCGAGCGGGCTCGAGCGCCTCAAAGATGAGCACCGGATTCTGCTCACAAGAGAACGCCCGGCGGTGACGGAGGTGGTGGCGTGGGCTGCCAGCAACGGTGATCGCAGTGAAAACGCCGACTATCAGTACGGCAAGCGGCGGCTGCGGCAGATCGATGGGCGGATTCGCTTTCTCACAAAGCGAATCGAAACCGCGGAAGTGGTGGACCCGGAAGCTCCGAGAGCGGGGCAGGCGGCGACCAGGGCATTCTTCGGAGCGACCGTGCGCTATGCCAATGCCGCGGGAGTATCGCGAGTGGTGAGCATCGTGGGCACCGACGAAATCGATCTGAATCGCAACCACATCAGTTGGGTGTCACCTCTGGGGCGCGCGTTGATGAAGTCGGCGGCGGGTGACAGAGTAATCCTTCAATTGCCGGGCGGTACAGAAGACCTGACGGTCCTGGAAGTGTGTTACGAGCGTATCTCTGTGGAACCGTTCCGTGAACCACCTGGATCCGAGGCCTCGGCAAAGAGACTCCCTCGCCCACGCTAAACCCACCTGACGAAAAGAGACGAAACGGCAGTAAGACTCCCCCCGCTGCCTCCCAGCGGGCGTGCAGGATACTCTTGGTACGCACTGTTAAGGGGTGCACCCGCACCTGGTCCTTGGCTGTTCGTCACTTTCTCTTTTTCTTCGCATCGCGAGAGACCTTGTATGCATCCAACGAAACTGGCATCTTTACCCACCACTCGCATTCAACACTGAATTAATTGAACTGGATCTATCGAGATGACCGTCGCGAGAATGTTGCAGAATTCATTCGCCGTGATCGGCGTGACAATTTGCATGGCCGCCGCGCAGACGTCCGTGCCTTCGGCAGCCTTCCGCCAGCCGCTCGATGATGCCTGGTGGACCGGTCCTTTGCTGGCGCCGAACGCCTCGACTCTGCCGCAGGGTCACGTGCTGGTCGAGCCCTATGTTTACGACGTGATCACCGAGGGTTTTTACAACTCCGCAGGCACTCGCGTCAGCGCACCGCACCAGAACGGGTACGGCTCGCTCACCTACATCAACTACGGCCTCGTCAACAAATTCACGGTAGGAGTGATCCCCACATTCGGCTACAACGAACCGGATAACGGAGCCGGCGGCCGGGGCGTCGGCGATCTTATGGTGCAGGCGCAGTACCGGCTCCACTTGTTTCATGAGGGCGGCCGGCTCCCCACGACTTCGGTCAACGTACAGGAAACGCTTCCGACCGGAAAGTACGATCAACTCGACCGCCCCAGCGACGGCTTCGGCGCCGGCGCGTACACGACTACCCTCGGTCTCTACACGCAGACTTTTTTCTGGATGCCCACGGGCCGCATCCTGCGCGCGCGCTTCAACGTCACACAGGCGCTTTCCCACTCAGTGAATATTCAGGATGCCAGCGTCTACGGCACGTCCCAGGGATTCCGCGGCCATGCCAGTTCCGGCGCCGCCCTGCTGGTCGACTTGGCCGCCGAGTACAACGCGGCCCGTCACTGGGTGCTTGTCATGGAAGGTGTTTACCGGCACCAATACAGCACGCACGTGGCTGGATTTAACATCGCGAGTCCGAACCTTCTGATCCTGCTCAATTCTGGATCGAGCCAGGTGTTCGGTCTAGCCCCCGCCGTCGAATACAATTTCAACAGCCGCGTGGGGGTAATCCTTGGTATGCGCCTGTTCCCTGCGGGCAAGAACGCAACCGAGTCGATTACGCCTGTGGTGGCCGTCAACATAGTTCACTGATCGACGCTTAGGCTGGCATGGGGTCGGCTTGCGTGGGTCGAGCGCAGCGCAAACGCGTCTGAAACAATGTTTCCAAACTCGGTCAAGCGAATATTACATTTCCCAGAAGCCATCTTCTTACGAATCACCACACCCCGTTGATCTCGCACACTTCGGACGACATCCTTACGACGTTGACTGGCGTCTGCCCAGATCAACGGCCGCACCTGTGCGGTGCGGCCGGAGAGAAGCGCTACGGACTAAGTTGGTTCGAGGCGCCAACTGGTGGCGTGTCGAATTTCAGTAGCTAGAATCGAACCCGGGCGCCCACCTCGATCTGCCGGTTGCCTCCTGGTTCTTCCTGCGCCGAACCTCCGGACAGGGTTCCGAAACCACCCGGCCCTGAACCGCTAAAGAGGCCGGTTTCGAAAAAGCCGTTCGGGTCCAGAAACTGATCGTGGTTGAAAACGTTGGCAAAGACGCCTTGAACCTCCAGGCTGATTCCTTCCGCGACTCTGAAATTCTTCCGGACGCTGAGGTCCATATTCCAGTAAGGCAGGCCAGGAATACAGCCAAAGCCGCAGTCCTTATTATCCAACCCCAGAATCGGGTTACGGAAGTCGTTCACCGCAGCGGGCCCGGCCTTGAAAAGATTTGGAAACTGGCCGTTGGGTTGGTCGTAGCGGTGACCGCTTGTGGCGTGCGCCACCGGAACGATATTTTCATTGCCGAAGTAGTTGACGTTATCACCAGCGCCGTATTCCTGGCCATCTCCGGTCGAGGTAAAGAGTTCGACCGGCGAACCGCTGCCCGCACTGAATACCGTCGAGAATGTCCAGCCGCCCAGCGCGCGTCCCAACAGCCCTGACTGTCCCTTAAAGAAGGGCGGCTGGTAGACGAAGAAGAAGTTGTAAACGAATTTGCGGTTGAAGGTCTGATTTCCGTACATCGTCCCCAAATTGAAGGGATCGTCGGGTGTGAATCCGCCGGTTGCCTGGACGAGCGCTCCAGTTCCTAGCGCCTTGGAATATGTGAAGTTCGACTGCAGGGTCAATCCCCTCCAGTCGGCCATCTTGAGGGATGCGAAACCAGCATTGTAGTTTCCGTAGCCGGTGCTCGCATTATCCCCAGGTCCAGACGACATCTGGGGAGACGTACCCCCGATGGCTGCGTTGATGTTGTTCATCATCGTGGGTCCGGACAGGGCGCCACCGTTGGCCTGTTGCATCGGGCCGGCGTCCAGGTCGCTCCAGAGATTCCACACTTGTGCAGTGTTGAGGTTACCTTTGCCCGTGACGCCCTCGCTCAGCGTTACGGCCTGGGTACAGCTCGCGGGAGTTATGGGCGTTCCCCCGACCATGACAGGAGTACTGCAGTAGGCAGAGGTGGCGCCCCCGAGCGCGGTTTCGAAGAACGGTTGCGGCGTCACCGCGGTCGCACCGGTCGTACTCGCTCCCGCGCAACCGCCGCCAGCCAAGCCCGCTACGCCACCGCAGTACTGCAGCACAAGGTTGGCATACGCCTGGGAGAACTTCTGCCCGCCCAGCGTCATCATGTAAGGTACCGCGTTAAGGTTGACGGGTTGGTACTCGTGGGTGATTCTGCGCCCGATGTAGCCGACCTCCAATATGACCTTGCGAGACAACTGCCGCTGAATGGTCAGGTTGAACGAATCAACCTCGTTGGGCCGGAAATTCGGATCCAGTACAGAGGCAGTAGCAGACGAAATGCCGTTGACTCCGGGATAATACGGTTGAGGCAACGTGGTTGAAGGTTGCTGAAGCGGGGCGGTCAAGCCATCCACACCAATGCGGAAAGCCGTAGCGGCGGTATTGCTGCCTGCGCCGCCGCAGGTACCGTTGCTTAGGCCCGTCAGGCACTGTGTGGGCTGGAGGAGACCGGGACCCAGCAAGGGCACCAGCACCAAATCCACACCGTTCAGGCGGCCAAAAATGCGGCCATAGCCAACCCGAACCACCGTATCTTCATGGCCGAAAAGATGGCCCAGTGTCGAATCGCCGTCGAAGCGCGGGTTCCAGGCCGCAGCCACGCGCGGGCTGAATGAGCCGTAGAACGGGTTGTAGGGATACTTCGGCCCATTGGCGGTGTTGCCCAGCAGGGCAAAACCGATTTCGGGGTTATAGACTTGGCCTTGCAGAGCCGCGCGCTTGCGAGCATCCAGGTAGGCTGCACCCGAAATTACCTGGTCTGAGGAATCCACGAGTTCCACCTGTTTGCCATTCTGTTCCACCGGCGGCATCTCCAGCGTCCAGCCCAATCCATAAGTCAGGGTAAAGGTTGGCTTCATGTGCCAGGTGTCGCTGAAGTAGACGTTGTAGTAAGGAATTTTGCTTTTGTCGAATGCCGGGGTTCCGATTGGATTCAACGTCAGATTCGCCCCCGAGCGGGTGTAAGCGACCTGAGAAATGGAAACTATGCCCAACGCCGCCGCGGTTAGCGAACTGCAATTCGAGATGGTGACCCCTGCCTGCCCGCAAAGCGGTATGTCTTGCGCCAGAAGCGACCCGGAGGTGCCGTCGCCCAGTTCGTAGACGACCTGGTTGTTGATGCCTCCGCCGTTGTCGGTGCGCTGGTGGTAATCCCAATTGTGTTCGTAGGTGCCGCCAAACGTGAAGAGGTGGTTGCCCTTGAGCATGGAGATATCATCGCGAAGCATCTGATCGTGCCCGTCCCAGAAACGGTTACGCGTGTTCTGCGTGTCTACGTTGTAGGGCCCTAGATCATTAACTTGCCCGAAGCCGGCCGACTGGCCGCTATCGATTTCAAGCGCTCCGCCCAGCGTGGCCGTCTGCGGCGTATCTCCAGTCCGCTTCCACTGCCAGAAGTTACGCAGGAAGCTGTAGTGCAGATCATTGGTGGTATTGGTGCTGATATTCGTAGTCAAGCCTGCGGTCCACAGAAAAGCCTGTTGCGGAAGATTGGACTGAGAAGCCGGGGTACCGAGAGTGTCTCCGGGGAAGAAGCCACCGATATCAACCTGAGCATCTGCGGCGGCTTTCAGTTCGAACCAACGATAGCTGGACATGAAGTGCCACTTGGACGAAAAATCGTGGTCCAGCCGCCCGACCGCAAACTTGCTGGTTGTTGGTTGGGCAAGATTGGCCGAGAATCCTTGAACGTTCGAACCGTCGCATAGCGTCTGAGTGCAGCTAGCGCCATTCCAAGTTGGCTCGTACTTGTTCCATATCATCTGGACGAGGGGATTGATCCCAATTCCACGCGGGTCGTTGGCAGTTCCCGGATAAGTAATGCCGTTGTAGGTCACGGCAGTCGGATTCAAGTTGTAAATGGCGCCAGTCGCGTCGTCCGTCAACAGCCCCAGCCTCAACGCCGCCGAAGGCAGGTTTCTAACAATAGTTTCGGAGTCGGGGAAATTGAAACCTTCGTAATTGAAAAAGAAGTAGGTCTTGCCGCCCAGAACTTCCTTGGGGATAAGCGGGCCGCCAATCGCTCCACCGTAACGGCTGTAGTGAAAGCTGGGAATCTGAGTGATGGGATCGTTATGATTATTCTGCCAGCTATTCGACGACCAGTTATTGTCTTTGTAATATTCGTAGGCCGTGCCGTGCCAGGCATCGGTACCGCGCTTGGTGACCACCTTCACCTCGGAGCCCGAAGAACTATTGAAGTCGGCGGTCTGGCCGGCGGTATTTACCTTGAACTCCTCGACGCTATCCTGGGGAGTGGGCAAAACCCCCGTGGCGCCGCCCACGCCCTTGCCGCCCACGGATGGCCCCACGCTATTTTGATTAGCGACACCTCCGCTGGGGTCACCGGCGAAGCTCTTGGTGTAGACGTTCATGCTGCCATCCATGTCGTTGGTGTTGTCGCCGCCATCGAGCGAGAAAGCGCTTTGATCGACAACCGTCCCAGCGACGGAACCATCAGGGCTCACGCCCGGCTGCAGCGCGATGAAGGTGCTCACGTCGCGGCCCAGGCTTGGCAGATTGTCGATCGTGAGATTTGTGATGGTGTTGCCGACCGTGGCATTCATGGTCTGCAGCTCGTTGCCGACCGCTGACACCTCCACGACGACATTGGCGCCGCCAACTTGCAGAGTTAAATTAACAGTCAAGCTGGCCCCGACCTTTACTTCCTGGTTCTCGGTTTTCGTAGTCTCAAATCCCGCCTTGCTGACCGTGAGGTTGTAGATGCCCGGGTTAACGTCCACGTAAATGTAGCGTCCAGTTGCATTGGTAGTAGTGGATCGCGCAACGTTGGTCGCACTATCGGTCAACGTCACCGCTGCGCCTGACACCAGCGCACCTGTAGGATCGGTGACTGAACCGGCAACCGTGCCAGTTGAAGTTGATTGCGCCCACGCGGAAAGAGCACTGCCCGCGCAAAACACCAAAAACAGAACCAGAGATAACTTCGCACTGCGGATTTGCATTGTTTTCTCCAACCGAGAGATGAGTGTTGCGACTGACAAAACAAACCAAAGGAGTCGCTAATCGCTTTCTCGACCGTTAGCTATTTGCAATTGGCAAACCAGACGGGAGTCGTCAAGTTTTCAGTCGGTTGCATGGATGATTGGAACTGCGGTTATGAAATGCGGGATGCCAACTGCACAGCGGTCACACCCCGGCTGCCCCCATTTGAAGTTGCGCGTCGGTAAGTCTGTCACTGCGGGGTGTACGACTACATCAAACAGCAGGGGAATTCCAAAACTGCGGATTTCAGGGGATCACTTGCGAGTCTGGCTCTGGTAATTCGACGACTGGCTGTTATGTTAGCTATTAGAAAACGATGCAACGCACCGACATGCGCTTTGAGGTTGCCTTCTTTCGGGTCATTTTTCACTTATTGTCAAATCTTGCTTGCAAATGACAAGTTAAATGCGGATGCTATTCGCAAGTGAGCTGGCCGCATCATAAGAACCTGATCATCCTAAAATCTGCGCCGAAAGTGGAAATTAAATGGGCCGAAAACATTCAAGATAATCGGATCGGCCAGCTCCGTGCTCATTGTCGCCCTGGGTGAGGGCTCGCGAATGCAAGCCCAATCAAGAACGCAGTGTCCCAGCATGGTCGCGCTTAACTGAAGGCAACAACGGCGTTCTTATTTTGAAAATCGGAAGCCCCATTATGAAAAATGGAAAACACGCGATGAAAAAACGCGTTGTGTTCCATCCTTGTTCTGGTTACTTGCCTTGCGCTGCTGGGCGCCATGCCCGACGAAGGAGCGCCCAACCCGCAATAGAACGAGAAGGCCAGCTTATCCGGCCTGCCAAGTGCCGCGAATGGAACATTCTGGATGCGGGATGAACTACAGTGCCGCGCCTGGCAGCAACGAGATGTTCACCGACGCCTTCGTACAGCACTGGGCGTTACAAGAAATTTGCCAACTCCGGGAAGTGGCCAGAGAAGTGCATGTTCATGATCGATGAACGAGGTTTGGCGAGCCGAGTTCCATCAACCGGAGGACCGCTATCGGACCGGTCCGATGGGAACGGCTGTCGAGGTGAAAGATTCGACGCGGAACTCGGATAGGCATCAGGGCATTTGAGAACAACGCTTTGCCGCTGTTGTCACGGGCGGGATAACGGACTGGATGTCGAGCAAAAGCACTTTGCAAATGACAAAGGGCCGCAGCCAGGGAGTCAGATGAGCTGAAAGTAGACGCCAATTGACAGCCACGCAGGCCACGATGGACTTTGGACGCAGGAGCAGTAGCAAATTGGGCAATGGAAGTTTCTTGGATAACGTGGAGCCGCCGCTGGAAGCGGCGCGCGAGGAATTGCCGCTGCCAAAGCGGTCAACACGGACGCTTTCGATGGAGAAGTCTGCGCGGATCGCGATCAAGGCCAAGGGGAGGATTTTCTTCATCGATGCGGCAGACGTTATCGCGGTAGAAGCCAAAGGAAACTATGTCTTGTTATTGCATACCTCGAGTTCGCACATGCTGCGAGAGTCTATTTCGACCATGGAGGAAAAGCTCAGCGTGCACGGGTTTGTGCGAATTCATCGATCTGTGCTGGTGAACGCGGCATTAGTGGAAGAGATTCATCCACGCTCTACGGGCGAGTACGGGCTGCGGATGCGAGGAGGAAGGGAGTTCACAGTCACTCGTACTTACAAGCAGAATCTGCAAGTCCTGGCGCAGTTGTGGATTGGTATGGAGGGTTTTGCTGGGGAATAGGATTCGTTTTCGGTCTAACTTCCGCGCGGAATCGCGAGCTTGTTTGGGTGCAATGGTGGCTGATTTGATTTCCGCGGCAAGTTTCAAGTTTGGATGGACTTCATTGCGGGATATATGCGGCGATACGACGCATAGGCCTTCTCCATTAACAACGCGTCTTTGGAATTCGGGCTCGTGGTTCCGGCAACGCGCACGATGGCTTCACAGGCAGCGTCAACCGACGGCCACGCTTTCGCGCCGACTGCCGCGAGGATCGCGGCTCCATAGGCGGCGCCTTCTTCCGCTTCGACAGTCTCGACTCGTTGTCCATAAATGTCGGCCTGGATCTGCCGCCAAAGCGCTGACCTTGCGCCACCCCCACCCAGGCGGATCGCCTTCACTGGAACCGCGATTTGTTGAAAGATTGTCAGAGTATCCCGCAAGCTAAAAGCGACTCCTTCCAAGATCGCGCGAATTACATGACCTCGCGTGTGGGACGCCGTCAAGCCGACCAGCATGGCTCGCGCTGTTGGGTCGAGGTGAGGAGTCCGTTCACCCATCAGGTAAGGACCCCAAAGCAGACCGTCGCATCCGGTAGGAGCCTTCGCCGCCTCGGTGGTGAGCTCCTCATAGGATTCAAGTTGACCGTTCGCAGCCGCGCCGAACTGGTCCCGGAACCAACGAAGCGAAAGTCCCGCAGCTTGGGTCACACCCATGACCAGCCAACGCCCGGGCATAGCATGGCAAAACGTGTGCAGGCGTCCTCCGGGGTCAAGCGCCGGACCATCGGTTGAAGCAAGAACCACACCGGAGGTTCCGATGGTAGCGCTCACGCTCCCTGGCGAAACCACACCCATGCCGAGCGAGCCCGCTGCTTGATCTCCGGCGCCGGCCACGACCGGCGTTCCGCTCTGCAGGCCAGTGGCTGCCGCGCCGGCAGCCGAGATTCGCCCACAGATTTCCGGCGACTCATACAACTCGGGCAAAAGCGACTCGTCCATTTGAACCAGCTCCAACATCTCCTTCGACCAGCGGCGGTGAGCAACATCGAGCAGCAGAGTGCCTGATGCATCAGCCATGTCGGTCGCGCGTTCGCCCGTTAACTCAAACCTTACATAGTCTTTGGGGAGCATCAGCGAGCGAACTCTGCTCCAATTTTCGGGTTCGTTCTCTCGGACCCACATGCACTTGGTCAGCGTGAAGTTGGCGAGTGCCGGGTTGCAGGTGAGTTGGATTAGGCGTTCGGCGCCGATTTGGGTGGTCAGATCGCGGCCCTGTCTCTCGGTCCTGACATCACACCAGATCAGAGCAGGCCGTACCACGTGTGCTTGCTCGTCGAGCAGAACTGCGCCGTGCATTTGTCCCGACAAACCGACACATGCAATCTGATCGGCGCGCAGATGGCCTTGTGCCAAGGCCTTGGGCACGGCCACACGGCAGGCTCGCCACCAGTCACCAGGGTCTTGCTCGGCCCAGCCGATTTGCGGCGAGGCAAAGGGCTGATGCTCCTCCGTCGCGGAGGCAACAACATGGCCCCCTTCGTCGATGACGAGCGCGCGCGTACCTCCCGTGCCTACGTCGATTCCTAGGAAGTGCATATTCCCTGTCGCTTTGCCTGACACCGCCAGGACACGGGTATTTTCGCAGAATAGCGTGGATGCGAGCCAAGGCAACGCAAAGAACGAATGCTCGCCGGCCTGCGCTCAGCTACTTCGGTTCCGTGATGCGGAGGGTTTGATTCTCCTCGATCCCTGCGGTCAGGACCTGTTTGCGTCGCGACGGCCAGTCGACTTCTACCTGGTCAATCTTTAGAGCTTCTCCCAGGCCGAAGTAGAGCGGCAGAACACTTTGAGCCAGGTAGCCGGATTTGCCATCATTGTACTTGGTGCAAGTTTGGCCGCCGGAGCGCACCCGAACGGTCGCACCGAGCCCGTTACGATTTGAACTGGTGCCCACGAGGACGATCTTGAGCCAGTGAATGTGTTTGCGCTGCGCCAGGTCGCTGACCAACACTTGCGGTTCGGAATTGAGATCGTTGGTCACGATATCGAGATCTCCATCGTTGTCGAGATCAAATATGACCGACGATCGGC
>JBAWCJ010000115.1:0-1636 GCA_049590215.1 Candidatus Sulfotelmatobacter sp. | reverse complement strand
AAGTGGAGAGGCTGCGCGAGTATCAGGCGAAACAGGCCGGGGATGCAGCCGCGAAGGACGGCAACGACTTGTTCGCGCCAGAGATTTCACACGATACGGTGGGCGCGGTGGCGCTCGACCGCGCCGGTAACATTGCGGCGGCTACTTCCACGGGAGGCACGTTGAACAAGGCTCCGGGACGGTTGGGGGATTCGTCGCTGATTGGATGTGGCTGTTATGCGGACAATCTGAGCGCAGCGGTTTCCACTACCGGCTGGGGCGAGCCGATTATGAAGCTGGTGTTGGCAAAGTGGACGGCCGATCGCGTGGCGGCGGGGAATTTGCCGGAGTGGGCGGCGCAGGAAGCGATGAATTACCTGAAGCAGCGATTAAATGGGCATGGTGGCATCATCGTGCTTAACGCCCAGGGACAGATCGGCATCGCGCACAACACGCCGCGCATGGCTTGGGCCTTTAAGACTGCTAAAAAAGAAGAAGCCGGCATCGAGCGCGTGAGCTAGCCGCAAGCTAAGAAATTCCTCCTCCGATCTAACGGAAATATCGTCGATTACAACTTGGCCCGGACGCAGGTTTTTGCAGTTTCGCCTTCGGCTTGTTACGAAATCCGAACAGACACGGTGGAGTTCCTACCGACGAGACCCTCAGATGACACGCGAGCTTCCGATCTCGATATCGGCGCTTCCATTGCCTGGTACGGGGTACAGCCTGTTCTGAATTCGTAACAAGCGCACCCTGCTCAAAATTCTTGCACCATTCATGACACGGAACTGCACGTCCTGCTATGATGTCGGGCACTTGGAGGCGCTCATGCTCCCGGCCGGTAAGAGCCTTCGCACTCTACGAGAGAAACTCGGGTTGACCATGCGCGACGTCGAAACTTCCAGTGCTCGCATGGCGGAAAAGTATCGTAATGAAGAATTCTCCATTCCTCCCAGCCGTTTGTCGGACATTGAAACCAAGAATGTTTTGCCCAGCATCTTCCGACTTTATACCCTGGCGGTGATCTACCGGCGCGACCTGCGGGAACTGCTGGCGTGGTACGGCGTGGACATGAACAATATGGCGAGCGATCTCGGCATGATCGCCCCGCCACGGTCGCACGTCTCCGAAACGCTCTCCGGACTCTCCTCAGTGCAAATGCCCGTCCGCATGGATCCTGCCTTTGACCAGCAACGCACCTCCAACCTTGGCCGCATGGTAGAGCAGTGGGGTCTTGTGCCTTTAGCTTATCTGGCTCAATTCGCCCACAGCGATTTTACCTACGGATACATCGGCCATCAGGATTTCACCATGTTCCCGATTCTTACGCCCGGCAGCTTCATTCAGGTGGATGAGACGCGGAACAAGGTGGTGGAAGGTGCGTGGCGCTCCGAGTATGAACGTCCCATCTACTTTGTGGAAACCCGCGATGGACACACCTGTTGCTGGTGCAGCATGCGCCGGGATGACGTTATTCTGCAGCCGCATCCCTTGTCACCGGTTCCGATCCGGGTTCTGCGTCATCCTCAAGAAGCCGAGATTATCGGCCAGGTTGTGGGGATCGCTATGAAGTTGACGGAGTGGCAGCCTTTCGGTTCTTCTCCAGGCTCGAAAGCGCAATCAGCACTGAATTAAGGTGACGGGCGGTGGGCGCATC
>JBAWCJ010000114.1:0-11081 GCA_049590215.1 Candidatus Sulfotelmatobacter sp. | reverse complement strand
GTTGGGCTCTTCAACCGTACCGAAGCGGCCTTCAAGATGCAGCTCGAAGCAAAGCTGATTGGCGCGCCAACTTCGGCGAAGCTACGCGACCTGCTCGACCACAAGGATCTTGGCCCGATCAATGATTTTTATGCGGCGGAAGTCCCGGGGCACGGTGTCGTCATGCTCCGCGTTTCTAAGTGAGCGAATCAGTCCAAAGATGGATTAGCGCGAGCTGACGTACTTAATTGTGGCCAACACCGCTTGCTTAATCGTCAATCGCGGACGCCAGCCCAGCGCGCGGATGCGCGAGCAATCGAGCAGGATGAAGGGACTATCTCCGACCCAGCCGCGTTCGCCGCCGGAATATGTAAGTTCCGGATGTAGGCCCAGATGCTCGCAAATCCAGCCGATGGAGTCGTTGACCTCGCAATACTCGTCGGTCCCGAGGTTGAAGATGTTGACTTTTTCCTGCGCTCGATCGATCACGGTAAGAATCGCGTCGATGCAATCCTGCACGTATAAATACGATTTCCGCTGATGCCCGTTACCCAGCACATGAAGATGTTCCGGGTGCTCAGCGAGTTGTTGATAAAAATCGAACACGTGCCCGTGTGAATAGCGCTCGCCCAGAATCGAGACGAAGCGAAAAATGTAGCCCTGCATTCCAAAGCCTTCGCAGTAAGCCTGAATCAGGCCCTCCGCGGCCAGCTTGGAAGCTCCGTAAAGTGAAGTCTGGATGGGGAAGGGACACGTCTCAGGCGTGGGAAAAATATCCGGCTCTCCGTAAACCGATCCCGTCGAAGAAAAGACGATCCGTTTGCAGTTTTGCTCGCGCATCGCTTCTAGCACGTTCCAGGTTGAGATCGTGTTCTGATCCAGATCCTTGCGGGGATGTTCAGTGCCGAAACGCACGTCGGCATTGGCTGCGAAATGAACCACTAGCTCTGCGTTCTCCATCGCCTGCGCCAGGCTTTTTCCGTCGAGCAAGTCCGCCTGATGGAGAGTGAATTCCCGATGCGCCAGCGCACCTTCCAGGAACCTTATCTGTCCCGTCGATAGATTATCGAACCCAACGACGCGGTGACCCGCGGAGAGAAGGCGGTCGACCATATTGCTGCCGATAAAGCCCGCCGCACCAGTAACCAAAACGCGCAAAATAGCCTCCGTAGAAAATCGAAACCTGGATAAGTTCTCAGACGCTGACGTATGGGAAGTCTATCTGCTATCGGAAGAAGTTTGCCGCAGCGCGATGCGCGTCCCCTTCAACTCAAACCGGCTATCGCGCCAAACATAACGCAGCTTCAGATAACTGGCGAACCACACCAGAAAGCCGAGCAAGTCACGCAGGGGATACAGCCAGGGGGCACGCCTTATCTGCGGATCCCGAACCACCATCCAACCCACGAGCCACGCCTCAGTCAGACGGTTCAGCACGGCCACAGCCAGCAGCACCGCTCCTATACCCCAGTGCCCTGAGAACCCGGCCGCAAGAAATCCGAGCAGGCCGTACGGCGTCGCGAAAATCAGCCCGCTTCCAAAGTGTCCTTTGGGGCGCGAGTAGCGCGTCGTCTGCGCCCAGCGCAACTGGTTCTGCCACATGCGGTGGAACGATGGTTGATTCACCACGTGATCGATTACATGGCCCGAGAGCACGACCTGGTAACCTTGCTTCGCCATCAAGTTGCCGATCGCGAAATCGTAGGCAATGTAATCCCGCAGCGCAGTGTAACCGCCAATGCTCGCCAGAGAATCTTTGCGAACCACAGTCGTCGGCCCCAATCCAAACTTCATTCCCTCGAGCAGATTCGCTACCAGCACTCCCGCAGTCATTTCCACCGACATGCCGATGGCCGTGAGCCCCGAGAAGAATCCCGCCACATTCTTGCCGCGATACACGCACGTCACCATGCCGACTTGTGGGTCCAACAACGGCGGCACAATTTCCCGCAGATAGCGTGGGTCGACTTCCACGTCGCTGTCGGTGGTAACCAGAATGTCGTGGGCAGCGACTTGAGCCATGGAGTGAAACGCGTAAACCACTGGGTTGGGCCATGGTGTGCCCGTTACCAGCACCCGGCTTCGGATGTGAGGATAGCGGGCACAAACTTCGCGCACTATATCCAGAGCCGCATCGTTGGCTTCGTCCGCGGCAAATAGGATTTCATAATCGGGATAGTCCTGCCGGAAAAAGCTCTCAATGTTTTCCTTCAGCCGCGCTTCCAAGCCATGCACCGGCTTGAGCACAGAAACCGGAGGCAAGTGTGCGTCGTCAGGAACGGAGTTGACCTGCTTCCGTGCCTCCGCACGGAATCGGATTACTCCCAGCACCGCTAGACCAAGGAACACAGCCGAAGATACTGTGCCGATCAGCGCCACGGCTAAAGCGAAATAAAGAATCAGCTCGATCAATGTTTGTATTTTCCGCAGATTCGGATTGCTGCTCTTCGTCGTAACAGCAGCAATTCACACTATACATTTCCGTGGTGTTCAGACGTAAGCGGGCAGGTCGGGTCACTTCGATTCTTGACGAGCGGTCTCAGTGCCGGGTAGCGGCGAAGCTTTCGTGATTTTGTAATCCTTGTACTCAATGGAAAGGATGGCGCGGCCGCCCAGCCGGATCACGCTCTCGGTATGGTTCTCAGCCGGAAGCCAGAAGTTATCCACCTTGACATATTTGTGCTTCACTTCCGTCTTTTTGATCCACCATGACGGATTCCTGGCTGGTTCTCCCTCGATTCGCACGACTGCAAAGTCTTTCGCGTCAACCCAGATTTTTCCGCGATAGAGAAACTTGTTCTTGGTCTTGGGCAGCAGATTCAGGACGTACTCCCGACCCTCGGGCGCAGTTTCGTATCCAGCCGACGTAAAGTCATAATTCTCGGTGCTCAGCGCGGAATTCCTGCGGTTCTCCTCATTCGCGGCTTCCTGCTCGCCCTCGAGCAGCTTTTTAAAGACATGGTCGATGACGAACTTGGAACCACTTTCGGACACCACGCTAAACTTCTTCGCATCGGGAGCGTCGTAGGTCACGTTGACCACCATCTCGGCATCGCGATCACTGGGGAACCCGCGATACTGCAAGTGGTAGACCCGGGTTCCGTTGAACTGATCCAGCGCGGCAGTTCGCTCGGCATTCCTCTCTTGAAGTCTGCGAGCAATTTGCTCGGCCGACATCGAGGCATTCTCTGCGGAATATGTAGGTCGCACTGAATCCGCCGTTGGTATGGCCGTCTGGCAGCCACCCGCGACGCTCCAGCCTAGTACAAGACTAATTACAACTCGAGTTCCAACTCGGACGCACCGCATGTCAACCCCAGGATGCTGAAAAGGCGCTGTTCTTTTATCCCTCCCAGTCTATCCCGGATCGGTGGCCACCAAACTTGTATTTCGCCGCTTTCCCAGACTCCTTCCCGCTCTGGAATTATCGGCAAAGACCTGTCCGAAGTGCGGGTGGTTACCTTCGTGCCTCACTCGTCGGAGCTATTCCCATGTTCTCCGGCTTGACGCACACTGTCTTCAGGCCCCAATTATGCAACCACCCACCGTCAATACCAACCGCCGCCGGCAACACCGCATCCAGGCTGTGCTTCCCGTGCGGGTTCGCGGCACGGACGCTTCCGGCAAGTCGTTCGAGATCCTGGCCCACACCCTCGACCTTACGGCGAACGGGGCGCGGCTAGGCTCGATTCGCCACCAACTGAAAGCGCTCGACACGCTGACCATTTTTTATCGCCAGCGCAAAATGGAATTCACCGTAGTGTGGACAAAGTTGCTGGATGGAAGAAGCGAATACCAGGTCGGCCTGCAGGCTTTTTCGCAAGAAAAGGAAGGCTGGGGGATGAATCTTTTTATTTCCAGCATACAGCCGCTAACCAGCGCACCGGCAGCGCCGGGAGCGGTGTGAACCGGAAATCTATGCGCTATCTTCTATTCAAACTCTGGTTCAACGAAGACGGACAGGACGTTGCTGAGTATGCCGTCATGCTGGCCGTCGTGCTCGTCATTGTGGCAAGCACGGTCCGCCTGATCGGTGCCAACGCAAGCAATGTGTTCTCGCAGGTCGGCAGCACCATCCAGTAAGCAAGCCTATTCGCAAAACTTCTGCGCTGGTCTTCGAAGACTTAAGGGCGCGACGAGTTGCCCATCATCAGCACAAACAAAAGTGGAAGGTAAATGACTGTGGCTTGCAGCACATGACGAGCCAGCATCTTGGATCGCGGGGCGTTAATAGGTAATTTGAGAAGGGCTAGCCTGGCTCCAAAATAGAAGAGTGCGACACCGAGAATTACCGCACCCACCAGATAGATCTTTCCTGCCATCCCGAAAACACTGGGCAAAACGCTGAGCGGAATCAAAATCAGCGAATAGGCCACGATGCGCCGAACCGTCGACCGGCCATCCTCCTCCACCACCGGCAGCATGCGAATTCCGCCTGCAGCATAATCCTCGCGATAGAGCCACGCGATCGAGAAAAAATGGGGAAACTGCCACACAAAAAGGATGGCAAACAATATCAGCGTGCCCCACTCCAAGCGACCGCGCGCCGCCGTCCAACCCAAAACTCCCGGCATGGCTCCGGGAAAAGCGCCCACGAAGGTGCAGATCGGCGAGACCCGTTTCAACGGCGTATAAACCGCCAGGTACACTACCGACGTCAGGAAGGTTAGCAGCCCGGTCAGTGGGTTAGTGAAAACCGCCAGATAGATTGACCCGCCCAAAGTAGCCAGCAGCCCGGCAGTCGCAGCGTGAGCAAGACTCATGCGGCCCGCCGGCAGCGGACGTTGCGCGGTCCGGCGCATCTGCCCGTCCACCTTGTGCTCCATCACTTCGTTGAGCGCCGCGGTCCCACTTGAGACCAGTCCGATCCCGAGGAGAGCGTGCAAAAGCCCCCAGGAAAGCGAAGAAACCCCAGCTTTCTGCGCGCCGAAATAGTAGCCGCACCACGCCGTCATTACGATCAGAGTAGTCACGCGCAGCTTCATCAATTCGGCATAATCGCGCAGAAGGGACGTTGCTCGCTGGCGAAACAAGATCAGTGGTTGGGTCATCGCGTTCATGGGCGAATCACTGGCGTGGTTGTCGTGCCACTTGCGTCACACTGGAAAAACCGTTCGAATCCAATAAAACTCAAAGAGGGCAGTGCCCACAACGCCGTCGAAATACTCAAGAATTGTATGGGTACTCCGATGGCTTTCGAAAGTCAAGTCCAAACTCGGCAGCCGACACGCGGCCTGATCGAGAATCTTAGGACCTGTCCGCAACCGCTACTGGCTGGCCGAAGCCCCAGTCGCACTGAAAGTTTCCGGGGGATCAAAAAAGCATTGATGCCACAGAGCCGCGTCTGACAATTTGCCCGCCTTCCATTGCTGAAGCGTTTCATACGTGGCGGCGAGCATTCCTCCATCGACCGCGTCGAAGATCACAACAACCCCGGCAAGCTCCTGCGGTTTTTGCGCCAGCTCCGCGTAATCCTTGTCGAGCACGGACTTGGCGAACTCCAGTCTCAGCTGAGGGCCCGCGCTCTGCTTGTCGTCAACTTTTTCCACCGAAACGATTCTTACGTTTTTGCCGCGAAGAGGCGCCCAATCTCCCGGGAAAGGCGCGGTTTCCTCCCGCGTCACATGAAACAAATCCGCCGCCACCGATCCCGGCGCAGCACTCGCCGGGGCATCGCCATCCGGAACGCTGTCGGGCATTTCCAGGCTGTCACGCCAGATCCATCCTCGCGATAGTCCGGAGATCCTCACATGCACCCAATCTCGATTGAAGTCGAGCATCTCGAACTCATCATGGGAGCTGGCCAGGAACAGAGTCTTGGCCGTCAGGCTGGCGGTCTCCACCACCG
Organism: Candidatus Sulfotelmatobacter sp.; assembly: GCA_049590215.1. Taxonomy (GTDB): domain Bacteria; phylum Acidobacteriota; class Terriglobia; order Terriglobales; family Acidobacteriaceae; genus Sulfotelmatobacter. The sequence goes on along the minus strand of JBAWCJ010000114.1, from coordinate 5,254 downwards.
GCGTTCCCGACTTCTTTACCGCAACCAGATTCTTGGGATGGGCCTGATTCTTGAGAATCTCCTCCAGACTCTCCGCCTCGGCCCGCAGGCTGGAATCTTCGTCAGGTTTCTTACCTGTGGCGCCGGCTTTCTCTTGGTCTGCCAAAGTCTGGGCCAGAGATGACGACAAACCGCCATTGGTATCCGGAAGCCTGGGCTCCGGCGCGGAGAGGGCAGGTTCCGCTGCAGTTGCCGTCTTCGTTGCGGGCACAGCCGCAGGTTGCCGTGCCGGAGATTGCCCAGCGGAAGTCTGGACCGGCGGAGTTTGTGCCGATAAGCTCGGAGCGGGAGCAGACTTCTGCGACGAGACCTGCTTGGACTCCGCGCTCACCGGAGCACTTGCCCCAACTTGCTGTCCCTTGGTAGCGAGCTGATCCGCCAGCTGATCCAGCAGGTCCGCTTCCAGCCGGCCATTCGAAGTCAGAACCTGATATCCGGAACGCGCCGGGACAGGGTCCGTATACCACGCCGTCACGAGCACGCTCACGCTGACAATCGATCCCCCAGCAGGCGCCGCCGTAACCTGAATTTTTGACTGATAGTAGCCACGCCGATACCGGCCGAGGGGATGGTCGGCCGAAGTCGCGAACCCATCGAGCACCGGCAGACGTCCCGCAGTTGCGGCCTGCATTTCTTGCAACGCCTTCTCCACCTGGGCTTTGGACTGGGGGAAGGCCCGCTCTAATCCGTTCGATTGAGCGTAGCTTCGCGGCGCGCAGAAAAAAACCAGCGCCAGCAAGAACGTCGCCGCGAACTCCGGGCTGAATTCTGCTCCGCGACGTTTCATTTCTGCACTTTCATTTCTGCACCAGGTCATCCCGCATAATCCATCCATGTTGCCCGTTGTGCGTTTCGACGCCGTACCAGTAAGGCGTCGAAATCAGAATCAGGACTTCCGTGCCCGTGGGCAATGACTGCAGCGTACTCGCGGTATGGAACGGAGCGGACTTCAGTGGTGCGCCCGGGTCTTTCACCAACCTCTCGAGCTGGCGGCGAAGATCTTTAACGTGCTCTTCGAGGCTCTGACCGGGCGGGGTGCCCACCGATGCGGATTGACTCGACAGACTCTGGCCAGGCTGATCTTGACTGGGCTGGTTTTGCACCGGCTGGTTTTGCACCGGTTGGTTCTGATCAGGCACGCCCTGGCTCGCAACCTGCGTAGTTCCGCTCGGAACAGCATCTTGCTGGCTCTCAACGGGCGCTGCCACCGGTGGCGACTCGGATTGCGGCACCGGCCAAGCCCCTGCCTCCGCCTGCGAGGAAGAGGAAGAGGTTTGCTTCTTCTCCAACTTTTCCCGCCGCTCGTTCAAGGCCTCGACGTTCTGCCTTTTCATGAGTTCGATGGCGTCAATGTGTTCGCGAATATCCCGATACTCGGCGCTTTCGACCGAACCGTCGGATTGATGCACGATATGGCGGAAGTCTTCCTTGAAAAGCGCATTGATGCGCAACACCGAGTTCTTCTCACCTTGAGCTTGCACCACGTAGCGCACAACCAGGGTTCCTGAATCGCTGCTATCCTTGAAGTTTCGCGGGTCGAGCGCCTGCTCACGAACTTTGTAGAAAACCTTCCCTCCTTCAGTCCAGGCGGGAAATACGCGCGACGAAGTTGCCGCTTTCGCGCCACTGACAAACTCGTCTTTGTTGTACTCTTTGGTTCCCCGGATCACTCCGTTATCCGCCACGTCTGCCACCACCTGCTCTACTTCGCTCTCGGGCACGGGAATGTTGACCGCCAGTCCCTCGCCGTAGGGCAGTTTATCTCTTTTGCGGCCAGCCACCGGAAGCGCAGCCGCAAGAAGCAGTAGCACGAGGACCAATCTCGCGGAAGCGCGCGCTCGTGCCCCAGCGGCACGGCGGCCACCCGCGCCGCCAGCCTCGCTGCTCGAGCTGCTCCTAATCTCGACCCTGGAAGCCAACCACCGGCCTCGATTAATTCTCGACCAACCCACCGCAGCCTCCGTTTCCAGATTTCCAGAGTCTCATACTCTTGGTGTAAAGCTGTCAACCCACCGGGGCTGCTCGATTCCGATGTGACCGAAGGTTTTCACTGACGTTGTAAAAAAAATGTAAAAACCTCTTGAACTTTTTCTTTCGATAGTAGTAGGATTCACCCCCGGTAGGGTGGTAGAACCTTTCGTCCACTGTTCTACAACCGGCCTGAATGGGAGCCACCTCCTGTTCGAGGCCTTCATTGCTGGGTTTCACCTGCGGCTTGCGCTTGGGGAATAGCTTAGTTTTAAGAAAACCAGATCTTGATTTGATCTTGCCGAGGAGTCCGGCCATGCACGTTTCGAGTCGTTTTCATCTCCGCAACATCTTGCGGCCCGCAGCTTCCTTCGTGGCTGCCGCTCTGGTTCTTGCGTCCGTAGTCCTCACCTGCAGCCAACCCGCGCATGCCCTGCCGGCCTTCGCCCGCAAGTATGGGCTGCGCTGCTCGGCCTGCCACGAGTCCTGGCCGATGCTCAATTACTTTGGACAAAAGTTCAAAGACAACGGGTATCAGTTGATGAACGATCGCGATGCCCCGATCTGGCAGAACCCGGGTTACTGGCCCGTGGTCTTCCGCATCACGCCGATCTGGCACCGGGTAAGCGTCGGCAAGGTACAGGTAGACACCTACACGGCCGGCGCTCCCGACGGAGGCCAGGCGATTCAACGCATCTCGAGTTCGGGCTTCGACCTGAGCGGCCTCGACTTCCACACTGGCGGCACTCTGGAAAAGAACATTTCGTTCTATCTGCTTCCCTCCTCCGATTCCACCGGCGCTTTCCACTTTGAGCAGGTCTTTGTGCGCTTTGACAACATTGCCCACAGCCCCTGGCTTAACTTCAAGCTCGGTCGATTCGAACTCGACAACCTGCTTTCTGAGAAGCGCATTCTCACCCTCACGGGGAACGGCGGTGTTTATCAGACCTATCACTTCATCCCACAGGGTGATGGGAATATCTTCGGGCAAATCGGCGACAACCAGCTCGGCATGGAGTATCTGGGGCACTCCGTCGACGATCGGACGCGAGTTTCCGTGTCCCTGGTCAGCTCCAGTGATGGCAACGTGAACCTCAGCACCACTGCCAACGCCTACACCGCGTTCTTTGCCGGAAGCCAGGCTTTTGACGCCGGCCGGATGGGTGTGCAGCGGGTCGGGTTCTACGCTATGGCAGGAGAGGCGTCAACTTACTATCTGACAGAGGGCGGGACTCCCATCGCTGGTTCGGGAATTGGTAACAAGAGCTTCACACGCGAAGGCTTCGTGGGGCAATTCTACTTCGGCCCTCACGTCGGCCTTACGGTTGTGACACAGCACGGCTCGGATAACGTCTGGTTTGGGCAGGGTTATGGCAATGCGGAAGCCACAGACGGCAATGGAGGCACAACCTGTACGGGCCCGGCTCTCAGCCCCGGCTGCCCTCCGAACAATTTTCCGGGGACACTTCTTCCTGCAGGAGCGCAGGCGCCCAGTTGGAACGGCGCCACCTTCGAGGGCCACTACATCTACAGTCCGCAGCTGATTTTCATCAGCCGGTATGAGTTTGAGAAAATGTCGCAGCAGGCGAATGGGGCGGCGTGCACGGCATGTTTCTCGTCGAGCAGCGGCACGTTTACGGCTGTTGGGGCGTCGCCGTCAAATTTCGGCAACATCTCAACCTACACCATCGGCTTCCGCTACAACCCGTTCATGACCAGCCGCGCCGGCTTAGCCTGGCACAACGAGTACAACTGGCTGCACCAGGACGGCACCGGCCCGGCAAATCTTACAACCGGGGCGCTTACCAACCTCAACACCAGCGAAATTCTCATGGGACTTGACTTCGACTTCTAGAGAGGATGACATGCGGACACGATTGCAGAATTGGACGCTTTTGCTCAGCTCGGCTGCCCTTTTGGCGTTTCCGTCGGCTTCCTCGGCGCAGCTCACGACATTCGACATACAGACACGTCTTGGTACGGAAAGCCACGTCGGTAACATCACCGGTCACGCCAAGGACGCTGCACCCGATTACCGGCGCTATTGCGTGGGCTGCCACGGCGACCTTGGAGACGGAAACGGCGAAAACGCCGTCTGGTTCGACACTCCCATGTACCAAAAGCCGCGCGACTTCCAGTTGGGCGTATTTAAGTGCCGCTCTACTCCGACCGGGACCCTGCCTACCGACCAAGATCTTTTCGACGCCATTACACGCGGCTTCGACCGGTCCAATATGCCGCCGTGGAACACTTTTACCAAACAGCAGCGCGCTGACCTCGTCGCCTGGGTGAAGCACTTCTCTCCGCGCTGGACAAACGAAAAGCCAGGAACGCCGATCAGCATTCCTCCCGAACCCGAAGTCACCCCCGAGCGCATTAAGGCCGGGCGTGATGTGTTCGCTCGCGTCCAGTGCTGGAAGTGTCACGGCGTCCAAGGTATGGCCAACGGTCCATCCGCTTCCACTCTCACTGATGATCAGGGCCGTCCGATCGCTCCTTTCAACTTCACCGACGGGTCCCGGCCGAAGTGCGGCGACACCGATCAGGATATTTACCGGATCTTCATGACCGGACTGGACGGCACTCCGATGCCATCATTTGCCGACAACATCAAGCCCGACGAGGCCTGGGACTTGGTTTTCTACCTGCGAACGTTTATGGCTCAGAAGAGCAAAGAAAAAGAGCTGGCCAAGACACTTGGCCTCAAGCCAGTGAATCCTAACGCCCCGGCAGGACAACAGTAGCGGCATCGCCGCCAAGGTTTTTACAGGAGGTTTTTCTATGAGGAATCGGCAGAATCCCGCCGTTGTACTATCGCTGATAGTTTTAGTATGCTGTGCAGCGCTGATTTTAGACCAGAAGGTCAACGCGGCCGGAGAAGGCAAGATTACCGGAACGGTAAAACTCAGCGGCACCGCTCCGCACATGAGGGGCATCGACATGTCGAAGGACCCCTATTGCGTCAAAGCCAATGCGGGCTCGCCGGCTCATTTGCAAACTGTAGAGGTTGGTTCCGGTGATGGATTGGAGAATGTGGTTCTTTACATCTCTGACTGGAGCGGCCCCGCGACAGTAACGACCGCTGTCCCGGTGTTCGATCAAAAGAATTGTATGTACACGCCTCACGTCTTGGCGATGGATGTGAACGAGCAATTCAAAGTGATCACCAGCGATCAGACCACGCACAACATCCACCCGCTGCCTAATCCGATGACCGGCAACATCCCCTGGAATCAGTCGCAGCCCC
>JBAWCJ010000113.1:0-3710 GCA_049590215.1 Candidatus Sulfotelmatobacter sp. | reverse complement strand
TGTGCCTGATGACGGCGAAGCAGATTCTCGATTCCTTTTCTGAAACGTTGATGCGGGATGAACGCATTCTCAGCCCGCAAGAGCGGGAGTTGCTGATGAGCCTCCTGCAAAACTCCAGGGCAGTTTCGAGCAGTGACCTACAGACTCAGTCGTCTGTAAGCGCAGCCATTGCGCGCGCAGTGGGCGAAACGGTAGCACAGCGCGCCTTTACGCTGTTGGGTAGCAGCATTGTGGAGCAAATCCTGGCGCGCTCGGGAATGCCCGCGGGAACCGAGGAGACAATGTTTGCCACCACGGTTCGGGCAGGCGCGCCGCAGCCGCCGAACCCTACTCCCCCGCCTGGACCGAAGGCGCCGCAGCCGCCGAACCCTGCGCCGTCGCCTGGGCCTAAGGCACCGCAACCTCCGAACCCTGCGCCGTCGCCTGGACCTAAGGCACCGCAACCTCCGAACGCACTCCACCCGCAACACGATCCGCGGCCATTGAGTGTGCCTGTGCAGTTGGCTGGAGAGCAGAGCCAAGTTAATTCCGGCGGCAGCGTGGGTGTTTTGGATTCACCGGAGATGGTTCGAGCGCAGTGCGTCGTGCTGGATGAGTTCCTGGCTCCGCAAGAGCTTGAGGAACTTATCGCGTATACGTTGCAGCGCGAGGCGGAGTTCCAGAGCAGCGAGCTGGTCTCGCCCAGCGGAGAGCCCGGAATGATCGATTCCGACCATCGCCGCTCGCGGGTGCTGATGGATTTGGGGAAGCATGAGGAAATCATTCTTGACCGAATCCGCGGCGTGTTGCCGAGAGTGCTGGATCAACTTGGGATCGAGCAGTTCCCGGTCTCACAGGTTGAGGCTCAGATTACAGCCAGCAACGACGGGGACTTTTTCCGTGCGCATAGCGATGACTCGGAAGAAATCATCGCGTCCCGGCGGATCACGTTCGTTTACTTTTTTCACAGCGAACCGCGGCAGTTTAAGGGTGGGGAGTTGCGGCTCCACGATTCGCACGGGAAAGGCCGGCTGCAAGTCAGTTCGGGGACGTATCAGACCGTTGTGCCGCAGCAGAACCAGATCGTGTTTTTCCCCTGCTCGCTGTTGCACGAAATCACTCCCGTAGAATGCCGCTCAAGAGCGTTCGCGGACAGCCGGTTTACACTAAACGGATGGCTTCACAAGTAAAAGACACGGCGTGGCTGGAATGGATTACTGGCCTGTTGGGGGTGGGATCGCGGCAAAGACATAGCGCGACACTGCCCCCCGGGCAATTCCATTGTCTGCTCGACGAACTGCCGCTGCATTTGATTCCGCATGGCGGGCTCGAGTCGCAAGGCTGGTGGCAGAAGCTGTCTCATGAAGATTTATTTCTAAATCCACAATGCTCGGTGTTGCCCGCTGGGCGGGTGCCGGAGGAACTCGAACTGCATCGGGATTTCCTGAAGGATTTCTACCTGCAGGGAACGATGGCCTGGGTGCGCGACCTGGCAACGAATTCTTTGCAGCCGTTTTGGCTCGGGCCGCGGCTGGAGGCGGTGGTTGCGAGTCTTCGGCCAGGAACGCCCGTTCCGGCCACTGTTCCCAGAGACGCTCTCTCCGTGTTGGCTGGCGCCGGCATTCTGACGCCGGAGAACCACGTTGACCGGCGTCTTGCGGAGTGGACTGAAGTCATAAAGAAAAGCGCGCAACAGTTTCGAGAGAGAGGATACATTCCTCTGGGCAACTTGATTCATCCTTTCAATCTTGCGGCACTGCGCCGTTACTACCGGCGTGCGATCCGCTGCGGAGCAGTATCACTCGGCGACGTGCAGAGTGCGCGACGATACGCGGCTCACAATGACGGTGTGGCGCGCTTTTACCATCACCAGATTACGAACGCTGTGAGTGCCGTCGTCGGCGAAGCAATCAAGCCTTCTTATGTTTATCTCGCATCTTATTTGAGCGGCGCCGACTTGAAAAAGCACATTGACCGGGAGCAGTGCGAGTTCAGCGTTACACTATGCTTGGATTTTTCTCCCGAGCCCGAGCTCGCGACCTCGTGGCCCATACGCCTCGATACTGCTGAAGGCACGGTCACGGTTTATCAGGTGTTGGGTGACGGGTTGGTGTACCGGGGAACGAAGGTGCCTCACTATCGCGATGTCCTGGCCGAGGGACATACGTCGACTTCCATTTTCTTCCATTACGTACCGGCAGATTTTTCGGGACCGCTTGAGTAGACGCGGATGGGTGACGGACTCGCTGGTCTAGCGCAAACCCGAAATCAGATAAAGAACCGAGGAGACCTGGTAGTAGCTGTAAGCGAAGCGCGAACCATCGCGGGTCACAACCACTGGGGCAATATTCGCCACACCAGCATTTGTTGGGGGCTGCAATTCCTGGATGAGGGTTTTTTTGCCAGTGACCAAATCAACCCTGTAAACCTTGGTCGGGACCTCGCCGCCAAGATAGGCGTAAACCGAACGGCTGTCCTCGGACCACTGGATTGGAACAAAACCCGGTTCAAGATCGGGGATGGTGCGGGGTGCACCTCCGGCGGTCGGATACACCGCGACTCCTTCGGCTTCATCGACTCGAAAAATGTACCGTCCGTCCGGTGAAACCAGGCCGCCGGTGATCCCTTCAGGCGTGATTGGTTTCGGCTTTCCTCCCTCAAGGTCAACCAGATAGGTGCGCACACGGTGACCAGGTTCGCTGGCGTCGAGGGTGATGCGTTTTCCGTCTGCGAGGAAATGCGCCGAGCCGTTTTGAATGTTCTCCAGCCCTGGTGTCGTGACCATGCGAGGCTGACCGGGGCCGACGGGAACGAGCTTCACCTGTCCTGGGCTACCGGGGAGAATGGAAATCGCCCATTTGCCATCCGGCGAGAGTCCACCCGAGCTTCCTTCACCCAGTTGCACGGGCGGCATGCCGTCGATTTTACGAATGGCAAGAGAATAGTGGGCCCCGGCAGCCTCGCTGGAATCTTCGAACAAGACCCACTGCCCGTCGCGTGAAATGTCTTTGGCGATGTCCCAATCGTGCCAGGAAAGATCAACGCTCCTGCCGTCCCTTGCGGCGGTGGCCATGGCAACACGCTCACTGTCGAGGCTCACCAGAACTCGACCGTCGGGCGCCACGTCCTCCAAGCTCATTCCTTCTGGAAGATCCAGAATTTTTCTGACTCGCCCGGAAAGGTTCACGGCGTGAAGGTCGCGATTGAGCCCTTTCTCGACGGCTGTGAACCAGATCTCTTTTCCATCTGGACCCCACGCCAATCCATCCTCAGATTCCCACTCGGGTGTAAGGACCGTCACATGGCCGCCATGGTCGACCAGGCAAACCGACCCGCGGTCATCCCACAATGAAGGGTGATCCATGAATGCGATCTTGTCTGATCGCGGAGAAAAACGAAGGTGACTGATCCATCCCTTGCTTTGGTATAGAACATGACCGATCGGATACTCGATTCGGTCAACATCCTTTGCATGGTGGACCACAGCAAGTTCGCCGTTTGCATCCCAGTCTGCCCACGGAACGTCTTCGAGGACTTCTCGAGGAGAACCCCCGGCAAGGGGCGTTCGAGCAAGTGTGCCACCGACCGTCTCCAAGTGCGCCATGTGAGCTCCGTGGAGCGCCACAGCCAGTTCGCCGGTGCGCGAGATCGCGAGCAAGTTTGCGTCGGACAGGTTGAGCGGCTGGGCCAGGAGAGAATCTCCGACGGTCGAGAAAATTTGCAGCGGTTTG
>JBAWCJ010000112.1:0-1795 GCA_049590215.1 Candidatus Sulfotelmatobacter sp. | reverse complement strand
AGCGCATTGAATTCGTCGAGCCGTGAAATGCGGCGCCTTTCGCCTTCGTCCATTTCGTAACCACCGCCGTGCGGAACCGTTGCAAGCATTGCGCCCGCAGGGCTTGCAGTGAGCGCTGGCGGCAGATTTTCTGCTTTCGGCGAGGCTGGGCGAATCTCGTTGAGCTTGCTCTCTTGCCGCGTCGGCAGATTTTCGGTTTTGACTGTAGAAGCTGCGGCAACATTCGCTGCCATGCTCTTCTGCGCTGGGACATCCGCAGGGACAGGCGGGCTGGCGATCGGATTCTCCGTGGTGTCGCGCTGAATCCCCACCAGGTATTCCCTCCCCTCGCTGCGGCAGTATTTGGCGGTGCCGGAAAACTGCTCGAAGCGCCACTGAATTCGCACCTTTGATCCCACTCCGATTGCTGTCTTGATCCGTATACATGCGCCTCCGGTGGACCGGTCTTCCATGCGCGCGGCAGCGGTCCTCGATGCTCCACTCGGGTCTTCCCACGACGCCTCCACCAGAGTCATCACGGGCATGCGGAACTCGGGCATAAACTGCGCTCATTCCAATCTATCGGCAAGAATTTAAATTAGTTCACAAGCGGGCGGGAGTCCCGATTTGGAGATGCAGTTTTATTTTCCCGTTCCGGGTCGGCGAGCGGTTGGGAATCGCAGGGCGCGACTTCAGTCTAATTCCCTGGAAACACTGCGTGCCTGGGTGTTGGCACGGGCGCATCCCCTTTCTGATCCTGCCAGAGAACCTGGTTCAGAGCTGCAGCTCCGGCGGCGTCGGGACGGGAGAAATCCATCTTCGACGATTCGCTCGCACCGCGCGCGTCGCGTCGGTTGGTCTCGTAGATCAGACCGTTCTTCAGGTTACGATAATCCGCTTTGAAGGCAGGCTGGTCGCCAGCGCCGGAGAACATTCGTCCCATTGCCGGAGCGTAGGCGTCGTTCTGGTTCATCGGCGGGAGGCCTAACAGCATTTCCATGGTGTGAATCATGTTGACCGTGGTGTAGAAGCGGTGCTCGAGGTAAGGCTCGGCCGCGGTTCCCGGCGAATACTTGCTGACGACAAAGGCGATCGAGCGGTGTGCGTCGACGTGGTCGCCGCCGTCTTGCGCGTCGTCTTCGAGGACGAAGATGGCAGTGTCGTCCCAGTATGGGCTGTGGGAAACGGCATCGACGACGCGTCCCAGGGCAAGATCATTGTCGGCCACCGAGGCCGCCGGGCGCGGTCGCTCGGGCCGCGTGCCGCCGGTGTGGTCGTCGGGGAGATAGAGCAGGATGAATGCCGGGAGCTGAAACTCGGCGCTTTCGTTTTCCCGGCGAGCGCGGGAATACGCTTCGAACTCGTTGAGGAATTCATCGGCGCGAAGCTGGTCGGGATAATCCGTGTTGAAATCTGGAAACAGCGGATCGAAGTGATCGCGCAGCACCGCCTTCGTGGCCTTGACGCCCTCGAACAACGGCACCGTCCATGGGAACGGACTCGGACCGGCATGAGGGTCGCCGACATTGGGCGGCAGAGGATCTCCCTGGTGAAGTTCGGTGCGCGGGCATGTGGTTTGCTGCGCCGAAGGAGTTCCCTGCTTCGGGCTTGCCGCCTTGCGGGGTTTATTGCACCACATGGCATTCACGAATTCGCCATAGTCGCGATAGCTCAGACCATGGCGGGCGACGTTGTCCCAGAGAAAGCCGGTACCGGGATCATCGATATCCGGCTGGTTGTGTTCGAGCGGGTACTCGTCGGCGACCGTGCCCTGGAAGTCGTAGGTGCGTTCCTTGCCGCGGTAGGCGATCTGCCA
>JBAWCJ010000111.1:0-2804 GCA_049590215.1 Candidatus Sulfotelmatobacter sp. | reverse complement strand
GCGCCCCAAACGTTCGTGTAGGACCATGTCGACGACGTGTTCCATACCGCCGAAGGATCTGCGGTCATGGTGACCTGGTCGGTGCTCGAATTAAATGTGGTCACCGGCGACATTGCCGTGCCCTGCGCCACGGCATTGCTGCTCAGAGCGGCCTCGGCATCCACGTAGCCGGCGCCGATGGTGAAGACGTCGTACTGATCGGTGTAAGTAATCCCAGTGGTGGGATCGGTCGTGCTGCTGTATTGCGGGAAGGTTTTATATGCCGTCAGCATCAGGCGAGCCTTCACCTGGTCCGGAGTGAGCCTGGGACTCTTCTGCAACAGATCAGCAACGACTCCGCTGACAATTCCCGTAGCCATGCTGGTTCCACTCAAAGTGAAGTAGCTGGAAGAGATTGCGCTGCTTCCGCCTTTCACGTAGTAGCTGAAAGGAACTTGGTTGCCGGGAAGCTCATTATAGAGAGTTGAATTCTGCGCCTCGAGCGAGGTCAGCATATTGCCGGGCGCGACGAGGTCAGGCTTCACAAAGGCGTCTACAACGGTCGGGCCTTTCGAGCTGTAGCTGGCGATTTGGTCGTCAACTCGCGTCGGCGTGCCCATGGGCTTCATCGCGCCTACGGTGATCACATAAGGATCGTTGCCCGGCGAAGTGACGCTGGCATAACCGTCGGTGGGCTGGTAGCGGCCATTATTGCCGGCGGCCACGACCACTACGATTCCATTTTTCCAGGCCTGCTCGACCGCCTGGCACAGCGGATCGAGTTTGTAAGTTTCGTACACGGCGCGGCCCAACGAAAGGTTGATCACGCGGATGTTGTAAGTAGATTTCAGAGAGATCGCCTGGTTGATGGCAGCGATCACCTCGCTGTCGGTGCCGGCGCCGTTCTGGTCGAGGACTCGCAGATTGATGATGCTTGCGCCGGGCGCGATGCCTTTGAAAGTCTTGCTGTAGGCAGGGCCGGTGGAACTGAGACCGTCTCCTGCGATCAGGCCTGCGACGTGCGTGCCGTGACCATATTGATCCTTAGCGCTCGAGTTTCCCGGGACGAAGGACTGCTGGTACACAACCCTCGACAGCGGAAGGATCCCCAGATCGAGATCCGGGTGACTGTTCACGCCGCTGTCGATCAGCGCCACGCCCACGCCGGTCCCGACATAATTCGATTGCCACGCGAACGGCGCATTCACGGCGTACGCAGCGTTGCTCAGTGATGACTGCAGTGGCCGGTCGGAACTAATGTAGACGACGTTCGAGTGATTGGAGAGGCTCTGGATGCCGTTGCCATCAAGCTGCGCCACAAGGCCGTTGATCAGCGGCAGCTCGCCTACAATCTTGCCTCCAAGATTCAATACGTCGTTCACCAGGCAATCCAGAAGGCCAAGCAACCCGGTGCAAGTCACCTGCGTTCCCGGCGCATACTGCACGATGACCTGCACGGGCTGAGTTCCCGTATAGTCTTGCAATTCAGGCGACAGTTTCGGGTTCTGGGCATACGCCAGCGTTCCCGTGACGATCAGCAATAGAACGAGAAGTCTTTTCATATCCCCTCAGGGCAGCGACACCGCCGCCCTCCGCAGGTTGAAGTGCAGTCGTAGGGCCAAAGCAGCCGGGGATCGTCGTTCCAAATCAATGAGTTAGTGGACCTAGGCTGGAGGTCTGCGGGACAGCTTGTCCCCCGGCGCTGGTGAGAGGACAACTTGTCCCATCAAGCCAGACAACTTGCGTCCTCGACCGTGTTTTTGCCCGGGATTATGAGCCCCTGAGAATCCCGGAGAACACGACGCAACTCACTGACTGGATTGAAGAACACCGTGGTAACCCGTGGGTACGGTTTTGGGCGGACATTGATTCGCATTTCGGCAAGAATCTAAAGGGACTCCCCAAAATGTCATGGGCACGCCAAATTGGCGCACGTGCGTTTATCGCCGGAATGGCGATCGCGGCCCTCGCCTGCTTCACTTTCGCGTTTTTTCACTGGCAGTCCACTGACCCCGTCAAGTTCGTCTGCTACCTGGCCGCAGCTCTTCTCGCGTCTTCATTCAAAGTAACTCTGCCCGGCATCGAAGGCACGCTTTCGATGAACTTCCTGTTCACGCTGATCGGCATTCTGGAAATGAGCTTGCCGGAGACCTTGCTGATTGGTCTGGTGAGCACGCTGGCGCAGTTCTATTGGCGCCCGGCGCGGAAGGCGAAGCCGATACAACTGGTGTTCAATCTATCGCACGTCACGGTGTGCAGCGCGGCTGCCTACGGCGCATACCAACTCGTTTCCATCCATGTTCTGCACGGTCCCGGACCGCTCGCCTTGCTGGTGGCCGCGATCACGATCTTTCTCTCGGGCACCGCCGCGATGTCCATCATCATCGGCCTGACGGAAGCGAAGCCGGTTCCGAAGGTCTGGAGGGAAAGCTATCTATGGTTATTTCCTTACTACCTGGTGGGAGCAGCCATCGCGGGTTTAGTGAGCTTCCTGAACCTGCACATCGGATGGCAAGCTTCTCTGCTGGTTCTGCCGCCGATCTACCTGTTGTACCGCTCCTATCGCCTCTACCTGGCCAAGCTGGATGCGGAAAGAGAGCACGCGGAAAAAGTTTCGAACCTCCATTTGCGAACCATCGAAGCTCTTGCCCTGGCCATCGAGGCCAAGGATCAAACCACCGGCGAGCACCTGCAGCGAGTTCGCATCTATGCCATGGAACTTGCGCGGGAACTTGGTTTGACCGAAGACGAAACCGAAGCTCTGCGGGCTGCAGCCGTTCTGCATGACATCGGCAAGCTCGCCGTTCCTGAACACATCATCTCCA
>JBAWCJ010000110.1:0-1686 GCA_049590215.1 Candidatus Sulfotelmatobacter sp. | reverse complement strand
GGATGGGATGCGATAGCGTGTGCGCCCCGATGGTCATTCCAGCCTCAGCGAGCGCCCTCAGTTCAGTAATATTCGCCAGGCGCCATCGTTTCTCGGAACGGAGTGCAGCAGAAAGTCCCTGCGTTCCGCCGCAGTGCTTGCGCACGAGGTCCATCCAATCCGTGCGGGCTCTCGCATCCAATCGCGAGGCACTTCTCACCGTACTCCACCACTGGGCTTGAAAATCCCGTGAAGGTTCGGTGGCTTCTTCGGCAGGAAGCTGCAACCCTGGTCCATCGAGCGGCCTGGCGTGCATTAAGTGGTAAAGCTCCTCGTACCAGAGCATGCCTGGCTGGCCGCTGCACGAAGCTCCGGTCACGAAGAAAAGGCACGGGACGCTTTCACTTTTCAGCACGGGAAGCATGTCGGTCAACGTGTTCAGCAGGCCGTCGTCGCAGGTGACCAGAACAGCTCGGGGAGGAAGTTGCTTGCCTTGCTCGATCCAGGCCCGAAAGTCCTCTGGGTGAATCACATGGTAGTGGGCTTTGAGGAATTGCAGTTGCCGTCGAAACATCTCCGGTTGCACCAGATTTCCGTCGAGAAAAACTTCCGCGACGGAATGATCGGAGGGAACGACTCCGTGGTAATTCACGACCGCATAGCCGCCGGGCGGCGTTATGTGATCGAGCCATCCGATTTGATGTAAAGCCGGATATACCGCGTGCTTCAAGAATGGACTAACCAGCCGCATGCTCGGCAACAGAATAGCATTTCAGCAATCGTCCAGTGTCCAGCCGTGCTTCATCGCAGCAAACGCTTATACCAAAAGCACCTGGCTTCCAGATTGGTGAATGGTTTCTCGCCCGGCAATGCTAGAATTATCGGCGAACCCGATACATGAGAATGAGAAAGTCCCCGTCGATGAACCAGCCAGCGGCAGGCTTCCTCGAGGTAACGAGTGCGCCTGACTGGCGACTCCAGGCCAGAAAAGGCTTTGAAGACTTGATGAGGAGAATTCATGGATTCCGGACCGCTGGTGCAGGCCAATAGTTCGATTGTTCGCGAGATGCAACCCGCGGACTTTGGAAGGATGAGCGGCCCGCGGGTTTACCCGGAACTGGCTTCTCAGGAATCGGTCATCCGGGACTATCTTCGTGTTTTGCTGAAACGGAAGTGGACGGTCCTCGCTTGTCTGTTCACTGTTTTTTCTGTGGTCGCAATCGCCAGCCTCAAGATGACGCCGGTGTATGAGGCGAGTGGCAGCATTGCCATCAACAAGCCGGATTCCAGCCTGGGCAACTTCAATAATTCCCCCACCTTCAACATCGACTACTACGATCCAACCGACCTCGAAACCGAAGTCAAGATTCTGCAGAGCGATCTTCTGGCCCTGCAGGTTGTGAAGGATCTGGGTCTCGACCGCCGGCCCGAGTTCGGCGGAAAAGCAGCACCTTCGTCCTCATCGCTTGATCTTGCGCCCGATCCGTTGCAGGCCGACCCCAGCCGGACTTCTGCTCTCTTGGGTAATTTCCGGGGCAATCTGAAGGTTACGCTGGCCCCTAACACCAAAATTATCGAGGTGCACTACACCAGTCCCGACCGGCAATTAGCCGCCAACGTCGTGAATAAGCTCATGGAGGACTATACCGAGAACAACTTCAAGTCCCGCTTCGAGTCCACCATGCAGGCCGAGGATTGGCTTAAGAA
>JBAWCJ010000109.1:0-3518 GCA_049590215.1 Candidatus Sulfotelmatobacter sp. | reverse complement strand
AGGGTTTGAAGCCGGGCTGGTTGACTTCGAGAACATAATTGCCGACGGGAAGGACAGGAAAAGTGTAGGAGCCGCGGCCGTCGGCGGTGGCGGATTGCCGAACGCTGGTGGCGGAGTTGATCAGGGTAACGGAAGCGTTGGCGATGGCGGCGCCGGAGGGATCTTTGACCGTGCCGGAGATGCTGCCGCCGACGCCGGCCCAAGCTACTACCAGCAGGGAAAGTAAGAGGCCAAGACAGCCCAGAGAGCGGGCGGCAAGGCGTTGCATGGTGGTTAGGAATGGGAACCGGGATCGGGAAGTGCGGGTCGCCCCGGGTTGGGAATCAGGCAGTTGCGAATCGGTCGCATCTAGGACTGATATCAATCCTCGGTTGTGAGGCTTCCGGGTCATAAGGGATGAATTCGGAGTCAGGCTAGTTGCAAACGAGTCGCATCTGAACTACAGTCTTGAGTCTGAGGGATATCCCCGCATTCCGTCAAGCGCGGGCGAAAGAATTCGTCGCAGCGTGGTTGCGACCAGTTGCGACGGCATCAGGAGGGTCGAATGCCATTACCGCAAACTGAAATCCCGGGGCGGCTGCAGTCCCATTTAGCCGACCGCGGAATCCGCATGACGGGACAGCGCCGCGCCATTCTGCAGGTGATGGAAACCGCCACCAAACATCTGGATGCGGCGCAGCTTTTGCGCAAAGCGCAAAAGCTTGACGCGAGCGTGGATCGCAGCACGGTTTACCGCACGCTGAAGCTACTCAAGCGGCAAGGCCTGATCGACGAACTCGACCTGATGCACATCCACGGCGAGGGCCACTACTACGAGCGCAAGTTGAACCGGGACCACATCCATATGGCCTGCCTGCGTTGCGGCAAGATTATGGAATTCGTCAGCGATATTTTTGAGAAGCTGAAGGGGCAGGTGGAGAAGGACTGCCGGTTCCGGATTGTGGTGTCGAGGTTGGAGATTGGCGGGTATTGCGCGGGGTGTTCGAAGTAGTTGTCTCCACATTACCCCCGGCAGTCCTAGCGGAAAAAACCGCTCGGCAGGGGAAAGCTGGATCTCGGGCGCTGAAGCGCGGAGCATTCTAGACGACTTAATGGGACGACTGAACGTCGTGCCCTTCCCGAACTCGCTCGAATCAGAGTTTTTTCCGCAGCCAGCCGCGAGCAAAAAAAAAAGCGCCCCGAACTTTTCAGTTCAGGACGCCTCGGCAGCCCTCCCCCAGAACTGCCAAACCACGAAATGGATAGTAGTGAACTACCGAATTAGTGTAAACGTCACTTTGGTAACGGGATTTTGCCGGGTTTGGGAGGGTGCTGAATCGGTGCGTCAGTCGGATCTGAACCCACGGCACAAGACAGAGGCCGGGGCGTCGTGGAAACTCCATGCGAGGCCGACGGCACTGCACGCGAGCATGGGGTCCTTCGACTGCAGTTGTACTTCGCGTCCGCGAAGCACAACTTTCGCTCAGGATGACACAGCGCGGGGCTGACCGGAAATTATGGTTGCTTCTGCCAGGTTTGGCCGTCATCGGGCGTGGTCCAGACTTCGGCGGTTGAGGTGGTGACGGTTCCGTTCCGCGGGTCGGAGAATTGAACACTGAGAATGTCGCCAGTGAGCCAGCGGCCGGCGGCGAACGGTAGCACTCGGGTCCAGCTGTTGCCGGCATCGACGGTGTGATAGAGCGTTCCACTGGAACCACCGGCCCAGACTTCGGCGGCGTTGGAGGATACGGAAAGGGCGCCAAAGACTGGGGGCGCGACCGGAGATGACTGCTTTGCCTTAAAGTCGGATTGCTTCTTCCCCTCGGCAGGGGCTTCGGGCTGTGCTTCGGCAGTCGCAACCGTAACGTCGACATCCAGCCAGGTTTTGCCGCCATCAAACGACCGCTGCAACGCGCCGCTGGCGCTGATGATCCAGCGGGGCGCCGGAGGGCCTTTCAGGAGAGTCGGATCGGTGTGCAACGAAGGCGCGGGCGCCATAGCAGGCGAACCTTGCTGCAACGCAGGCTTTGCCTTGTCTACGCGATTCGCATAGGCGGGGGACTGCTCCGCGACTTTATTCTGGATGAGCTGGTCTTGTATCTGGCTTTGTGCCACGGCCTCCGAGGACTCAACTGTCTGCGGGGCTGGAGTTGGATTCTGGCTGGCGGCAGACCGGGCACTCTTGTTCTCATCTTCCGTGTTTTGAACGCGGGGAGTCGCCAGAGCTTCTTTCTGCGTCCGATTTTCAACAGCGGCATCCGGAGAAGACTGCTTCATCCTTGGGACAGGAGCGGAAACCGCCGGTTCCGCATGGGAGACATTCGACGCCACTTCGCTGCCCTGCTGCCGACGGAATTGCATCACTCCGATCGAAGCGATCAGCACCACGCCCGCTGCGACTGCGGTCCAGTGCCAGGCTGACCCGCGAAGTAGCGGCCAGCGGAACCAGGTTTGGCTGCTGTGCGACGCCAGCTGCACATCAAGTTGCGGTGCCAGGGTTAGCGAGACTACTTCGCGGCAATCGCCGCAGCGCGCCAGGTGCTCAACCAGATCGTCCCGTTCAGCACCGGCGAGAGAGTGCTCGGCGAAAGCCGTGAGCAGATCGGCGTCGGGGTGCGAGTCCGCAACGGGCGACTGCAACCGCTTGACCACGAATTTTGGAAGGCTTTCCATTTGTAGTCGGCGCGGTTGAAAGCCGCGCCCTCTCAAAACCTTCTCGAGGCCTATCCGGAACCTTCGCGGGTTCTGACTTGCACTTTCTTCTCTGAGAACGCTCGTGCCGGGGAATCTTGCGCGAGACTGCGGCGAATATCTACCTGCAGGTCGCGGACGTCCATTTCGAGCGCTTCTTCGGCCTGGCGGCGGGACATGCCCTGCTGCATCATGCCCGCCAGGATTTTCTTGCGCAACGACTTAGCCAGTTTGTCCACTTTGCGGCTTATGGTGGACTCGTGCACGCCCAGCATGCGGGCGATCTCGGCCAGGGTGCGTCCGTCGAGATAATAAGCCGCCAGCACCATGCGGTCTTCAGGGTCGAGCGCAGCCAGGGCCGCGTCGGTGGCAGATTCCAGGCGGGAGTCGGCGGAAGGTAGCGGCTCCGGCTGGGGCGCGGCGAACTGCGCCCCGTCTTCGCCCTCTTCGTCGAGGCTGATCTCACGTTTGGTGCGGCGGTAGCGATTTACGAATTCCTGCGCCAGCACGGTGCGGAGCCAGCCTTCGAGCGATCCGCGGCCAGTGAATGAGGCCAGCTTCGAAAGGCGCTCGCCGTGGCGGGTAGAGGTTCCATAGAGCTCGGCATAGAGACTGTCGGCCAGGTCGCGGGCGGCTGAGTCTTCGCGCGCAATACGCAGCGCCGACTGATAGAGCTTTTCGCGATAGCGGGTGAGGAAAAGTTCCCACGCGAAATTGTTGCCGGCCGCGCAGGCCTGGGCTAGCGCCAGTTCGTCGACGCGCAGAGTGAGAAGAAAGATGCGGGCATCCGCGTGGGTCACGCCTGAGGGCAGATACTTGGCGGCCACTTCGCAGAGAATTACGGCGAA
>JBAWCJ010000108.1:0-2568 GCA_049590215.1 Candidatus Sulfotelmatobacter sp. | reverse complement strand
TCCTGACTTCGCCCATCTGGTCAAGAGCCAAGCCAGCGATGTCTTGACCATGAATGCGAACCGACCCCGAGTCGGGCTCTTCGAGGCCAATGATCAGCCTTAGCAACACGCTCTTGCCGGTGCCACTACGCCCGAGCACGGCCAGGGTCTCGCCGCGGCCCACGGCGAGGCTGACCCCGTTCAGAACATTTTGGCTTCCGAAGGATTTATGCAAGTCCTCGACAGCCACAACCGGCGCACTGCCGTCCTTCTCGGCCGTATCTTGCTTGATCGCGACTTGATCGATTGTTTCCATACTTGTTTGACGAAGCGAAAATCGCCCTCAATCAACAATCACGGGAAAAATATGAGAATGATTTTTACCAGCACAACATCCGCCATGATCACGAAGAGCGACGACAACACCACCGAACTGGTCGCCGCACGGCCCACGCCCGCGGCTCCTCCCTGGGTTCGCATTCCCTGAAAACACGCGATCAGCCCAATGATCAGGCCAAACACCATCGTCTTGAACGTGGGGGGGAGGAAGTCGCTGAACCCAGCGCCCTTAAAGCCACTACTGATGAACTGATGAAACGAGAGCGGCTCAGCCAATGCCTGCGCAAGCCAGCCCATGATCAGGCCGGAGGCGTCGGCAGCGAGGGTCAGCAAAGGCAGCATCAGGATGCAGGCCAGGATGCGGGTCGCGGCCAGGAGCCGATAAGGATTTACCGCAGATGACTCGATAGCGTCGATCTGCTCGGTCACTTTCATCGACGCCAGTTCGGCACCAATGCCAGCACCCACTCGGCCGCTCACTACCAGACCGGTAATGATTGGGCCAGTCTCATGGATAATGGAGAACACAATGGCGGCGGGAAGCAGTGATTTACCGCCGAATCGAGTAAGGCTGTAACGAGCTTCCATCGAGAGGACAATGCCGGTGGCGGCGCCGGCCAAGGCGACCAGCGGCAGAGACTTCGATCCGATCTCGTCGAGTTGGCGAAACAATTCGCGGAATTCGAATGGCGGCGTCACCGCAGCCCGCACCACTCGCCAGAAAAATATTCCGAGATCGCCGAACCATTCCAACAACTGGTTGATCAGCCCATTGGCCGGAACAGTAGAAGGCGCCAGCACAATCGACGGGCCCGTGAGGAGACCAACGGCATTCGCGGGCGCATTGAGTGTACGGTCGATCATGGGTTTGCACCTGGATTTGGCGCCGCGCGCCCATTGTTGAGGTGCATGCGAGAGAGCAAGGAGTGGGGGCCGCTGTAGATGAACTCCAATCCGATGTTGGCGCCCGCATATCCCAGCATCGTGTAGTTGCCCATGCGGAGCGCATCCTTGCCGTTGTAGCGGCCGGGATACCACGCGTAAACGGCAGTCATCGATCCGGCATAAGGAGCAACGAGCGCCGGAAAAGAAAAGACGCGGTGACCATCTTCGCCGCGTCGTGCGGTCAAGGTGGAAATCACTGCGTGTTTCAGTCGTGGAAACACGCCTTTGCATTCACAGCGGTAGTACAAAGTGTCTTCTTTGAGGGCCTGCGCCAGTCCATAGCGCGCCGTAGTGCTTACCGCCGCGATGCCGAAATCGGAAGCAAAGCGCCTGCCGTAACCAGCGGCACCTTGCTTCCACTCCGGTGGGGTGTTGTATGCCTGGTTAATGCCGGCTGCCAATCCGGCGCCTGCGATAGGATATGGGCCAAACGCGTCGAACACGTAGTTGTGGAGTTTCGCTTTGCCTGTCGGACGCGTGTACGACAAGTTCGGCAGCGTCGCGGTGCCGGCAACAATCCCGGAAGAATTCCCTGGATCAGCCAGTAGCTGCGCGTCGGCAAGCGTCGGCAGAAAAGCAAACGGTAAGGCCGCGATTAACACGAGCATACTGCGACGCGTCTTCATATCGAGGACTCACTCGGTCGATCCGAACCTGCCTCCGCACGAACGGTGCGTGGCTTCACGCAGTGAGCGGGCAGGGCCCATGGTCACACTGGCATGCAATTTCTACTTCCTTGGATCCCGCTTCCTTGCAGGCTTGACCGCAGTACTTCTCGCCTTCCTGCGTCATGCATCGGCATGGCAGATGTGCGCACTTCTTCTGTTCGTTGGTCGTCATCATCGTTCTCCCTTTTCGATTGTTAAATCAGAGTCTCACCGTATCGAGGCGGCGGGACAACCTTACTTTTACGCCACTTCTTTTCTTTCAATAACGGTTGGTACCTGCACCAGTTCCTCAAATAAAGAGCGGTAGTGAATCATCGCCGTGCGCAGGTCTTCTGTCGTTGCTTGGTCTTTTCCAACCCGCAACGCGATTCCATGCGCGGACCGGTAGTTCTCCACCACTCGGGGATGGTCCACGGAAATGTCGGCGGCACGTTGATCGAAATCGGATACGGGATAACCGCGAGCCTTCATGACAGAGGACACAAGGTCATCTGCCTCGGCGACTGCTCCCTTCGGGGAATCAACAAATCGCGACTGTACAGACTCCCACTGTTTTGAAAAGCGTTCACGTTCGCCGAGATCAAGGTCGCGGATGTTGAGCTTCTCAACCCGTTCTTCGCGATCTACCAATTTCGCC
>JBAWCJ010000107.1:0-2326 GCA_049590215.1 Candidatus Sulfotelmatobacter sp. | reverse complement strand
TCGCGGATAGACTTTTTCCGCTCGGAACGCTAACGTATTGAGCAGGGGCGCGGTACCCAAGTGGTAAGGGAGAGGTCTGCAAAACCTTTATGCGTCGGTTCGATTCCGACCCGCGCCTCCATTCCTTTCAACATTCACCCATGACAAGACGCTCTCTCGCTCACCTCCGTCACCGGACGACTTGGCGTACGGCTGTGATTTCCCTGTTCGCCTTGTCGCTCATCCCTCCGTCGATTTCCCGTGCGCAAGCGGCTCCCGTTATCTCCGCTCATGTTTCGAACGGGGTCTCGGACGACGTCTCGAATTATGTCCGCAGCGAGATGGAACGCCAGCACATTCCGGGTGTGGCGCTTCTAGTCTCTCGCAGAGGCAAGATCGTGCAGGCCGAGGGATTCGGCCTCGCCAATGTCGAACTGCAAGTCCCGGTCAAACCAGAAACCGTCTTCCAGTCGGGCTCGGTTGGCAAGCAGTTCACCGCAACCGCGGTGATGATGCTGGTCGAAGAGGGCAAGGTAGGCCTCAACGACCCGCTAACAAAATATTTTCCAAGCGCTCCACCCACTTGGAAAGAAGTAACGGTGCGCGAGCTACTAAGCCACACCGCCGGCTTCGGAGACTATCCCGCAACGTTCAACTTTCGCAAGGACTGGACGGAACCGGAAATGCTGAAACTTGTGGAAGGCATTCCCTTGGCCTATCCTCCCGGCACGAAATGGGAATACAGCAATCTCGGCTACCTGACGCTCGGCATCCTGATCCACCGCGTAACCGGAGAATTCTACGGCGACTTTCTGCAACAGCGAATCTTCCATCCGCTCGACATGCAGACCACGCGCATCATCAGCGAGGCCGATATTATTCCTAATCGCGCCGCCGGATATCGACTACTCAAGGGCGAACTGAAAAACCAGGAGTGGGTAGCGCCCAAGGTCAACACCACGGCCGACGGCAGCCTCTACTTCTCCGTCCTCGATCTCGCCAAGTGGGACGCCGCGCTCTACACCGAAAAGTTACTGAAACGTTCAAGCCTCGACCAGATGTGGACTCCCGCGAAGCTGAAGAACGGCCAACCCAACAACGCCGGCTACGGTTTCGGCTGGGAGATCGAGGACCGTCACGGACACCACGTAGTCAGCCACACCGGCTCCTGGCAGGGATTTAAGACCGCGATCGCTCGTTACGTAAACGATCAACTGACGGTCGTCGTGCTGGCGAATCTGGCAGAGGCGAAGCCCGGCACCATCGCCGAACACGTCGCCGATATGTATCTCGCGGACGCGAAAAACGCAGCGGGGAAGAACTAACTTCAGCGGGGCTCAACCAGCATCCGCATCCCATATTTCGGACGGAGCGTGATCAGCGGTTGCGGCTCCACCCGATGCCCCGGAACCAATCGTAACTTCCATTTCTGCGCCAGCGTGGCCAGGACCAGCACCCCTTCCATCCAGGCAAACGACTCGCCAATGCACTGCCGCACTCCGGCGCCAAACGGAAAATAAGTGAATTTCGCCCTCCGGGCCTTACCTTCCGCTGAGAATCGATCGGGGTCGAACCGAAGCGGATCGGGAAAATATCGAGGATCGCGGTGCGTGACGAACTGGCTGATCAGCACCGTGGTTCGCGCAGGCAGAAAGAATTCTCCCAGAGCAAAATCGTTGCGTGCATACCGTCCCATCGCCCACGCCGGCGGATACAGCCGCAGCGATTCCGCCATCACGTTCTCTGTGTAGCACAGTCTTGGGACGTCCCCGACCGCTGGCAGCCGGCCCTGGAGCACTCTTTCCACTTCCTGGTGAAACCTCAGTTCGCAATCCGGCTTCTGCGAGAGCAAATACCAGGTCCACGACAACGCGTTGGCGACGGTCTCGTATCCCGCCAAAAAAATCGTGATGACTTGATCCCGCAACGATTCCCGAGACTCTACGTCGTTCGCCGGCGAAGCCGCCAGCATCAGATCCAGCAGGCTGCCGCGATCGAGTCCAGTCTTGCGGTGCGCGTCGATCATGCGGTAGACCACGGCGTCAATCCGCTTCCGCGCCCGCACGAAGGCAGCCAGACCGGGAGGCCGCAAATGCACCAGCCATTCCGCGGCCGGCAGCATGATCAGAAAATTGTAGAGGCCCATGATGCGGTTGATAGCGGCTGCCAGCTCGAAAACTTCCTGGCGCAAATCCGTGGCGAACAAGGTGCGCGCCACCACATTGAGCGTCAGGTGCATCATGTCGGCAGCAATGTCCCGCTGCTCGCCGGCGCGCCACGAATCGCGGGTGCGGCAAGCCTCTTCCACCATGACGCTTCCATATTCAACAATGCGTTGCCGGTGGAA
>JBAWCJ010000106.1:0-8545 GCA_049590215.1 Candidatus Sulfotelmatobacter sp. | reverse complement strand
TTCCGCCGCGACCTGTATTTCCGCCTCAACGTGCTCAGCCTGCGCATCCCCCCACTGCGCGAGCGCCGCGAGGATATCCCGCTGCTCATCGCTCATTTCATGGAGCGCACCTCGCGCGCTTCCGGACAGGAAAAAATCCTTACCGACGAAGCCGTCAAAGCCATGCTGGCCTATGACTGGCCGGGCAACGTCCGCGAACTGGAAAACTGTCTCGAGCGCACCTGCGCCTTCACCAGCGGACCGTTAATCCATGTACCCGACTTGCCTCCGGCGATCGCCGGCGCGCATGTTGCCGCGCCCACCAACGGCAACGGACACAACCAGAACAAAATCGTCCCCATGGCGGAACTGGAGAGGCAGACCATCCTCAACGCCATCGCGGAACTCAACGGCGACAAGTTGCAGGCCGCCCGTTTGCTGGGCATCGGCAAGACAACTCTGTACCGCAAGCTAAAGGACTACGCCGCTCAAACCTAGACCGTGTCGGGATACCGATAACCTTTGTCATCCCGAGCGAAGCGAGGGATCTTGGTTTTTGCATGCTTCGGCTATCACTGTGCTACACGCAAAAACCGAGATCCCTCGCTTCGCTCGGGATGACAATCAGTGGAGGGTGGGATGAGTGAAGAGCGCCGTTACTTCGTCTACATCATGGCCAATGCTTCGAAAAGGCTCTACACCGGTATGACCAACAGCATTCGACGGCGGGTTCGGGAGCATAAGCTGAAACTGACGCCCGGTTTCGCAGCTCAATACAACATCACCCGGCTCGTCTACTTCGAGAGTTTCGAAGATGTACGCAATGCGATTGAGCGCGAGAAGCAGATCAAGGCTTGGACTCGGGCCAAGCGGCTGGCGCTGGTGGAATCGACAAATCCTAGGTGGGATGATTTGTCGCGGGAGTGGGATCAGCCGCAGACATTTCGGTTCACGCCGATGATTGCCTAGGGCATCTCTCGGAGGACATATCAGGCACTACAGGTCATTTGTACTGCGGACACTTGTCATCCCGAGCGAAGCGAGGGACCTTGGTGTTTGCCGGCTGCGTCGCTACCTGATGATGCAAGCACCCTCGCTTTGCTCGGGATGACAGACCGTGAGGCGTTCACTTATGAAATGAGCTGGTATCCAACGCCTTTCCTTAATGGGAACGGACCATCGCCACGCGTCTTCAACCCGTGTGTTTTCAATACCACGGTTTATGGCGCCTCGCGTGCTATAGAAACAACATGATTCTACTCATCACCCCTTCGGCACGCGGCCAAGAGTGCGCTGCCACAGTAAAAGATGCCACCGGCGAGGAAACCCACTGGGCGGAAGATCTGCCCCAAGCGGTAGCCCGGCTGCGCGAGCAGACTTACTCCGCCGTCGTGATCGACCAATTCCTTTTAGAGAATGAGCCCGCCGAGAGCGACCAGGTGATCGAGCACTTGGGAACGGCCTTTCCCGTCTACCTCAACTTCGCCGTCAGCGGCATGGAGCGTCTGCTGCGTGAGGTCCGCTCCGCGTTGCATCGCCGCAAGCGTGAGGAAACTCAGGCCCGGCGTTCGGTTGAGCAACAGATTCGCAGCGAAGTATGCGAATCCCTCACCGCCATGCTGCTCTCCTGCGAACTAGCCATGGCCGTACCCGAGGTCCCCGCCCCCGCCGCGGACAAAATCCGGCTCATCGATAGTCTCGCCCGCGACATGCGCCTCAGGCTGGGCGCGAACTGATTCGTCTCTTGAATCTATGTAAGATTCTGCGCCTTTTGCGGGCGCAGAAAACCTTCGACGCCTCACACCTGTTAGCACTAGAATAGTGCCCTGTGCACGTTCTGGTCACCGCCGATACCATGTCCGGTTCCTGGAGCTACACCCGTGAACTGGTCACCGGCCTGGTCACGCGCGGCGTACGGGTCACGCTGGTCAGCTTCGGCGAGATTCCCCTGCCCGAGCAGACTGCGTGGATGGACCTGCTTCACGGCCTTGAATATCGCCCCACAGCCTTCCGCCTGGAGTGGATGGACGAGGCTCCGCAAGATCTGCACGAATCGGCGGATTTCCTCGCCGGCCTGGTTCGCGAAGTTCGCCCCGACCTGCTTCACCTCCACCAGTTCTGCCACGGCGATCTTCCGGTGAATGTGCCGCGCGTAGTCATGGCCCACGGCGACCTCATCAGTTGGAGCGAAGCCGTCCAGGGCTGCAGCCCGCGCCCCACCCGCACGCTGAAGTGGTATCGCGACACGGTAATTCGCGGCATCACCGCTGCCGACGCTGTAGTCGCACCGTCAGCTTGGATGCTCGACACGCTGCGTGCCACCTACACTCGCCCGCGCCGCGGAGCGGTAATCTATCCGGGACGCAATCCCATCTTCTTCAATCCCTACGTCAGCAAGGAAGACTCTGTGCTATCGGTCGGCCGCCTGCTCGATGCCGGCAAGCAAGTCCACCTGCTGACACAGCACGCACAGCCGTTCCCTGTCTGCATCGTGGGCGCGGACCAAACCGTGCCCGTGCCCCGCATCCCTATTCGCGCCGACGTGAAGGTTTCGACCGAGCAGAACTCCGTTGCCGTTCGTGGCCCGCAGACCGACGCTCAACTGCGCGGCCTCTACAGCCGTGCCGCAATCTACGCTGCCACGGCGCGCTATGAGCCGCTCGGCATCGCGGCACTCGAAGCCGCGTTTTCCCGCTGCGCCATTGTCGCCAACGATATTCCCAGCTTTCGCGAATTCTGGGGTGACGCCGCCCTCTACTTCCGCACCAACGATGCCAGCAGCCTGGCTGAAACTCTTCGCCAGCTCGAGGCCGACCGCGCCCTGCGACAGGCCTATGCTGACCGCGCCTACACCCGCGCCCGCGAACGCTTCACCACCAAGCGCATGATCGACGACTACCTGGACCTCTACCGCACCCTGGTCTCAGCCAACACCCTGGCCGCCTGAGCCTCCCCGGCTATTGTCATCCCGAGTGAACGAGGGATCTTGGTTTCTCTCGCGCATGGACAGCTGCGACCGTGGTTTAATGTCTTAAAGACCGAGGAGAACCTCCATGCCACAAAGCCCGCACAACCTAATCGGAGAGCTGCACAACCTGGCGGCCCACGCCCACAACGCCGCTGCCGTAGCCCACGGCAAAGGAGATCATCTAACCGCTCACGAACTAAGCCAACAGGCGCACGAGCACTCCAGAAACGCCCTCAAGCTCGCCGAAGAGCTCGCCCGGGAAGCCAGAAAGTCCAGCAAATCCTAAACGCAGGGAATTTACGGCGGACTCCACGAACCGAAAAAGGGCACGACCTTGGTAGTACTCATCCAGCTGTCCGTCGGTGCTCTGGGGAACAACCGCATTGCCGGCTGTGTCTATCCCCTCATACAGGGGGCTTCAATGTTCATCCGCTGGGGAGTGTTTTCCGCCAAGAGCAGAACGGCTCTGAAAACAGGCTGGCTGGTTACTGCCGGAGCAGTCGCATTCTACTTGGGAGCCATTCAACCCCATGACCGGGCGCGAGGCATCGCCTCGGAGAAGGGGACTGGTCTTGCCGCCGTCAGCGGAGGTGTGGGTTGGGATCCAATCTCGCTCTGGC
This sequence comes from Candidatus Sulfotelmatobacter sp., assembly GCA_049590215.1. Classification (GTDB taxonomy): domain Bacteria; phylum Acidobacteriota; class Terriglobia; order Terriglobales; family Acidobacteriaceae; genus Sulfotelmatobacter. The sequence goes on along the minus strand of JBAWCJ010000106.1, from coordinate 4,978 downwards.
GGCAAACCTCAATTCTTCCCCACCTCAGATCCGAAACTTACCTTCAAAAAGGCACCATTGGAGGCGCTCCCGCAAACCGGGCCGTCCTAGTACCTGCCTCTCTCATAAAATCTTCAGACGTACGCACCGCCGCGGAGGAAAGCACGCTGCAGGATCGTAAGCTAGTCCGGGAGGAGACCCTCGCCCTGATCGTAAAAACTCCCGCTGAGACTGCTGAGAAAATCATACAGATCGCGCAAGGTGTAAGAGGATTCCTCGTAACCTCCAACGTAAACGGCGGCGCGGACGCGATCAGCGCGTCGCTTAGTATTCGCGTGCCGGCGGAAAAATTCGACCCGGTCCGCGCCGAGATCCGAAACCTCAGCTTGCGCGTGGAGAGCGAAAGCATCGATGCCCAGGACGTCACCAGACAATTTGTTGACCGGGAAGCACGCCTGCGCAACCTGCGGGCTCAGGAACAACAATATCTCGGAATCCTGCACCAGGCTGCGACCGTGAAGGACACCCTCGAAGTCAGCGACAAACTGAACGAAATCCGCGGAGCGATCGAGGAAAGGCAAGCAGAATTCGAGACGCTGTCGAAGCAAGTTGAAACTGTAGTTCTAAACATCACGCTGCGGGCCGAAGCCGATGCTCAAGTCTTCGGGCTCAATTGGCGTCCTCTGTATCAGCTGAAGATCGCGGCCCGGGAGGGTCTCGACGGGTTCGGTGACTACGCGACCTCGATGGCGACGTTTGTCTTCTATCTGCCCACGATTCTTCTGTGGCTGTTCACGATCCTGACTGGCGCCGCTGTGGGCTGGCGGATTCTGAATTGGACAGCCCGAAAACTATTCATTTCTCCGAAAACGAGTTTGGCTGACAAAGCAGCGGGTTAGGCGCGCGCAATCAGCCGCGGCGCACTGAGCCACGTAGATTTTCACTCCCCGCGACACTCACCCCCGCTTAATGGTATCTTCTTATCCTTACTAGAAACCCGTAAGGTTGGAGGAATCAAAGCCATGGCTCAGGTAAAGATCACAATTCGTCCCAACGGCCCCTACCGTGTTGAGGCGCCCGAGGGTTCAATCGAACTCGTCGACGTCAACGGAACTCAGTACGACCTCACCGGCAAGCCCGCTTTTTCTCTCTGCCGCTGCGGCGGCTCGGTGAACAAACCTTTCTGCGACGGTACCCACAGCCGCATAGGATTCCAGGGCGCAGAACTGGCCGTCAAGAAAGCCGAGGGCTAGCCGCCCAACTCTGATGGGGGTGTCCCAAAGCCGCCTTTGTCAAGAGGGCGAACGCGCTCGGAGCTGTGGAAGCCTGTGGAAAACCACCCTCGACCGTCCGTTCGCGACTTCGAGAGGTGCGTAAAAGACACACCCGCCATCCGCAACCGCGTGATTCGGATGGCTTTGCAACTGTATAGCTGGGAGATATTATTTGCGAATGTCGCTTAAGTGTTCCAGTCGGAACACTCAGCGACTCGGAGGCTTTCTTGAGCGACCAAAGCGATCGTGAACTGAGCGACCGTGAATTGGGAATGCATCGCTACATCACGCGCCGCGACTTCCTCAACGGCGTGGCCTTAACTGCAGGCGCCGCCATGATGCCCTGGCGCTTGCTCGCGGCAGCAGACGCTGATGCCGAGAAATCCCCCAACTACTATCCGCCCGCACTCACCGGACTGCGCGGCAGCCACGTCGGTTCCTTCGAAGCGGCGCACTCCTTGCGCGATGGCACTTTCTGGGACACTGCTGGCGCACCACGAGACACAGGCGAAGCTTACGACCTCATCATCGTGGGCGGCGGCATCAGCGGCCTCGCCGCGGCGCACTTCTATCGCAATCGCGCGGGCGCGAACGCGCGCATCCTCATCCTCGAAAACCACGACGACTTTGGCGGCCACGCCAAGCGCAACGAATTCCAGGTGGGAAAGAAAACTCTTCTAGGCTACGGCGGAACCTACTCGATCGAGAGCCCCGAACCATACAGCGAGGTCGCGAAAGGCGTGATTGAAGAATTGGGAATCGAGGTGACCAGCTTCCCAAAATATCTCGACCGCGATCTTTATGGCGCCATGGGCAGAGTTCCCAAGATTTTTTTCGACAAAGAAACTTTTGGCACCGACAAGCTGGTGGATGATCCATATCCTTTCCCTGGCGGTGAGACCTACGATCTCGCAGTCGCCGCACCCGATGCCTGGGCGCACTTCGTGGCCGAGGCTCCGATTGCAGAGCAGGCCCGCAAAGATGTGTCCCGTCTGTGCCAGGAAAAGAAAGACTATCTCCCAGGACTCAATGCCGAACAGAAACAGGCGCGCCTGGCGCGCATCAGCTACGCCCAATTCCTCACGGAGCAGGTGGGCGTGCACGGCGATGTCATTCGCCTCTACCAGACCATTTCGCAGCCTTTGTTTGGTGTTGGGATCGAAGCAGTTGCCGCGCTGGACGCGGCGGATACGGGATATCCAGGCTTCAGCGGAATGGGCATTGAAGCGGAGGGGCTGAGCAACGAGCGAAAATATTTCTTCCACTTCCCCGACGGCAACGCCAGCATCGCGCGCCTGCTCGTGCGCAATTTGATTCCAGATGCTATACCAGGCGACTCCGCGACGGATGTGGTTACAGCCCGTGCCAATTACGCGAAGCTCGATGAAAAAAACTCAAGCCTGCGCATTCGATTGAACAGCACGGCCGTGCGGGTGCAGCATGTGGGCGATCCGGCCACGGCGAAGGAAGTCGAGGTCGCCTACGCACGCGGCGGCAAAGTCTATACCGTGCGAGCGAAACACGTGATTCTGGCTTGCTGGAACATGATGATTCCTTACCTCTGCGAAGAGTTGCCGGAGGCGCAGAAAGAAGCGCTGGCCTATGCGACCAAGGTGCCGCTGCTCTATACCAACGTGCTGTTGCGTAACTGGACTGCGTTTCAAAAGCTGGGAGCGAATGCGATCTATGCGCCGGGCGGCTATCACACGGGTGTCGACCTGGACCTCCCCGTCAACATTGGCGAGTATCGCTGCCCGCGCTCGCCGGACGAGCCGACGGTCGTGCACATGAGCAAGTCTCCCTGCCGCTCGGGGCGCCCGGCGCGGGAACAGCACGTCGCCGGCCGCATTGAACTCTACAGCACAACGTTTGAAACCATGGAGCGCAAGATTCGCCAGCAATTGGCCCGGACCCTGGGGCCAGGAGGCTTCGATCCCGCGGGCGACATCCTGGCGATTACAGTGAACCGCTGGCCGCACGGGTATGCCTATGAGTACAGCAGCTTGTGGGACAAATTTGTGCTGGAAGGTGGCGAGACGCCATGCGAGCGCGCGCGAAAAACCTTCGGACGGATCGCAATCGCCAACTCGGACGCGGGGGCTCGCGCCTACACAGACGAGGCCATCAATCAGGCTTGGCGGGCGGTGGGCGAGTTGAAGAGCTAGTACCCAGTAGCTGGTGCCTAGCGCGCGCGGAGTCGCGTATCGATCACCATCCGTATGTTGGGCGATGGTCAGAATCTGTCAAAGTGTTGTATGTGGAGATGCTTCGACTGCGCAGGATCCTGCGCTGGACGATCCTACTCCGCTCGGCGTGACAGCGTAGGGAGATGGGGCGGCACTTGCACGTCGGGGAGGTTCGAGGAGCGCTCGAGATTGACTCGTCCGAAGCGCAAGGGTACGTCGTAGTGGTGTGCTGTCCCGATGGCGCCGCCGGCGAGGGCGAGAATCACGACTACAAAGACGGCGATGCGGCGCGGGGCCTGGTCTCGCTGCGGAGCGATGAGCGCGATGAGTGCGCCGACAATCAGTCCCGTGATGAGGCCGCCGATGTGGGCGGTGTTGTCGACACCGGGAAGTATGAATCCGAAGATGAGGTTGTAGACGACAAATGCGCCCAAGCTGCGCAAGGTGCCGGAGAGTGCAGAGCGCGGGACAGAGAACTCGCCTAACTTAAGAGCGGTGATGAGCGCGCCGGCGAGGCCAAAGATGGCGCCAGAAGCGCCGACGCTGGGCACGTATGGATGCCATGCCGCGCTGGCGAGACTTGCTCCTAAGCCGCAGATGAGATAGATCGCGGCATACGTCCAGCGGCCATAGAGTGATTCACACAGTTGGCCCAGGTTCCACAGACACCACATGTTGAAAGCGATGTGGATCAGGCCACCGTGAACGAATACGTTGGTCAGCAGTCGCCACCATTCTCCCGAAAGTGTGAGCGCGCCTACGTTCGCGCCCCACAATATAAGTTCGCGCACAGGGAAGTCCATGACCGTAGAAGAGGCGAGCGCCATTCCGAGAAATACGGCCGCGTTGATGCCGCAAATGATTTGGGTGAGGCCGATGGTGGATTCGCTGCGGCGCACCCAAGGCGTGGGCATCACGGTTTGCGGCGCGTCGTCAGCAAGTTCGCCGCGCTGCGCCGCCTCGTGCTGCCGGCACCACTGGCAGATCTTCTTGCCGAAAGAAAAGCCGGGAAGTTGACGGCCGCATCGAACGCAGTTTGCCATGGGTAGTTAATAGAGTATCGTAAGTGTCTGACCAACACACCCGTTCGAATAGCGAAGTATGGGTTGAAGCGTTCGCATGACGGAAAAACGATACAGTCAGCGTCCCAGCGGCTGCGGCTGTGTGGCTAGATGAAGCTCTGCTTCACAGCAGGGTTTTGATCTCTTTTTCTAAGGCTGAGATGTCGGTTGCGCCAGTATATTTGGCACTGATCCGGCCATCCCGCCCGATCAGGAACGCGATCGGCAATCCGAGAATTCCGCCATAGAGTTCACCCGTCTTTGCATTGCCCATCACCACTGGGTAGTTCATTTTGAAGCGATGATAGAAGTCACGCACCGGCTCCGGCCCGTCGTCCATGGAAACGCCGATGATCTGCAACCCCTGGCTGCCGTATTTATTTTGGAGTTCGATGAAATGTGGAATCTCGTCCCGGCACAAATCGCACCAGGTTGCCCAGAAGTCCAGAAGAACGACCTTGCCCCGATAGGATGAGAG
>JBAWCJ010000105.1:0-24301 GCA_049590215.1 Candidatus Sulfotelmatobacter sp. | reverse complement strand
AGTCAAACGAAGTGAACTTTCCGTTCTGGAGAAGAAAACCGTGTTCATTTCCGCCGGAGTCGTCGTAATAACCGACCATCGCTCCCGCATTATCGACCTTCAGAATGTTAGTAAGAATGGATCCGGGGAAGTCTACGGTGCTGTAAACGCCGGCGCTCAGGAGGAAGCCGTGCGTGTGCTCCTTGGCATCGGTAAAAAAGCCCACAATCTGACCCACATTATTGATCCCTTCGGCATACGTCAGAGTTGTACCGGGTGGATCAATCGTCGTGAACACGCCGTTGCTAAATAGGAATCCGTGGTTAGTGATCCCCTTCGCGTCGAAGTAGCGCCCCACGAGATCACCGTTGTCGTTGATTCCCCAAACTGCGGTCCCCAGGGAATCAGGAAAATTGATAGGCGTAAACATTCCGTTTTGGACCACAAAACCGTGGTAAACACCTTCAGTGTCGACGTATCGGCCTGCCATCTCCCCTTGGTTGTTAATCTGGCGCACCTCATTCAGCGTGCCACCGGGGTAATCGACAGTGATGAAGTTCTGGGCCTGCGCTGTTTGCGACGCCAAAATGCCCGCAGCAATTACGATGACAAGATTAAGAAACGCGATACGATTCGTAGGTCTGGCGAGCATGTTCCCTCCCGTCGACGTCCTTGAAAGTGAGCCCTCTTGCTATTTTGAAAAGCTGTCAAAATGAAGACGGAAGAATGCCGCGCAAGCGTGGGGGAAGCCTGCAGATATGTGGGGCAAAAGTATGCGTCTCAATGGATCGGGTGTCACCTCCCCGAACGGGCTACTTCTTAGAGCGCAGCCGCTTTGCGTGCGATGAGATCGAATCCCTTCTCTTTGGCATCTTTCTCCAACTGCTGAAGGCGGACGCGGGAGGCTGCGGATTTTCCGGATTTCAACTCTATTTCTTCAACTGCCAGGCGAGATTCCAGTTGGTCACCGACATAGCCTGACTTAGTTGCCTTGACCAAGGCCTCTTTAAGGAGGGCTTTAGCCGCGCCGGTTTGTTGGGATGTACTTTCGGCGCGCGCCCTGGCGGCGGCGAATGCGAGTTTCACACTCAGATTCTGGCTTTTTGCGGCGATCGGGACGACTTTGCTCACTTCCTTCAAGGCCGCGTCATTCTTGCCGACCGCCAGCAGAGCGCGCACCAGCGCGACGCTGGCAGTAATCTGTTCGTCGTTTTTGCGCGCACTCTCAAACTCGTGGAGAGCTTCCCGGGCGGGTCCTTCCGCCGCGTCGGGATGGCCTTCTTCGATGGCCAATTCGGCGATCGCTACGCGGGTGGAAACGATTGTGTCCTTCTCCCCCAACTCGTTGCGGAGGGCCAGAGCCTCCTCATAATCTTTGTGCGCTTGCTTGAAATCCGCCGCTTTCAGGTCCAGGCTTCCAAGACCCGCGAGGGCGTAAGCTGCCATGCTCTTATCCCCCGCGGCGCGGGTGAGGTTTAGAGCTTTTTCGTAGTTTTCCCGCGCGCCCGGTAGATCACCCAGATGTTGCAGCGCATCGCCAAGGTCGATGAGCTTGTCGCTGGAGGGATTGGCTTGTCCGCCAGCAAGATCGAGGGCTACGGCCTGCTCCAACATCTTCTTGGCCGCAGCCGAATCACCTTGCGCATCGAGCACGGTTCCAATGCCTGTCAGTGACAATGAGATACCGTTTTGATCATTAACTTCACGCAAGAGTGTGAGCGCCTGGTCGTAAGTCTTCTTGGCCCCTGCAAGGTCGCCCTCGTTTTGCATAATACCCGCGATGTTAATCAGCGCCATCGCGTAGTTGTTGTGGTCGCTTATCTCGCGGAAGATGGGGAGAGCCTTTTCATACATTTTCCGGGCTTGCTCCGCATCTCCCTGCTGACCGAGGACGTTTGCCATGTTGTTAAGCGCGGAAGCTTCTGCTTTGCGATTCCCGACCTCGCGCGCAATGGCAAGTTCATCGTTGAATTTGCCGAGGGCCCCGGGATAGTCACCACGATCGACCAGCACCTGGCCGGTCACTTCGAGTGTGCTGGCGAAGCCGTAGCGGTCGCCGACTGTTTGGTAGATGCGTCCAGCTTCCTCGACAGCGGTCATGGCACCGGCTGGGTCGCCCAGGTTCTCCAGGCCGTATCCCTGGCGATACAGCGCGCGGGCCAGAAGCAGTCTCGCGTTCTGGGCTCTTGCCTTCTGTGCTGCCTGAACAGCAGAAACCTGGCCCTGTTTGAAGTCCCCGAGTGACGCCCAGGCTTCGGAGGCAGCCACGTCGATTCGCGCATCGTCGCCCGCCGACGGCAGGCGGCGCAGCGATTCCACAGTCGCCAACGCTTCTTTGCCTTTTCCCCCGCGCGTTTGCGCGCGGGCTAGAAGTAGGCCGTATTCAAGGTTGTCGGGGAAGAATCCAAAAAGGGTCCGGTAGATCTCGGCTGCGTTGTCCCACTCTTTCGAAGTTTCGCGGTACCGGGCTTCGATCAGCAATCGGTCCTCGCGGGAGAGTGATGCGGAAAGTTCGTACGCGCTCTTTGCCGACAGACGTGCCTTCTCGTCATATCCAAGAAGAGCCCAAGCGGCGGCCAGGGCCGAGTGGGCTAAGGCATGATTTGGATCCAATGCCACGGTTCTTTGCAGCAGGTCACGAGCTGCGATGGCGTCGCCGACGCGCAGCTTTGCCAAGCCTTCCGCGTAGAGTTTTGAAGCTTCCGGAGTCGACGGCAAGGCGGCACGAACGCCAGCCTGGTCTTGCGAGTTCAGCTGTCCGGCATCGCACTTTTCTCGTAACTGGGTTCCGGCACGGCTGACCAAATCAAACAGATCGGTTTCGTCCCCGGTCTCCTTCACCGAAATCAAAGTTTCACCTGCTGCCACGTCTTGCAGATGAAGATCGACGCGGAGCTTGCCGCCGGACAAGTCCACGTAGGAACCGAGCACCACCAAGTCCGCACCGAGGGTTTTGCCTACCTGGGACAAGATCTGCGCATTCAGGGTGTCTGAGTCCGGTAGCGAAAGATTCATCTTCATTTGCGCCACTTCCTCGCCCCGGATGGTCCGCAATTTCTCGCCCGCCGCGAGTTCGGTGGTTAACATCTCCGGGAGGGCGGTCGAGAGCCATGCCGCTTCGGGACGAGACGTGGAGTTCTTAAAGTTCAGGACGGCCACAGTGCGCCGCCGGCTAAGTGGTATGGCGGCAGGTTTCGCCGCCTGGGGCTTCTCCCGAAAATGTAAGTACGAAAGCGCTCCAACCACGAGCAGAACGACCACGGCGACAACAGCGGCTGCGGCTCTTATATTTGTCTTTGGCTTCGGTGGTATAGGAATCGGAGTTGCCCCTGGAACCGGGCCAAGGGGCACCTGCGAAATCGGCATGGTCAGGCGGTCGAGGTCGACCCGCAACTCCCGGGCAGATTGATAGCGGCGTTCCGGATCTTTGTCGAGGCATTTGAGAATTACCACCTCCAGCCCCGGAGAAATCTTAGGATTCAGAGCGCTCGGCATCTCCGGCGGCTTGTTCATGATGGCATCGATCAAACGCGGAACTTGCGCGAACGGAAATGGACGGCGCCCCGTCACCAATTCATACAGGACCGCACCAGCCGACCAGATATCGGAGCGCTGATCGGTCAACTCTCCTCGCAATTGCTCTGGCGACATATAAGGAAGAGTGCCGGTAACGTCTTTGCTGTCGCTAATGCTCGCGGTGACGCTCAGGTCGGTTTCCTGGCGTACGAACTGCGCCAGCCCGAAATCGAGAATCTTCAGGCGATTGTCCTCGGTTAAACGCATGTTGGCCGGTTTCAGATCGCGATGAATGACTCCATGCTCATGCGCGCTGGCCAAACCGTCCGCCAATTGGAATCCCAAACGCAGGACTTCTTTTTGCGTCAGCGGACCGGAAGCCAGACGAGCATCGACGGCCACGCCACCGACATATTCCATGACCAAAAAATCCAATCCCTCCTGGCTGCTGAATTCGTAAACTGTTCCGATGTTGGGATGATTCAACTTGGCGAGAGCCAGCGCCTCACGACGGAAGCGCTTTCGGGCCGCCTCGTCGGCAAGCATGCCAGGTGGGAGTACCTTGATGGCTACGTCACGTTCAAGTTGCTGGTCGGAAGCCCGGAAAACCAGCCCCATTCCGCCGGCTCCGATTTGCTCGAGTACGCGGTAATGGCCAAGAATCTGCCCGACAATTGAAGTTTCCGGCGCCATTAGGCCGGAATCTTACCCCGTGGAGAAACTGTGGTCAACGCAGCATGAGTTTCTCTTTCCGGCATCGAGGTCGCAGGAGCGCCACTCTGCAAATTCCTGTCTCCAAGTTGCAGATTTCGCTGCAGAATTTCCGGCAAACCAGAAAAATCGAACAGAGAAATTGCAGCGGAGCGTCAGGGATTTCGACAGACCCAGCTTCTGCAGGTCATTTCCCCGCAGGCTTCGCTGGCGGCGTCGCCGCTCCCACATTCTTCACGTATGTCCCCAACCAGTTATTCATCTCCCACAACATGTGCAAGACGGACTCACGAGCTGCATACCCATGCGACTCGAGTGGCAGCAGCACGAAGCGCACCGCCCCGCCCCCGCCCTTGATCGCGCTGAAGAACCGTTTCGCTCTGGATGGGGAATGTTCCCGAATTATTGTCGCCCTCGCCGTGTATCAGCAGAATCGGCGTCTTGATTTTGTCGGCACAGGAAAACGGCGACATTTTGTAATAAACCTCGGGCGCCTGCCAGTAAGTCCGCTCTTCATTCTGAAATCCGAACGGCGTGAGCGTGCGATTGTATGCCCCGCTGCGCGCGATCCCGGCCTTGAACAGATCGCTGTGCGCGAGAAGATTCGCCGTCATGAATGCACCGTAAGGGTTGCTTCGCTACCTTGTCGATGCTCCGCTCCGCAGATGTCTGAAGAAGCTAGTCACTTGCGGCCGACGCGTACCGCGCGATCATCGCGCCGCGATCTCCTCTCGTACCAGGTGAGCGGGTATCGATCGAAGCCGAAACCGGCTTACGCTGGCGCACCCGTTCAGATGCCAGATCGGATTCACAGAGTTGGGGCGGGCCGGAGTTAACAAGGAACGGAGATTGAAGACATCGAATTAGTGTTTTTGATTTCTATCCGAAAATCGGAAGTTCAGTACTGATCGACCACGCATCGAGGAGTTGGCTGGCACAGCGGGATCAATGAGTGTTGTCGAGATATCACGACAGAAAGAGCCAAACGGCTTTGGAACTTTTTCCACACAGTGGCCGTATGTGTACCAATCGGAGGATGCATGAGAGCCGGCTCGAAGGCCGAAACGAGGGAGTCTTGCGCAAATTCCTGAAGATTGGCGGCATCGCTTTGGGTGTCGTTCTGCTTCTCGTTGCGATTGTGGCTAGCTTGCTCTTCGCGATGATGCGCCACTTCTACCCTTCGCCGCCGCAGGCCAATTACAGCAGACCGAACAATCCTCTCGAAGCTCAGCGGCAAGATCTCGATTATTTTGCGAAGTTGATCGGGATGGACCGATCTTATTCGGCCGAAGCACGCGCCAGGGCACAGCGCCGTCTCACGGAGCTAGCCGATTCAAACACCGTCATCCCACGCCCGAGTTTCCGCGTAGCCCTCATGGAGATCGCCGCGCTCGCCGATAACGGTCACACGCGCCTCGACAGCGATCCCGGGGCCGACCCCATGGAGTTGCCAGTGCGCGTGGCGGCCTTCTCCGACGGCATCTACGTCTTGCATGCGACTAAGGCATATTCCGACCTTCTAGGCGGCAAGATCGTCTCGATTGACGGCCACCCCATCGATGAGGTAATGGGCCAACTCGAACAGCTTCGCGGGGGCACTCCTCAGTGGCGCAAGGCAAATGCGCAGGTGTACATCAGCTGGCAGGACGTACTGGTCGGCGCGGGCCTCTCGCCTGACATCGGGCACTCGACATGGACGGTAACATCACCCTCCGGCACGACCGTTACTCGCATCCTGACGCCTTACACGCCAAGCGAGGACGAACCGGACATATTCGTGAATCGCATCTATTCGGCCGAACCCCTCAAGGAGTTAGGAGCCGATTGGGTCGCTTATCAGCCGGACCGGCCCTTACCGATCACATTTTCCGACTTCGATAAGACATTCCGCAGTCTGCGCTTGCCGCACTCCTGCGTCATGCTGATCCAGTTCAGGTCGAATGATGACGAAGGCAACAATCATATTAAGGATTTCGAAGCTGCGACGAGAACTGATATGCAAGCCAACAAGCCGTGCCAGCTCATCTTCGACGACCGCTTCAATCCTGGCGGCGATCTCACGAAGACCATTTTTTTTGCAAAGGATCTTCCGCACCTCATCTCGCCGAGCGGCCATATCTATCTCCTGACGTCGGGCATAACGTTCTCCGCAGGAATCACTACCGCTGCACTTATCAAGCACTCAGGCGGACACCGCGTCACCATTCTCGGCGAGCCGGTGGGCGACCGACTGGCATTCTTTTCTGAAGGAGGGCGGGGCTGCCTGCCAAACTGTCCTTTGTGCTTGCACTACGAGACTGGCAAGCACGATTACGGGCATTCCTGCACCAATTTGGACACCTGTTTCTGGTTGAACTGGTTCCTTCCACTGCGCGTGAAGACGCTTCAGCCGGATGAGATCATCACGATCACCTTCGACGATTGGCGACAAGGTCGTGATCCCGTGTTCGAGCGCGCGATGGTGCTGGCGAGCCGCAAAGAGCCCTGACCGAAGCCGATAATGGCGGGGATAAGGACGGGGTCACGGTTTGGCTCCCGTGCTTGTTTTGCGACATTTTACGAAATCGGCTGTCTGGTTGGTCATGGCAATAAGCCGTGGACATCCACTTCGGTGCGCGTGCTCACGTATACCTTTCCGTTCGCGATGGTAGGCGGAACGAACTTCACGGCGTTGCCGGTCTGGTCACGATCGCCAGCAGCCATTCCGCTGATCCAGTATTCCGTCGCCACTTCCCCGGAGGTGCCGCCGTGAAAAGGGTCGAGCAGCTTGGCCTGCCAGTACTGCACGTGCGCTGTAGCTACTGCCACCGTATGCCGCCAGAACAAGCGTCCGACCCCAAGGAGACCGAGAGAAAACTAAACACTGCGCTTTTTGTCACGTTCCCGCATCTCACCTCAAGCACGCTAACAAACCGCGATCCTAACCGCACTCGTTAGGTCATTGATGATGGATGGAAACCATTGGCCGGCCAGGGTCAACGAGTCAAGTCGGGATTCTTCAACAATTGACCCGATGTTAATGGGAACACGACGGAGGAGTTCCCTTTTGGGGAAACTGGAGGTTGGGCGGTCCCCAATCTCCCTTAATCTTTTGAAACGAAATGGGGTCTTTATTGGCTGGACTTTCTGCGGAAATATCATAGGTCCAACCGGTCACGAGAGGATTTTCAAATATCGGACCCGAGTCACTTCCTACCCCTCCCGTACCGGTACTCTTGAGTTTAGGCCCCGAACAGTTGAAGTACACATTATTTGATATAGCTATGGGGTTTGGAGGAGATTGATATCCCACGAACCCTGAGCCTCCGCTTTTGGAGGCGGAGATAACAATATTGTTCGTAAAAGAGTTACCCGCCATTTCGTGTTGAGCCTTTGATTGCTGATAGATGACAATGCTCTGATATTCGGAATTGGCCAGGTCGCATATGTTATTTGTGATGGAATTGTTATCACCGCCGTGAAGATGAAAACAGGAACTCGCGATCCCCCCAATGACGTTTCCTGTTACCGTCACATTGCTTGTACCGTCATCCAGATAAACGCCAATGGCGCAACACCCTCCTTTTCCATTTTTGCCATTATTGCCCGCGCCTTTTGAAGATACATTGACATCTCTAATGTAGTTATTCTCCACCTGGATTTCAGTTGAGGCGGGCGAAATTTTATCGTCAAAATAAACGGCGCCACAATCGCCACCATTCTGGTCGTTGCCGAAACCCGGGGTCGCCGGCCAGGTACAGGAGTTTTCAATAATGTTCCCGGAAACCATGTCTCCTGAGATTCCTCCGGGGCAATCCGCCCGCGTCTCCAGCTCCGTCCCCGTATAAGCCACATCATAAATATAATTGTTCTTTATAACAGTCCCGGGTGCGCACATCATTGAAACAGCGCCAGCTCCCCATGCCGCGGCTGTTAGGTTGTGAACAATGTTTTCGACGAAAGCGAGTCCCGTGCCCGTGTTAACCCAAAACGCGGAGTAACGATAATTTTGAAACTGCAGGCCAATAATTTTGATGTTTGAAGGTTTGTATCCCGAGAAGGCACAGCCCGCCCCGTTGCCACCACCGTTTCGCCCCGATTGACCAACGGTCGACTGTCCATCGAGAATGGCCGAATTGTAACCATCGGGAGGATAGTAAGACCACGTTTCACCGGAGTCGACGCCGTGCAAGTCGACCGAGGCGCTGCTTTTGTCTCCGTTCATGCAACTGGCTTTTTCGACAGCCCGGGGCTTGTAAAGTCCCGCCCGAATATATGTTGTTTTAATGGAAGAACTAGCCCGCATGGCCGACTGAGCTTTTCCTAAAGTGGCAAAGGGTTGCGCCAGAGTTCCGGGATTGTTGTCGTTCCCATTGGGAGCGACATAAAACCCATTTGACGGGCCGTCTCCGTATAAGGATGCGGCTGAAATAATCAGTGCGAAGAGAAGGAGAAATTTCACTATTCGTGGTCCTTAAGGCCTATTGCGCCGAGAATGATGAGTTTCTTTAGCCTGCCCGATGGGCTCAACAAGAATAATAGAGCGTCCAACGACTCCAAACAACAATCCCCTGAGTCAATTGTTGCTAAACAGGGCTGCCCAGACCATCTCCAAGCGACCTCAGCAGTGATTGTGTTCAAAGCAAGGCCTTTTCCACCCCGGCGGTTCGTCCGATCTTGTAACCTACGGAATTCGCCGTATTGCCGAAGACAATTGCCTCGCTTACGATCACATACATCATATCCGCATCAGGCGGTCATGGGTTAGCGTCAGACTTCTGACATTCCGACCCTCACGACCGCCTCTCCAACCACGGCTGACAGGAGTCACAAGAGAATGTTGGACTCCCTGGCGTCAGGAACTGCTTTCATGAAACTGGGCGACAGACTGGAACCCCACAACTACGAGCAGAGGTTGCAATAGCTTCGCAGGGAACGGACAGCCGAAACGAAGCAGGTGGAACGGTTGTCCGCCATCCTCGTGAAGAAAGCCAGTTCCTCCACCGCAAAAGGGCTTCCAGGAAGAGTCGCATAGTCGTTTTGCCTTTCCCACTGTCGGGGCTTGAGAGTCCCGCGCCGTGTTTGAGTTGCCGCAGACTTGCGCTGAAAGTCCGCGCACGGGAAAAGCGGTCCAAGCTTTTCTCACTTGGAACTAATCTAGTCCAGGGGCGAGGGAGGTACTCGCGGAAGTTGAGATGGTTTTCAGATCGACACAAGGCAAAATCGCGAAGCATCAACCTTCTTCTTTTGCTATTCCCGAGGTAGCGGTGTAGATATTTTGATCCCTCCTTGCCATAGGCCTTCGTCGGCGAAGTGACTCTCTATCGCGTGCCCTGGCTCGATGGCAAAGTGACGGGCACTCCCCGGACCGTATTGAAGCTACCCTTCGCCTTCGCCCAGCGCTATTGCGGCAACTCTTACGACATTGCCCGCGACCTTTCCAAAATCGTCTACGCCCGTCCCGGCGGACAGTTCGATTTCTATCTTCTATCGCACAAGTAGCGCCAAGGCCCCCCCTACGACGCTATTCTTTGGCGATTCCTCTTCCATCACCTCTACGCGCTTCGATAACAGTAAAGTTCAAAGCTCAGGTCGGGTGGCTTAGGAACCTACCCTGAGATGACTTGAGGGAAAGTGAATTCCACGCTTGTGAATTTCTTTGCACTTCACCACTTTCAAATTGACATCACTTCAGTCAGACCGCTCGCAAGCTTGCTCAGGTGGCCACCGGTAATTTGCTTCGCTGTTCGGACCCAAGTTGGAAGATGAGAAGCATCGTGCTGGTCCGGCATGAATGTGACGCGGACGCCCGCTCGCCTCCTTCAGACGCATCAACAGCGCGCGGGCCTGAGGGATGGTAAATCCGTACGACGGGGCTTGCACCAGCACGCGCACAAATCCCAACTCCGTGATCGAGCAGGTTGCCAAGGTCGGCGAATTTTGCGCGCGGATCCAAGAAACCACGCGATCATGAAACTCGTGATTGACAAATCCGAGCGCCACCAGCGCGTTCACATCGAGCAAATAAATCATGGAAAGTTTGACAAGATTTCCTCGACTTCTTTGCTGGTCAAAGTCGGGGCGTCGGGGCCGGCACTGAATGCAGGGAGTCCAGTCGCAGGATCGGTTACGATCTTGACCCGGTGGCGACGCTTGTTACCGGGCGTCAACACAATTCGGCCGGCTTCGATGTTCGCCTCAAGAGCGTCACCCGCGCGAATCCCAAGCCGACGGCGAAGCGGACCGGGGAGAACAACTTGCCCCTTGGTGGATACTTTGGTTTGCACGGTAAGACAGTCTTACTTCACCTGGTGCCTGATTCTCAAGGCCTGAAAGCCGGCATGGAAGGGATTTCCCGATTCAACTGCTCAGTTCGCGACGGTCGTAGACAATTGCGCACGGCTGTTCAAGACTGACCGATTCCCTCAATTCTCAGTGCGTAAATGCCAGCTTACAAGAGTATGCTGACTGCGCAGATTTTGTCCCAAGACCTTCGGTGCGGACCTGTGGTGCTCGAAAGGCGTTGGCTTTCCCAACCCTGTCCCTCTGCCTACTGAATATTCACGTTCACCACAAACACCTGCGGCGTACTGTAAAAAAATGGCTCGGCGGTGAGACTGACGTTCGGGGTATACGCTCCATCGACCATAAATTTGTAGGCCCCAGGCGTTGTGCCGGGAATCGTTTGGCCACCGCCGCCGCCACCTCCGCTGCTCCCGCTACTGCTGCCACAGCTCAACAGGGCCATACTCCCCACCAGCACAATCAGCAAGCACAGAGCAGTCGGAGGAACGCGTCTGCGCAGCGGCAACCCAACCACGAGAATGCCGCCAATGAAGACAAGAGATTGCGCCGCAAGCCATCGGGGACTTTCGATTTCCTGAGCACGCGAGACCGTCGTCGGTCCCGTCGAGCTAATCGTCATAAAGGCGGTCAGGGCACTGGCGCTCGTCACATTCACCGATGCCGGAACCGAGCATGTGGGAAGATGCTGCGCCCCTGGCGGATAATATGCGATCGTGCACGCAAAATAGACTGGCCCGGTAAATCCGTTGGCTGGCGTGACCGTGAGCGCAGAAGTGTTGCCGGTGGTCGCGCCCGCTGCAAACGATACAGAACTCGCCGCCGTCACGGTGAACATATTCAGCATCGTTACCGGGACGACCGTGCTGCTTCCAGCGTATATGGTGTCACCGCTGTAGCTCACATCAACGTCGACCGTGCCGGGGCTCCAATAGCTGCCCCCAAAGTCAAAACTGCAGGAACCATTCGCCAGCGTGCAGCTAGCGCTGTAGCTTCCGCCGGGTCCATAAGCATAGAAAAAGATGTATTCGGTGGGAGTAGGCTGCCCGCTCACTCCAGCAACATTGGCCGTCACTGTCAGGTTCTGCGTGGGAAGCATCGAGGGCGCGTTGGCGCTGGCAGTAAGAATGCCCGCCGGCTGCTGCGTCACGGTGACTTGTACCGCATTGGAGGTTGCAGCTTCGTAATTGGCATCGCCACTGTACTGCGCGGTGATGGAGTCCGTTCCCAGCGGCAAGGTCGTCACGTTCAAGGTCCCCAGGGAAGCGATGAAAGGCGAGTCAAGTGTCGTCTGGGCGACCGTTGCGGTTCCGAGCACGGTACTTCCTGAATAGAACGTGGCTGTTCCGGTGGGAGGAGGAGCCGCGGAGTCGATGGCAACGGTGAGTTGGAACATCACGCTCTGACCGCGCGCGATCGTGGAAGAGCCTGTCCACAGCTGAGCGCCGGGAATGGCCTTGGTGACGGTGAAATTTAGCGGCGTGGAACTCAACGACGCGTTGAAGCTGGCGTCTCCTGAATAGCTGGCGCTGATGCTGTGACTGCCAAAACTAAAAGCAGTCGGCACCCACTCCGCCGTGCTGGCCGTTCCCATACTTAGCGGTCCGGAACTCACCGTTCCGGTGCTCGCCGCATCCGTAAACGTGACGGTGCCCGTCGCGATGCCGTCGGTAGATCCCGCCGGCGCATTTGCTCCCACTGCCTTCGCCTCGACCGCGAGTGCAGTACCGAAAGGATAGCTTCCCCCGTTCGCAAGGGCCCCCGTAGTGTTGCTGTCAAGCGAGTAATAGCTTCCAAACAGCGACAGCTTGCTACTTTCCGGCGCGACATTCACCGATACCGGATTGGAAGTGCTGGAAGCGAAAAAACTGTCTCCACCGTAACGCGCGCTCACATTGTATTGGCCTCCGGGAAGGCTGTTCACGTTGCCGCTTGCCGTTCCGCTTTGCAGGGTTAACAGCTTTAGTCCCTCGTTGTTCTGTGGAGTTGCGGTCGTAACCAGCGCCACACCCCCGGAAGGAGTTCCGCCGCTCCCAGTTACACCGACGTTTACTGTAACCGCAGTGCCATGCGTGAAGCTGGTCCGGCTGAGGCGGAGGGTTGTCGATGTTGACTTGAAACTAAGCGCATTCCAGTCGTTGAACAGCTGATTCGCGTCCACACTGCCCAGCCCGGTCGCCAGATCGTATCCCGGGCCTGCGTAGTACCCGAACGCGTAATAACCCTTGGTATTGTCATTAGCCGCGCTCAGAGTGCAATTCGGCGAGCCCTGCTGACAGGGCACGATGTTGCTTCCAGTCGCGATGTCGTGAAATGCGGAGGGGTGCTGCGCTGCCAAGGGGTAGAGGATATAGTTGGCCTGTCCCTGTGGCCCATATTTCTGTTCGATCAGCGCCAGAATGCCCGCCATCGATGGAGACGAAGCCGATGTGCCTCCCGCGATTGCAATCGAGAGATCGCCCTCGGAAACAACGCAATCCCCCGGGTACGTGCAGAAGGGATAAAAAGTGTCGTTCTGCCCCGCAGCTGCAAACAGCGATACATCAGGAAGATCACGGACTCCGTCGTTGGGAACACCGTTTCCTGTCTGCCACGAGGGCTTGGGATATCCAGCGGAGCAAGAACTGTAAGTGCCATCTGAAGCATCGACCCCGGTTGTGCAATTGCTTGGCCCGCCGCTACCGGCAACAATACTTGGATTACTGGGATTGTAGACGCCCCCATCCGCAAGATTCAGCCCGAACGGAACGTTCCACGCTTGCTCCGGCACAGGTTGTAGAAGAGACGTCGTGGGAAAAATAGTCGGGACCGTGTCCCAGTAAGTCGCCAGCTGCGTTTGTTGCGCGGCCGAATCTTCGTTGTAGCTGCTGTAATAGAAGTCGGTGCCCCCCACGGAAACGTTCCAGGGAGTCGAACTGAAGCCATTCATTGCAATGCCGTACTGCGCCGGCTGACCGTTGTTGAAGTCGTCGCAGCCTGCCGGCCCGCCGTCCCCGGCCGAAACGAACGAGGTTTGCCCTTGCGCCGCTGCCTGCTCCCACAAGGAATACCAAAACTGGTTTCCTGCCGAGCCCAGATCCTGCTCACACTCACCGTAGCTCGTGCTGAGGATAAAGGCTTCATCATCATCCACGGCTCGCTGCGCGGCCAGATACAGTCCAGATTGCACCGAGGTGTCGGCCGCGGTGTAAAGGTTGATTGTCGCTCCAGGGGCGACAGCACCACTCAGTTCGACATCCAGATACGACTCACCGACCGCATCGTTTTCACCCGGATCGGCGCCATCGATCACAACCTTGAGCGGGTTCGGTGGCAATCCAAAGAACGAGCGATAAGTAGCCACAACCGTGGGATCGACATTCGACGCCCCAATGAGGCCGATGGTCACGCCGCTGCCCGTGACTCCTGCCGCGTAAAGGGGACCGAGATCGTATTGCATGGCAAAATCGCCCGGCCCCAGGTCCAACGAATCCTGACCAGCAGGAAAGGTCCAGTCCGCAATAAGTTTCTTACTCCTGTTGTCGTAGACCGCCTTGCCAAAATTTCTTATGTAAGACCTCGGACGAAAGTCGTTGATCGGAGTGATTCCCGCAATCACCGGCGCCAGCGCTGCCGGGATCTGCGGATCGACATCATTGGCGTAATGCTCCTCGCCGTTCACCAGGTAAGCGTGGATTTGCGTGTGGAACGCAGAGCGCACTTCCCCGGCGGTGCCCGAAAACTCGATTGCTGTCTTAGCTCGACTAATTCGGCTGACCGCAAATCCATGCGCTTGCAACCAACCCGAGACCGTAGTGATCTCGGAATCACTAAGTCCGTACAGTTCGCCAAGCTGATCGGGTTTAAGCCATTTGTGAAAAGTAGGAGATCCCGGGCTGTGTGCGTCTTGCAGAAGCTGCTGCAGAGCCGCTTCGCGCTCCGGCGAACGCTGCAGCAGCAGCACCATGCGGGAGGCGGGGAATGAGTCAGGGACGGCGCCTAGATCGAAGTGTGCCTGCGCCAGCGGGTGAACGTTTCCTTTAAGCGTCGCGCGAACAGCATCATCAATCGGTTGAGCGATGCGGGAAGCGGGACCAGTCTGTGCCGCGCTGAAGGCACACAGCGCAAGCATCAAGCAGGGCGGGCTCAATCGGCAGAGCGGAGAATTCGTCGACACTTTGACCTCAACTCAAAACTACAGATGTATCAGGGGCTCGATCCGCCCTCCAAGTGCACGAACTCGGCGGGTCGCCGTGACAAAAACAGAGTGACCTTTTTCCGCCACTGGCCGGTAAACGTCAACATTGTAGCCCTTCATTGGCGAAACAGCGACAGCTGCCCAAAACCCGCCCGTCGATCACGCTCACGACCTCGGTCAAGGAGTGCTACGGTGATTTTTCGCGAATAACCAAGACCCCTCTGACAAAATGATGTCGGGCGATCTGCCAACGCGGACGGAGAAGGAACGAAGGTAGTGCCCGCAGTGGCGAATGACGATGCTGTCGCTTATTCGGGCAGGTTTATTGAATTGAACTAGCTACATTCGAAAATACGTGTTCGCATTGCTTCCGACCAAGCGAATCGTACCAACTACAATTACCAGAATAACGGCCAGCATCACCGCATACTCCGCGATATCTTGGCCCTCGTCACGCCGCCATAGCTTGCGAAGAAAATGACTCATGTTCGCACCTCTGGCTGATTCTTCGCCGAGTTCTCGCAGCCCGAGGTCAGTCATTTAGCGTCACCGCATAGCAGTTTCGAATGCCTGCGTTGCTGTAAGCGACCGCAGCAACGGTATGCGCCCCTGGAGTGAGTTCGCTCAGGGTGAAGTTGTACGGACTGTTTGTCGCAGTAGCTGCCAGGTTCCAATCTACATAGAGTTCGACGTTACTGATCCCGCTGACGTCCGATGCGGTGGCTGCGACTGTTACCGGACTGGTCACGAAAGATTGATCGGCAGGCGAAGTAATCGAGACGGTCGGGAACCCACGCGTATAGAGAGTGTCGAAGGTCCCGTGCACATCCGCGCCCGCAATCTGATAGTTCGCGAACGTCTTCGGGGTGTTGCTGCCGCTATTGTTATTGTCGTAGACGAACTGGGAGGTGGAAGTGCTGGGACCGTGGTAGGTGTTGTAGTCAGGTGGAGTGTTGTTCGCGAAAAAACTAGGTTGATTAGTCGCATCGTGCTGGTAGTAACCGACCTGTCCAGGTTGCTCTGTGTTCCAGATGACCGCGTTGTGGTGAAACCAGTTGCCCGTGCTGACGATATAGGCTCCAAGATTCGGCGGGTTGGTGAAGTATCCACGATTAGTAGTATTCACTGCCCAGACCAGGCTGTTGTTGCCGGTTTGAGTGACAACATTGCAGTAGATCTGTGCATCGCTCGTGGTGGAGCTCTGGAGCGCAACGGACCCGAACTGCCCTTCGAACAGGACCACGTTGTTGCGGATCGTACAGCCGCCTTCGCTGATTTCGCAGAGAATGCCGTTCCCGTTGCCGGTAGAGGTACTTGCGGGATCCAGGTTGCCCGTCACCGTGTTCCCATCGATCAGCGGGTCCCAGCTGTTGTCGTCAAAATGGATGCCGTTGCCTAGGTTGTTCTGCACTATGTTCCCGCGCACTACAACATCCGCATTGTTTCCGAACTTCATACCTCCCGCCCCGAAGTCGGGCAAAACGTGGGCATAATTGTTGTTCGTAACCGTATTGCCTTCAATCAGTACACCAGAGGGTGTGACCGGGAGATTGCCTGCAAGCGGCCCGCCGCCGATACCAAGATTGCCGTTGTTCGTCAGCACGTTGTTCAACACCTGCATTCCGAAGTCGCCACGGATTCCGGAGCCATGATTTAGCGTCACGTAAGAATTTTCAATCGTCCAATTTATGCCAACGTTGGAGGTGGGAGTGGTACCGTACGCCGGATCGATGGCTGCCGACTGTACCGAAGATGCAAACTCCTCAAAGGTCAGACCATTGATCGTGACGTTGTTCGCGCGATTCGGAGAAAAGGCAGTCTCTAGAACGCTGGTTTCAACAGTGTTCCCCTCTGGGTTTTGATGAAAATAGATGATGTGGTTCGTATAGTCGAACCACCACTGCGTCGCGGTCAGCGTGGGCTCCGATGAGGCAACAAGATGCTGCAACGGAACACCATTAAAGAACAAGTCTTCTGGATAGGCGCACCCTGCCCAACCTGGATCGCAACTGGCAGAGGTATTGACCAACCCGTGCTGGGTTTGCGCGGTAACGTACCAATTTCCGGAAGCGTCAGGGCCTAACGCTAAGCCACCGATGGAGATCCCCCCGCTGATCACTGCTTCGCATGGTGCTGAGGTCGGAGTGCAAGCAGGACCAACGAATGTTTGGTTGGATTTGACGGTAATGTATCCGGCTGTGCTTGTGTGTCCCGTACTAAGACGATACGTTCCTGCTGCAATGTTGATGGTGTCCCCGGCAGCGGATAATGATTCAGCATGAGCAATCGTCAGACAAGGAGCGCTACTACTAAGGCATTTATTTGAGTCGCTGCCCGCAGGGCTCACATACCAAATGTTCGGGATCGGTACTGACACTGTGAGACTTCCCGAGGCCGTAAATACGTTTGCGCCCCAGGTTGCATCGATCGCGCTCGAACCGCCCGTGACGCCCACTGCAAGACCGCTGCTGTTAACAGTGGCCACGCCGGGGTTCAAAGAACTCCATGTGACCGCGCTGGTAACGTTCACAGAACTTCCATCGCTGTAATTCAACGTGGCGCCGAATTGCTGCTGAGCCCCCACAAGCACAGATGAGCTCGCGGGAGTGACGATCAGCGAAATTGGCAAGGCTGAATTGACCGCCAATACAACCGAGCCCGTGATCGAACCGGAAGTGGCCGTGATCGTGGTCGTGCCCGCAGTCACACTCGTCGCATATCCGGCGGCACCTATCGTGGCTACCGCTGGAACCGACGACGCCCAGGTCGCCGATTGCGTCAAGTCCTGCGTGGTGCCGTCCGTGTACGTTCCCACAGCGTAGAACGCCTGCCCCGTCCCCAGCGGAATCGCTGCCCCGTTGGGCGTGATCGCAATGGACACCAAGCTCGCACCAGCCACGCTTATCGTGCTGCTGGCTGAGATCGCGTTAGAACTGGCCGTGATGTTCGCCGTCCCTTGTCCGGCACTGGTGGCAAGCCCGTAGCTGCCTACTGTGTTGCCCATGATCGCAACCGTCGCCGAAGACGAACTCCACGTCGCCACCGACGTCACATCCTGCGTGCTGCCGTCCGTGTACGTCCCCGTCGCCGTGAACTGCTGCGTCGTGCCCAGTGCAATCGTCGCCGTCGGCGGATTGATCGCTATCGACACCAGCGCCGCCGGATTCACCACCAGCGTCGCCGTCCCGCTCACCGTCCCCGAACTGATCCCGATCGTCGTCGTCCCCGTACCTGCCGTACTGGCCTGTCCCATCGTGCCCGCCGTGTCGCTGATCGTCGCCACCGTGGCCGCCGTCGAACTCCAGTGCCCGCTCTGCGTCAGATCCTGCGTCGTCCCGTCCGTGAAGGTTCCCGTCGCCGTGAACTGCTGCGTCGTGCCCATCGCGATCGTCGCCGTCGGCGGATTGATCGCAATCGACACCAGCGCCTTCCCCGTCACCGTCAGCACCGTCGACCTGCTCACCGTCCCCGAGGTCGCACTCACCGTCGCCGTCCCGATTCCCACACTTTGCCCCAGTCCCGCGCTGTTGATCGTGGCCGTCGCAGGTGTGTCCGAAGTCCATGTCGCCGTGCTGGTCAGGTTCTGCGTGCTGCCGTCCGTGTATGTCCCCGTCGCCGTGAACTGCTGCGTCGTCCCCAACGCGATTGTCGGAGTCGCCGGGATCACCGCCAACGACACCAGCGCCGCCCCTGTCACCGTCAACGTCGTCGATCCGCTCACCCCGCCCTCACTGGCCGTGATGTTCGCACTCCCCACTCCCGCGCTGCTGGCCACTGCCGGCGTCGGCCCTCCCGTGCTGATCGTGCTCACCCCAGGCGTGTCCGAACTCCACTCCACCGTGCCGGTTATGTTTTGCGTGCTCCCATCCGTATACGTCCCCGTCGCCGTGAAGACCTGCGTCGTCCCCAGCGGAATCACCGGTACAGCCGGCGTCACCGCGATCGAAACCAGTACCGCAGGATTGACAGTCACCGTGGTCGAGCCGCCGAAGCTCAACCGCGACCGCGCTCTGTTTGTCCTGGGCAAAATTGACCAGATTCTGGCTTGGGAACAGCGGAAGGAGACAGAGCGTGACACCAAGTTCGTGGAACTCGGGCGCTATCTATGCGAGGTGCGGGCAGGACAGTACTGGCGGCTGGAGGATCTGAAGTGCTTCGACGAGTTCCTGGAGAGGCGGTTTCCCGGTTCGCGGCGCAAGGCGTATTACGTGATGTCGATTCATGAACACTTGCCGCCGCAGGCGAGAAAACAGCTGAAGGAACTGGGCTGGGCGAAAGGGCTCGAGCTGGCCAAGCTGGCAAGAAGGGACGGCCAGCACTTCGATTGTGCAATCTGGTTGCACCGGGCAGGGAAATGCCTCAGAAGCAGTTCAAGCAGGAGGTCGAGAAGGAGCTGACGGGGCGGGAGACGGAACCGTGGGAGATTATCTACTTCAAGCTGTACCAGAGCCAGACGCCGGTGATTGAGCGAGCGATCGAAACTGCGGCTCTGATGTTAGGCAGCAATCGGTCCCGAGGCTACTGTCTGGAAATGATCTGTGCAGACTTCCTGGCGGGGGCAAACCTGGACGACGGAGATCCGGAGATGTTGTTGTTCTCGATGACGAGGTTCTTTAGTTTCTGCCCGAGGAGCAGCAACAGGCATTTCTTGGAAGTCTTCGCGAGAAAGCATGACAAGCCCGATTGGTCCTAAATCCATGTACCGCCCGCTGCATCCGGCAGCGTACGAGAGTCTGCGGCAGCAGGTGCTGCGTTGTGACGGCTGGCGATGTCAATTGTGCGGCGCGATGTCGGGTCTTGAGGTTCACCACAAAGAATTTCGCAGCCACGCAGGGGACGATTCTGAAGAAAATCTGATTACCCTGTGTGCCCCATGCCACCATGAAATTCACCACCTCGCGAAACGAAAATGGAACATCGGGCGGCAAGAATAACTGATAGCAGGACCCAAACGATTCTGCCATGACCACGCTAGTGGGCCTCGAAGTCAGCCGCAACGCAACGGAAGGAATCATCGCCGAACGGACTGTGCCGGGCCAGATGAACTGCTGTCCCATGAAAAATGAGTGTTATGATCGCTAGCGCTCCTGAAGTCAAGAAAGAGATTCCGAATGACACCTCAGCTTAGCTTGTTCTTCTTCAGCGCGGACTCTGCAGAACAGCCGGGTGGCAAGTATCAGATGCTGCTCGAATCTGCGAAGTTTGCTGACGAGCATGGGTTTGCGGCTGTGTGGACGCCGGAAAGACATTTCCAAAGGTTTGGCGGGTTGTACGGAAGTCCCTCGGTCACTGGCGCTGCGCTTGCCGTCACCACAAAGCACATCTCTATTCGAGCTGGCAGTGTTGTCCTACCTTTGCAGAACCCTTTGCGCGTGGCCGAAGAATGGTCCATGATTGACAATCTTTCGAACGGACGCGTTGCTATTGCCGCTGCCTCGGGATGGCACGCCAACGATTTTGTTCTTTCGCCAGATACCTACCAGAATCGCCACGCTGATATGTATGAAAAGATCGCCATCATCCAGAAACTTTGGCGAGGCGAGAAGGTCTCATTGCCGAATGGGATGGGAGTCCAGACCGACGTCAACATTCTGCCAGCGCCAATTCAACCGGAACTTCCCATCTGGTTGACTGCTCAGTCAGATGATACTTTTGTGAACGCCGGTAAGCTTGGCTTCAATGTCATGACGGCAAACTTTTCACTGAATCATGACCTGAAGGAGCTCCTCCGAAAAACGAAGCTTTATCGTGACGCAATTCAGACTCATCATGGCCGCCGAGGGCACATCACGTTAATGGCGCATACCTTCGTTGGGGGTGACGATGATGAGATAAGAAGGATAGCCGAACCAGCGATGGCAGAATATCTGAGGGTGAACATCGGAATGCAGAAAGATCATTCCGCTGGAACCAAAGATGATCAAGGTGCTTTGCGAAAAACAAGCTGGGTGCGTCCGGAACTTTCTCGTCTCAGCGATGAAGAAACTGAAATAATGGTCGAGTTTCAAGTGCGTAACAACTTACGCAGCCCGCTGAGTTTTATCGGGACTCTCGATCAATGCTCGCAGCAGGCCGAACGCCTGAGCGAAAACGGAGTGGATGAGATTGCTTGCCTCATCGACTTCGGTGTGGGTTTCAACGACGCTATGGTCAGTCTCCGCCGGTTGTCTACACTGCTATCCTAGGTGGCGCGGTTTCTTCGTACGAGGGTCACAAGATTACCCGGAGACTTTTGAGTCCTCTGAATCCAAACGTAGGAGCCCACTCGGGTCGTGGGCCGGCGAGCTTCATCTCCTGAAAGCGCTGCACTAGGTTCAGGAGTGCAACCTGGCCTTCCAATCGCGCTAGCTGGCCCCCAATACAAGCATGAGGACCTGCACTGAACGCCAGATGCTGATTGTTTAGCCTCTTCAGGTCTAGCCTATCGGGATCCTTAAATCGTTTTGGATCCCGGTTCGCCGCACCGAGCATACAAAGGACAGACCACTTCTTCGGAATGTGCTGCCCGCAAATCTCGACATCTTCCTTGAGCACGCGAGCCGTGAGTTGTACGGGGCTTTCATACCGCAGTATCTCCTCCACGGCCGTGCGGATGATCTCCGGTTTCTCTCGCAGCTCCACTGTCTCTTGCGGATGCCGCAGGAGCGTGTACATTCCGTTGCCGATCAAATTTCGAGTGGTCTCGTGCCCTGCGAAAAGCAGCGCGATGCACTGCGCATAGAGTTCTTCCTCGGTTAGCACTTCCCCTTCTTCCTCGATGTCGATCAAAAGGCTGATCAGGTCGTTCCCCTTATTGCGTCTCCGCTCTGCTACGGTCTTGCGGAAAAAATCGGTTAAGGCAATCAGGGCATCTTGCGCATCGCGAGCCTGTTCGACCGTGCGATCCGGACTTCCGCGAAAGACCGCGATGGCGCGCGACCAATTGACGAAAGTGTCACGCAGTTCCTGCGGTATTCCCAGCATCTCCAAAATGATCCGCACCGGCATGGGGTTGGCGAACTCGCTCATGAGGTCGATTTCGACGCCATGCTGCAGCGGCTTTAGCATTTCATCAACAATGGCCTCGACTTGCGGACGCAAGCCTTCGATCGCCGCGGGCGAAAATCCCTTATTGAGAAGTTTGCGCAGCCGGGTGTGCTCCGGCGGATCCATAAAAATCAGCCACAAGCCGAGCATGCGCGCGAGTTCGCTGAATTCAGACTGGCTGCTCAGCGGAAGAGACAGAATCATCTGCTGCGAACGCTTTGCCGAAAGCCGGGGGTCTTTAGCAGCCGAGGAGCACTCCGCGTGGCTCACGATCGACCACAACGCCCATTTGCCGTCCACATCCAGGTAATGCAACGGGCCTTCTTCGTGCAAGCGGGCGTATGCGGGATAGGGATCCTGCAGAATTTCGTCGGTGAAAAGAACTTTCTTGGTCGGAACGATAACCTTGGGCAACCTGCACCTGTTCGCAAGATCAGAGTTTCAGTAACGCGGGGACCGCTAAGTTACTGATGCCGAGTTTAACACCGAGGAGAGAGCGCCTTGAAGCGCAAAGGTCGGATCAGGAGCCACTCGGCAGACGCTCCCAAATTAATTCGAAGATTAGAGTTTTCCCGTTCACTGGCGTCGGTGGTGTAACCAACGTGATTCGATCACCTTGGAATTTGACGTAGCGGACCAGATCCCTGCCTACGTAGTTCTCAATCGATGAGATTTCGACGTGATGGGTTACCTTGTCGCCGCCGAACGCGTACCGTCCGGCATAGCCAAAAAATGTTTTAAACGCCTCAGCTTGTTCTTCGAGAGACCCTCCGCCGGAAAAGAGCGCCTTTCGCCCGCTGTGACTGATCATGGCGGCTATTCTGCCCTCATGGGTATATGTGAGTAAACCTACAGGATCGATACCATACGGCGTCTCGCTTCGCTCTCCAGTCGATGTGGTTGTGGAGGCGGACACCAATCTCCATGTGCCTATAAGTTTGTCTTTTGCGCTCCCGAACCTAGCCTCTGACAATCCGGTATTCTCAGCCATCGTTACAATATCCTTGTCGTAATTCTCTTGCAGAGACAAATGATACCGGACTTCTTATTCAAATTCCTGATCGGTACCTCGAAAAGCGAGAGACGCGTTTGGCATAAGCAATCCTTCGAGTGAACTGCAGATCCAGCGTCGTATGAGAGACTGCGGCAGCGAAGGAGAAAAGCGTTTCCCACGGGTGACGGAAATGCGCAGGCACAAGCGCGAAAAACAATAGTAACTAGCGTATTTACATATATTTGAGCAGTATATGAGTGGCCCGTGGATTGCAGCCTCAGTACTAAAATAATTACCCTGTCAGGCACACTCGGGAGTGCCGGCGAGCGCGCACAAGACCACCATTGAAGTTGGAGGAGCGATCGGATGACCGACAATCATTACAAAGACCAGAACACCCAAACCGCCTTGCTAGAAGTATTATCGTCTGTCTGGGCGAGCAGTCTTGGGATCGAGAACGTTGGTATCGAGGACAATTTCTTTGAACTGGGCGGCGCTTCTGTGGTCGCGACGCAGATAGTTTCCCGGTTGCGTCAGATGTTTCAGATGGATTTGCCCGCCGTCCTCCTGTTCGAAACCCCCACCATCGAGACGCTTGCCCGTTACATGATTCAACACGAGGCAAAGCCCGGGCTGACTGAAAAGACGGCTACCCTTTTGAAGCGGATCGACGGTATGACCGAAGAAGAAGTGGCCCGCAGTTTGCCTTCGAAGTGAGAATTGTCAGAAGGTCATGAATAAGGATTCGTCCAAGGGCCGTGGTTTCTCTGAGCAAAAGCTCGCTTTGCTGGCCAGCCTGCTCAAGGAAGAAGGCGTCTCCCAGACGCCGAGCTTGGAGCGTATCCCTCGCGACGGCGAGTTGCCGCTTTCCCCTGCTCAGACGGGACTATGGTTGTTGGATCAGTTAGAACCCGGCAGCGCCGCGTACAACATCCCAGTACGCCATGACTTGAAGGGCCACCTTGACGTCACCGCTTTCGAGCGGAGCCTGAGCGAGATCGTGCGCCGGCACGAAGTGTTACGAACATATTATCTGAGAGTCGATGGACGCCCGGTCCAAAAAATTGCGAAACCTGAATTGCTTCGGATCCCGATCATTGATCTGCAGGCTCTTCCAGAAGCAGCCCGGGAACAGGAAGTAGCAAGGCTCGCGTCGGCAGAAGCCGGCCAACCCTTCGACCTTGGAAAGGCACCTCTGATTCGGGCCAGGCTGTTGAAGTTGGGGCGGGAGGAGTATGTGCTCTTGCTCAACTTCCATCACATCGCCTTCGACGGGTGGTCGTACGGTGTATTCGAGAAGGAACTGGCAATACTCTACGACGCTTTTCTCCGGGGAGAAGAAGGCTCGCCGCTGCCGGAATTGCCCCTTCAGTACGTTGACTTCGCCGCCTGGCAAAGACAACGGCTGCAGGGAGAGATTCTGCAGGAGCAATTAGATTACTGGCAAAAGAAATTAAGTGGCACCCTCCCGGTGCTGGAACTCCCCACGGACCGCCCTCGTCCTGCCATCCAGACCTACAAAGGATCAATTTCTTATTCGGTGCTCCCGAAGAAGCTTGCGGAGTCGCTCAAGATCTTAAGCCAGCAAGAGGGCGTCACTTTGTTCGCAACATTGC
>JBAWCJ010000104.1:0-4042 GCA_049590215.1 Candidatus Sulfotelmatobacter sp. | reverse complement strand
CATCCAAGCCACCCGCCACGCCTACGGCCTCGACGCGCCGCTAGGCGAGCAGTATCTCCACTACTGGAAAGGCGTTCTCCACGGCGACCTGGGTCCCTCGTTCCGCTACAACCAAAGCGTGACGCGTCTCATCGCCCAGCGCTATCCCTACACCCTGCAATTAACGCTCGCATCGCTGTTCGTGGCAATAATCCTGTCAATCCCCGCAGGCGTGCGCTCCGCTCAGCGCCGCAACCGCTGGGACGACCGCCTCATCAGCGTAGTCAGTCTCTTCGGCCTGTCGTTCCCTAACTTCGCGCTGGGTCCAATCCTGATTCTCCTCTTCGCCATCAAGCTGGGATGGCTCCCCGTCTCCGGCGCCGGCTCCTTCGCCAACATAATCCTCCCGGCCATCACCATGGGAGGAGCCCTGGCCGCCATCCTGACCCGCATGGTCCGCACATCGATGCTCGAAGAACTAAGCCAGGACTACATCCGCACCGCCCGCGCCAAAGGATTACCGGAGCGCACTGTAGTCTATCGACACGCGCTACGCAATGCGATGATCCCCATCATCACGGTGCTGGGGCTGCAATTCGGCGCGCTACTGGCAGGCGCAATCGTAACGGAGACAATCTTTTCCTGGCCCGGCATAGGCCGCCTGACCATCCAAGCCATCTCCAACCGCGACTACTATCTGGTCCAAGGCTGCATCCTGGCGATCGGCTTGACCTACGTAGCAGTGAATTTCCTGACGGACGTGTTGTACTCGGTAGCGAACCCGAGAATCAGACAGTAGACCAGAAGAGTTTTCCACCGCTGCGAAGTTCATCCGTCACAGACATCCCCACCCCAGACTTGTCATCCTGAGCCCAGCGTGCTCCAGCGCCGCCGAAAGCACCAAGCGAAGAGCCTGCCCTGAGCGAAGCCGAAGGGACCTATGCATTTTGCTTAAGCATCCGGTGGTCCGTGGGCAAGCGGCCAGCGCCGAAAGCCATCACGCAAAGAATGTGCCCTGACACAGTCGAAAGGACCTATGTATTTTGTCTACATCATGACGAATGCTACGAAGACCCTGTACGTTGGCGTCACCAACAATCTTCTCCGCCGGGTGCGAGAGCACAAAACCAGTATCGCCTCAGGGTTTAGCGCGAAATACAAGCTCAACCGGCTCGTGTACTTCGAGCGCTTCCATGACGTCCACAACGCGAATGAACGCGAGAAGCACATTAAAGGCTGGCTGCGAATCAAGAAAACCGCGCTCATCATTTCGATCAATCCAGGTTGGAGAGACCTGAGCGAGAAGTGGTTCGAGCGTAATCCATACCGACCGCAGAGGGCTCAATACACTTAAAGCAGCCTTGTCATCCTGCGCCCCACGTGCTCCAGCGCCGCCGGGAGCCACCTCGCGGACAGCCTGCCCTGCGCGGAGTCGAAGGACCTGTGTATTTTGCCACCAGTGCGTCGCCGCGTTCTTCGCGACAGAACCTGCTCCGGCCCGGGTCGAAAGGATGCGGAGATTTCGACTTAGAGAGCGCCAAAATTAGCCCTTGACGTGTATATACCATTATCGTATCTTGTATATACGAAAGAGAGGGAGAGCGCCGTGGCTGTAACCATGACATCGATTCGTTTGGACATTAAATTGGCCGACGAGGCCGTGAAGGTCCTCGGCGCAAAATCCCGAACCGATGCGGTGCACATCGCCCTCCGCGAGATTGTCGCGCTGAAGCGGTTTAAAGCGTTAATGAAGAAGAACGAAGGGAAGCTTTCCTTCGAAGGGTATGTTGACTGATCTCGTCATTCTGGATTCGTCTATCATCATCGACGATCTTCGGACTCCGCGTCATCGGGAAAGGCTCCAGTCCTTCATCGGTGTCATCCGGAATTCATCCGTCGTTCTGGCTGAGCTGTGGCGGGGCGCCTCGAAGCCTTCGGATCGCGCGTTCCTCCGCTCTCTGGCAAGAAACCATCCGATCCTGACTCCAACCCAAAAGAACTGGCTGGAGTCGGGTGAGATACTGGCCAACATTCGCGCCGATCAAGGTTTTGATCCCCACAAGTTGCGCGACCTGCATTTCGACGTACTCATTGCCCTCACCGCCCGCTCTCACGGTGCCCGCCTCATTACGACTAATCGGAAAGACTTTGAACTGATCAATCGCTATCGCGAGATCAAGTTGGAAGTTTGGTGAGAGGGTAAAGCAATCAAAAGCTAAGAGGCGGGGTAAGGCTGCTCCGCCTCTCAACCCAAACTATGCGGCTTGCATCACTTTCTTCATTCGTTCTTTCATCTCCTGCGGCGACACATCTTCCACATGCGTGGCGACGCCCCAGAAATGTCCGAATGGATCTCGAATGAAGCCGTTGCGGTCTCCATAGAATTGATCCTGCACTGGCTTGAGAATTTTTGCACCCTCCTCCACCGCGCGCTTAACCACCTTATCGACGTCGGGAAGGTACACATACAGGCTCACCGGGCTTCCACCAACGGTGGTCGCGCTGGTGTGTCCCTCGCCCATGCCAGGATTTTCGTCGGCCAGCATGATGTGTGAGTTGCCGATTTTCAACTCAGCGTGACCCACCTTGCCGTCCGGGCCGTTCATGCGAACGGTTTCGGTCGCGCCAAAAACCTTCTTGTAGTATTCAATTGCCTGGGCTGCGTCCTTGACGATCAGGTAGGGAGTAACGTTGTTGTAGTCCTTGGGAATGTACGAGACTTTACTCATGATTTTTCATCCTTGGAATGTAGGCTAGAGGTGGAGGTTTGTGTCGCGCATGCGGAGAAGCTACGCGTCCCAGCACTCCTCTATCAAAACACAATCGGTGGACGATCTCAAGCGCAAGTTCCACGTGTCCCACCTCGAGTTCGCGAATTCATTGTCGGCGATGAGCCATCCCCACTTGTCATCGTGAGCCCCGCGCGCTCCCGCGACGCAGGACGCCACCGCGCGAAGGACCTCTGCATTTTGTTTGTGGCAATTCGTGATCGGGGTGTCCTATCCTTGTAGCGCTTTTTGCGACAGGATGGACTTCGAGAGCTGCGAAGCAAACGGTGTAAGCGAAGCTGGGCCAACTCTTCCACAGCCCCATTGTGACATCCAACCTTGCCATCCATTCACAATTAGCCCATCATGGTCAAGGCGGAGGCGGTAGAGCCCGCCGAGAACACAACGGACGCAAGTCCTGTGTTCTCTAGATTTTGACCTCTAACTCTTTTGCGCTCCGGATTTTGCGGCGAATTTCTTGCTAACCCGATGATTCCACTAGACCCCAGGGGGAGGGGGTGTCGATAAAGTTAAAGAGTTTCCCACCCTCGCAGCACCTCGAAAGCAATGAAGATCAGAATTATTAACGAGTAGAATTCCACAAGCGAACGTGTCGACCGCTTCCATCTCGCTCCGCCGATTAGTCGTCGGAAATGCCCGCCACAATCCGCTGGCGGCGACAGGCGTCGTGTTGGTCATAGTCTTCGTCATCTTCGCCCTGTTCGCGCCCTGGATCGCGCCGCAGGATCCCGCCGCCATCATTCTCCCTGCGCGTCTCGACCCGCCATCGCACGCGCACTGGTTCGGCACCGACGAACTCGGCCGCGACATTCTCTCGCGCATCATCTACGGCGCACGCATTTCGATGCTCGTAGGAAGCTGCGTAGTCGTCACTTCGCTCGCCCTCGGCCTCATCATCGGCTCCATCGCCGGTTACTACGGAGGAGGCATCGACCGCTTTGTCAACGTAGTTCTGATGAATGCGTTCCTCTCGTTCCCAGGAATCTTGTTGGCGATTGCGTTCGTAGCCTTCCGCGGCCCCGGCATCTTCAATCTGGTTCTGGCGCTCTCGCTTGGAGGCTGGGTCGGCTACGCCCGCCTGGTGCGCGGACAAGTCCTCGCCGCACGCGAGCGCGAATTCGTCGAGGCCGCCCGCGCTCTCGGAGCCAGCGACCTGCGCATCGTCGTTCGCCACATTCTCCCGAACATCATTCAGCCGGTCATCGTGCAGGCTGCGATTGGCATGGCCGGTGCCATCCTCGCCGAAGCTACCATGAGCTTCCTCGGACTCGGCG
>JBAWCJ010000103.1:0-1713 GCA_049590215.1 Candidatus Sulfotelmatobacter sp. | reverse complement strand
GAGAGATTCCCCACGCTGATCACAGGCCCCTGCTGCGCGCGTGAGCGCAACCACCGACGGTCGTAAAGCGCGTTGCGCGCTCCGACGATGCCGCCATATATCGTTGATAGCGGATTCCAGTTCATGGCTGCGCTATCAGCTCCTGCAGTTCTCCGGCCGTCCGCGCCGTGGCTCCAATCTGCGATCGCATGGTGTCGGCGGCGCGCTTTCCCAAAGATCTTCGCTCCTCATCGTTGGCCAGAAGCTCCAGCAACACCAGCGGCAACTCCGCCGGGCCGACAATCCGCACCGCATCCCGGCTCTGAAACAAGCTCACGATGTCACGAAAGTTTTCCGTGTGATTGCCCACCACGGTAGCCACGCCATGCTGCGCGGGCTCGATGATGTTATGCCCGCCGCGCGGCACCAGGCTTCCTCCCACAAACGCAACATCGGCCAGTGCATACAGCGCCGCCAGCTCTCCGATTGTATCCAGCAGCAAAACTCCGCTGGTCAAGGGCTCTCCGTTCCATAGCGATCGCCTCAGGAAACGAATCGACATCTGCTCCAGCAGCGTGGCCACGGCGGCGAAGCGTTCCGGATGCCGTGGCGCGAGAATCATCACTGCCCGCGGATGCTGCACCAGCAGATTTTCAAATGCCTTCAGCAGCAGCGATTCCTCTCCCTCGACAGTGCTGCCACACACCAACACCGGCCCGGCTCCAGTTGCCACAATCGACTTCCGCGCGCTCTCCACAATCGCGGGCGGAGCCGGCGCGGGAACGTCAAACTTCAAATTTCCCGTGACCCGCACGCGTTCCGGCGCGGCTCCAATATCTCGCAGCCGCGCCGCGTCCTCCGGCGTCTGCGCCAAGAAGAGGTCGACGTTGGCCAGCAATCTTCGCAGCAATCCGCGGAATCGCCGGTAGCTCGGCCATGACCGGTCTGAGATGCGCGCATTCACCACCGCAATCCGCGCTCCGCTGGCATGCGCCAGTCGCAGGAAATTGGGCCAGAACTCAGTCTCCGCAATCACTACCGTTTGCGGCCGCAGCGCCTGCAGGTAAGGTCGGATCGCGAATGCGAAATCCATGGGAAAGTAAAATACGCTCGCTTCTCCGAAGCGTTTGCGCGCGAGCACCTGCCCGGTGTCAGTGGTGGTTGAAATGAAGATGCGATGCTCAGGAAAGCGGTGCTGCAGTTCGTCCACCAAGCCAGCGACCGCCAGCACCTCGCCGACGGAAACGGCGTGAACCCAGATCACCGGCTCTTGTTCTTTCGGCAACTGAAGCCGCGAAGGCAGCCGGCCCAGCCTCTCAGCCAAGCCCTTGCTGTATTTACCGTGGCGCGCCATCTGAAAGAGCCAGTAAGGCAGGCTCACCAGCATCGCCACCGCCAGCACGACGCTGTAGAGGAAGCTGTAAAGAGATGTGATCAAGTTCAGCCATTCTAAACAAACTCCGCCATTCCCGAGACCAGTTCTATAATCCCAAGTATGCAGCCGGCTCCCAGGTCAGGATATCTTCGTGTTGTTCTCGTCCTATGCGCAATCGGCAGCTTCGCAATCTGCCTCGCCGCCAAAGACTTCGCAAAGCCCACAGCACAGCCCGCGAAAACCTATCCCGCACACGACGACCACACCGACGAGAAAGTTGCCATCGGCGCCGACCCCTACGACACTGCCGACAAGGCCAAGATTTTCTCCATAAACTTTCACGAGCACGGAATACTGCC
>JBAWCJ010000102.1:0-8512 GCA_049590215.1 Candidatus Sulfotelmatobacter sp. | reverse complement strand
CATCTGGGCCGCCCGGTGCCCGGGGTTGCCGGCCGTCTGGGTGCATCGGCGGCTGGGGCCAAGGGGCAAATTGTTCTTATGGGCGGATATGTGGTCGATGCCCGAGGCGAAGAGATCATAGTTCCCGATGTGAATGTTTATATCGAGGAACGGAACTGGCATCGCGGCCAAGATATTCCCGTCCCTGTGGACCGCGCGGCCGTGGGCGTGACGCATGACCGCTTCGTCTACCTGATCGGCGGACGATCGGCAAAAGGCCCAGTCAACAATGTGCAGGTTTACGATGTCGAAAAAAATTCCTGGGCTCAGGCCACGCCTTTCCCCGGCACGCCCGTATTCGGCCTCGCCGGCGGTATTGCCGGCGAGACCATCGTGATCGTAGATGGGGCCAAGCCGGGCCCGGCGGGCGGTCCGCGTTACGTGGCTTCCGATGAGTGCTGGCTCGGTAAGATCGACAAGAAAGATCCAATCAAAATTGAATGGAGCAAACTGCCGCCGCATCCCGGTCCGGCGCGCTTCGCCATCGCCGGCGGCGGATCGGAACACGAGCACCAGATTTTCTTTTCTGGAGGCACCGCCACTCCTCACGATTACAAAGGCGTCGCCTACGACGGCGAACCCAGCGAAGCATCCACCTTCACTTTCGCCTACGATCTGCACCACGGCCGTTGGGAAACCATCAGCGAAGACACCGACGATCCCCGCGCCGACAGTCACCTTCTCGAGACCATGATCGGGCCGGTGCTCCTGGGCGGGATGGCAAAGGATCTGGCCGTCACCGCGCAAGTAACACTGCTGCCGAAAAAGTGAGCGGGGAGCTTACCGCAAAATAAAAGTTGGGCGGCGACGGCTACGGTGAAGCGGAATCGCTCGGTCTGAGCCGGAAAATGGGATATCCCCCCTCCCCCCTCAATCTTTGGAATCATCGTGTTAGACATGAAACTCCCCGCAAAATCCGGATGTCAAAGAACTTAGATACTAAAATCTAGATAGCAAAGGACTTTGGGGCGCGGCGGACTGGCTTCTGCCAACCGTCACGGCCTCGACCATGATCGCGCAAGTGGCGGGCTGTGGACAAGGTTAGATGTCACAGCGGCGTGTGGAAATTTCAAGGCTCTCGCGGGGGCGCGGCCCAAGCAGAGGAATGGGGAACGTCCCGTCTCCCCCGAATTATTCCGAATTCCCATTACTGTGGCGCGGAGTCCGGGTCGGCGGGAGGCGCCGCGCCGCCCGGATGCTTCGCCAGTTCATCCATGTACCAGCGTTGTGACTTCACCCTGAAGTAGGCATCAAAAACCAGCTTCGCCTTGGCAACATCGTCAAGCGTGATGGCTCGCGGCGCCTTCTTGTTCTCGACCACGTGATCGACCAACCAGAGAAAGTCGCGCACCATCGCCGTGAATTCCGGCGCTGCCGGAACGCCGTCGAAAAAACCAATGATCGAGGCTTCGGCGGTCTCCGGCTTTCCATCCCAATCACCATAGGCAGCCATGGCGTCCTTGAGGGCGGATATGAACTCGATGAAGATTGTCGGCTCGAACTGAAAGAAGATGTCGTTCTTCGCCATCAAACCGAGATTACGGAAATAGCGGTGCGTTGCCTCGAATTGCTTTTGGTCGGCCTGCGCGATGAAGCTCAGGGTTACGCTGACGTTGTTCAGGTCGGGAGCCTTTAGAGCCTGGTTGGGCCACTGGATCTTCAGCATCGGTATGCGGTCAACCATCACTTCGCTGTCGTGCTGGAGGTCACGGATTTTGTCGAAATAGCGTGAAACATATTCCGGCATGTACCACCAAAAGAAGCCCATGGTGCCGATGTTGAGCGCCGTGACGAAAACATAGGTGCTTTGCCATCCCATGTTCCAGAGGTCTTGTGTAGCCACGCGCTTTGGTATAAACGTGGTGATGACCAGCTCATTCCGGTCGCTGCCGCCATTGAGCTTGACCTTGTCGACGATCTTGTTCCAGTCCTTGAACTGGTTCTGCCGGATCGAGTGCGATGCCGACTTCAAACGGATTTTGAGCTCGAATTTATCCTCCCATCCTTCCTCGCCCTTAGCGGGAACCCGCTTCATTTCGAGGTTAGTAAGCTCCATGCTCTTGCGGTCCGCTTCGGCGAAAGTCTCACGCAGCCATTTCATCCACGCGCCGAAGTCGTCGCGGAACTCCGCCTGCTTGTCGAGGCTTCCCTTCGAAAAGATCATCGGCTTCAGGCGCGGATCGTCCAAGGCAGCGAAAAACCAGTGCATCAGGTCCTGCTCCTCAGCGCCCATGGCGCGGAAGTCCTTGACCCGCTCCATGTTCAGCCGTGCTTCGGCGGCGGCGATGATGCTTTTGGCACGCTGCTCAGAAATTGTCGGAGCGTTTAGGTTCGACGGGTCTACATAAAGGGTATCTAGACGATCCTTGTGTATGCCGCGCGCAAAATCCAAGGCAGCGGGTATGGAGCGCCAGTCGCGTAGGTTTTCGCGACCGGGGAGCCATATGGCCCAAAACAGCTTACGCTCGTGGTCGTCGATCCATTTCAGCAGTGTCCTAGCTTCTTCGTGAGCAACGGCGGGGTTGGGCTCCAGGGCGTCGAGAAAGATCATCGACGACTTGCCGATTTCCTCAAGTGCCATCGTCGCCAGATGGAAGGCGATGTGGTAGCTGCCCGGCACGGCGCTGGCCTTGGCGGCTGCTATCAGTTTCTCTGCATTCCGAAGGCATGCCTGGATGGCCGGCGTGAATTCTTCCGGGCTCTTCATCGATCAATTTTAACGCGCTAGCGTCGCATAAGGTTGAGCTGGCGTTGTCAGGGTGGGCCCGCTCCAGCCCGGCTTTGGCTTTAGTGGTGATGTTCACACGTCGCAGACCTGAAGGGCGGTTGAGCGGTACCAGAGTTCGCGGCGGCGCTCTAGCTCCGCGCCAGGTCCCTCGCCCCGCTGGAGAAAACGCGGGGCTTCGGGATGACGCCTCTGAATAGAAGGCGACAGAAAAACTGACCGGATAAAGACTACTTCTTCAGCAGGCTGGTGTGGCTGGCGACGCATTGCCAGCGGCCTTCGGCGTATATCCAGGTGTCGGTGAAACGGCCGACGTGCTCGTAGGGCCTGTTCTCGTACATGCCTTTGGTGTGATAGATGCCTATTACTACGGCTGAGTCGGCGTACATGTTGACCTTGACGTCTTGAATTGTCAGGCTGGTGGGTTTGAACTGCGGGTCTTTGATGTCGGCGAGGAACTTGGCCTTGTCGCTGACCTCGCCATCGTACTCGGTGTTGATGAATTGGCTGCCGATCATGGCATCGAGAACGCGGGCGTCGCGGTTCACCTGAGCTTCGTTCCACAGGTGTTCCATGATCAGGATCTTGGTTTCCTGGGAGTCGTCTTTCGATTTCTGGGCAGCCGCTTGGCTTAGCGAAATGAGAGCGAGAAGCAGGCAGTAGCATGTGGCACGAAGCATGGCGTTGCTTGTCCGCCACATCCCCACGTGGGGCGGACGCTCGGGGAAACATAACAGCCGGTTGTTGGTTCGGGATATAGAAATGCTGGGGAGAGCGTTACGAACGTACCTCGGGGGCTGAAGCCCTGTCATCCGCGGTGCGACTGGGACGCAGCGCTTAAGCGCTGCTCCACCCAACTGGTCACCCAGGATCAGGAGCTGTTGAGGACTACGGCCGCAGTGGCTGGAGCGCTTCGCTTCGCTCGGCGGGACGGCCGAAGGCGGCCGTCCCCACATAAACCCGTTTAGAAAGCCCAGCGCAGTAAGGCCGCGCCTACTGTGAAGCCCGCGCCTACCGAGGCCATCAGCACTAGACTTCCCTTCTTTAGTTTGCCCTGTTCTACGGCAGTATTCATGGCTAGAGGAATCGTGCCTGCGGTGGTGTTGCCGAAGCATTGGATGTTGACGATTACGCTTTCCGGGCGCAGGCCCAGGCGCTCGGCGGTGGCGTTGATGATGCGCAAGTTGGCCTGGTGGGGGATGAAGGCATCGATATCCGAACCCTTCAGGCCGTTGCGTTCGAGCAGCTTGAGGCAGGCTTCGGTTTGCTTGCGCACGGCGAATTTGAAGACCTGCTGGCCATCCTGGTGAACGTAGTGCATTTTCTTGTCGACGGTTTCGCGGGTTGCCGGATTGAGGCTGCCACCGCCGGGCATTTGCAGGAAGCATCCGCCGGAGCCGTCGACTTCGTGGATGAAGTCGATCAAGCCGACGGAATCGTCTTCGGCTGGCTCGAGAAGCACGGCGCCGGCGCCGTCGCCGAAGATCACGCAGGTAGCCCGGTCGGCGTAGTCGATGATTGAGGACATCACATCTGCGCCGATCACCAGGACTCGCTTGTGGGTTCCCGTGGCGATGAATTGAGCGCCCGTCTGCACGGCGTAAACGAACGCGGAGCAGGCAGCGGAGAGATCGAATCCCCAAACCGCCTCGGCGCCCAGCTTGTGCTGGACGAGGCAGGCGGTTGACGGGAAGAACATATCGGGCGTGACCGTGCCGACGATAATGGCGTCGAGGTCGCTCGGAGCGAGGC
Source organism: Candidatus Sulfotelmatobacter sp. (assembly GCA_049590215.1). GTDB lineage: Bacteria > Acidobacteriota > Terriglobia > Terriglobales > Acidobacteriaceae > Sulfotelmatobacter. Next base: position 3,996 of record JBAWCJ010000102.1, on the reverse strand, counting down.
CGCGCTGGGCCAGGGCCTTCTTGGCGGCTTCTACTGCTAGGTCGCTGGTGGCCACACCTTTTTCGACGATGTGGCGTTCGCGGATGCCAACGCGCGCCAGGATCCAGTCGTTGGTGGTGTCGACCATCTTTTCGAGGTCGGCGTTGGTGAGCAGCTTAGGCGGCACGTAGGTGCCGAGGGCGCTGATTTTGGCGCGAATCGATGTGGTCAATTAGAGCTCCTGAGTATGAAGGGAGTATTTTGCAGGATTGGAGCAAGAATGTCTAACGGAGGTGAGAAACGCTCTGCCGCGGCTGCGGTCTGCGGCGGAAGTTTCTTCGCAAGTTAGGTCGTGGCGGGAGATCCCTTCGAGCCGAGGACGCTGGAAAGATGCAAGGGGTCCCCTTCGGCTTCGCTCAGGGCAGGCTTTCGACTCCGACTTGCGCTCCGCTTTGCGGAATGCAAGTCTCCGCTCAGGATGACAGCTCGTTTCAGATGCGGGAAATGCAAATAAGCCAGGCACCGGGGGCCCACTGCACACGCAAGAGCCCGTTACCGTTGCTTCCTTCCGGACCTGGCGGGGTTGGCGAGAGTACGTCGCGTGAGACCGATGCCTGACCTGGATGATTCTAACAAAGAAAAGCGTCGAGTCCCGTGGGGAGTGCGTGATCGCAGCGGCGCGCGCAAAGGGGCGGTGACTTTCGGTGCAAGAAAGAGGCACGAAAGCCTTCCCTTCTGCATAGAACTTGTCGAACAATAGAGGCTGAACCCGGAAACTTGAAAACAGCGGTTCAAAGGCGGATAAGCCCTGAGCGCCTCGCTACTTTCGATGCCACAAATCAACCGACAACTCGAATTGAACCCGCTGTCCCAGGCTATCGATCGATACTTTGAGTTTTCTGTCTATTTGCTTGTGCTGGTGGGGTTTGGGACATTGGCGAGTACCGGTGGTTTGGATCTTCCGACTATGCTGCTCGCGGGAGCGGCGCTGGCTTTGCGCGGCTACATATTGGCTACGCGGAAAACGGTCGTCATTTCCGACCACTGGACTACACCGCTGACTATCGGATACTTCGTGTTCTATGGAGCAGATTATCTCCTCCTGTCTCACAGCTTTCTTTCGGCGACGGTACACCTTGTTCTGTTTGCCGTCGTGGTACGTACTTTTTCTCTGCGGCGTGATCGCGATTACACGATGCTGGCGATTCTCGCCTTCCTGATGGTATTGGCGTCGGCCGTGCTGACCGTCGACAGCGTCTTTATGTTTTTCTTTGCGGTCTTCATGCTGATGGCGGTGGCCACGTTCATCCTGATGGAAATGCGGCGGTCGGGGCAAGCGGCGCGGTTTCAGGCGCGACACTCCAGCGATACACAGGAGCACCGGCATCTGGCCTTCTCGCTGGCGCGGGTCACGCCCGGACTGGTGCTGATGATCCTGATCGGCGCAGCCGCGATGTTCTTCCTGTTGCCGCGTATGTCGGCCGGTTACCTGGGCGGCTACTCGTTCGGCACGGATTTTTCGACGGGCTTCAGCGACCAGGTGCAACTGGGGCGGATCGGGCAGATTCAGCAATCGGATGCGGTGGTGATGCACATCCAGATTGACGGGGACCGAGACGGCAGGCACGCGTTGGCTTGGCGCGGGGTCGCGTTGGCGAATTTCGACGGCAAGAACTGGTCGAATCCGCGTCAGCAATATGTGCTGTACCGGGACGCGGATGGAGGATTCCGCATTCCTCTGCTCGGCCAGGGAGTCACGCGTGCTTGGACTTCGCCTTATCACTTGATTCATTACCGCGTGTTGATGGAACCGATTGGAACCAACATTTTCTTTCTGGCTCCGTGGGCGCGGCGTATAGAAGGAGCGTATCGCACGTTGCAGATTGACACCGGCGGAGCCGTGTCCGATCTGGACAGCCAGCGCTCGGTGAGCATTTACGAGGCGGATTCAGATATCTCCACGCCTGCTGCCCTGGAGCTTCGAGCGGCGGGAAACAATCTTCCGCAATTCGCCCCCGCCTATCTGCAACTGCCCAAGCTTGATCCGCGCATTCCGCGTCTGGCGGCACAGATTACGAGTTCCTCCTCCAACAACTACGACAAAGCGATTGCGGTGGAAAGATTCCTGCAGTCGCATTACGCCTACACGCTGCAGTTGCCGCGCTCAGCGGTTGCCGATCCGCTGGCTAACTTTCTTTTCGAGCGCAAGCAGGGGCACTGCGAATACTTCGCTTCCTCGATGGCCGTGATGCTGCGGACGCTTGGGATTCCGTCGCGGGTGGTGAACGGATTCCGCAGCGATGAATTCAATGATGTAACCGGCTACTACGTGGTGCGGGCAAAGAATGCGCACTCCTGGGTGGAGGCTTATTTTCCGGGCTATGGATGGGTCACGTTCGATCCTACGCCGGGCGGCGCGATTGAATCGCCGCAAGGCTGGGGGAGGGTGATGCTCTACCTGGACGCTGCGGCGTCGTTCTGGCGCGAGTGGGTGGTCAGTTACGACACTTCCCATCAGTACGTTCTAGGACAGTCGTTGATGAGCGGGACGCGGGGTTTCTGGGAACGTGGGCGTATGTGGGCGAGGCTGCGCTATGAGCGTCTGCTGAATTGGGCGCGGCGAAGCCAGCGCAGAGTGGGCCATTCACCCGGGCGCTGGTTGGCGATTAGCGTGGCGCTAGCACTGGTGATGTTGGTGCTGGGCAACGCCGGGCGGATCACGCGGATGATCCGCATGAAACAGTTGCAGGCACATCCGGAGCGATCGCCGAATCGGGCTGCCACGATGTGGTATGAACGAATGGCTCGTTATTTGGCACGGAGAGGAATGCAGAAACCGGAGACGCAGACGGCGCAGGAATTTGTGCGGGTGATCGAAAATGAGCGGCTGCGGACGCGGGTCGGGGAATTCACAGACGCCTACGAATCGGCGCGGTTCGGGAATTCGTCGGACGACGCGCTGCGGCTGCCGGAATTATACGAAGAGGTGGAGCTGGCTAGTAAGAAGTGATATGCGAATTCCCGGCGGCGGGTCGCAAACGCAGGTTCGCTAGAAGTGCCACACCACGCCACCGCCTACGAAATAGTTATGCTGGCGGGTCTTACCGGTGTCGGCCAAGGGCAGACTCGGCGTGCCGGACCAGAAGTCTCGCACATCGAGGCGAATGGCGAACTGGTGCAAAACTCTGACGTCGAGGCCGAACCCTCCTTGGAGGACCCCTGAGGTCGAAGAGCTGCCGGGGTTTGGGCCGTAGTAGATGAGATCTTTGTTCTCGCTGAAGTGGGCGAACCCGCCGCCGAGACTCACCCAAGGCGTCACCGCGGTTTCAGGAAACAGATTCAGGCGAGCCGAAGGAGTAACGAAGATCTGTTTGTAATTTTTGGGAACCACGTCGTCGCCGGAGCCGAGCTTTTCATCCAGATTGAAGACCGCTGGCACTTCTCCCGAGATGGCAAAGACGGGAGTGACGAAGAGGCGGCGCGCGTAGTTGACTTCGAAGGTCAGTCCCTTACCGGAGCGGACCACCGGATTTTCATTGGTCGCTCCGATGATGCCCTGGTCGCTGATAAAGATGCGGCCGATCAGGCCGGTCAGCTCATTTTTCTCGTCCTGAGCCGCTGCGGAGCCGCCCAGAATGGACATCATGACTGCCAGGATTGCAATTACGGCCTTTTTCCCAGACATTTCCCCTCCAGGATGCGGGACTTACAGTTTTCTTCGATAACGCTTAGGGTAGCATGAAGCGCAAAGTTTTCATCCACAGGTTGTGTATTTCGTGGTCTCTACCCTGGATGGTAATAGAGATGCACGCAGCGTGGGAGACGGTGTGCCAAGGATCTCGGCCAGAAAATGTTAAAATAGTGAGATTGCATGTCCTCGAAGAGCCTCATTATCTCGCGTTCCCGCGAAAAAACCACCGGCAGCGCGTCGACTAACCGTGAACAAGTTGCAGGTCCGCAGAAAATCGGGTTCGTGAGCCTGGGCTGCCCCAAGAATCTCGTCGACAGCGAAGTGAT
>JBAWCJ010000101.1:0-2339 GCA_049590215.1 Candidatus Sulfotelmatobacter sp. | reverse complement strand
ACACTCCTCCCCAATCGTTGATGCCGGCATCCAACAACTCCTCATAATACGGCGCATTCAGGTTTGGAGGCGCCTGAATATTGACGTTGGGCAGTAACAAGCGAGTTACCGCCACGGTACGCAGCATCTCGCCTTGAGTGGGCTCGGGCACGTGGGCCATGGGGATGGTCGGCTTGGCGCGGAAGTTTTGCACGATCACTTCCTGGATGTGGCCGTAGCGCTCGTGCAAGTCGCGGACTGCGAGCACGGTATCGACGCGGTCTTCCGGAGTTTCGCCGATGCCGATCAACAATCCTGTGGTGAACGGAACTTGCTGTTTTCCAGCTTCTTCGATGGTGCGCAGGCGCTTGGCCGGGACTTTATCGGGCGCATTATCGTGAGCGGCACCGGGGGCGAGCAGGGCGCTGTTTGTGGATTCGACCATGAGGCCCATGCTAGGCGAGACGGCGGCCAGGCGGGCGATCCATTCGGCGCTGAGCAAGCCGGGATTTGGATGCGGCAGCAGGGTCGTCTCGCGCAAGACGAGTTCGCACATGGCTTCGAGATAATGCAGAGTGGACTTATAGCCGAGACGGTGCAGCGTGTCGCGCATCTCGGGGAAGAGCAGTTCGGGCTTGTCGCCCAGGCTGAAGAGAGCTTCGGTGCACCCGAGCTTTTCGCCGGCGCGGGCCACGGCGAGGACTTCTTCCGGAGTCATGGTGTGCGCCCCGGGTTCTCCGGGATCGCGGCGGAAAGTGCAGTAGCCGCAGTAGTCGCGGCACAGGTTGGTTAGCGGCAAGAACACTTTCCGCGAATAGGTGACGACGCCGGGCTTGAAGTTTTCTTTTGCGGCACGGGCGGCAGCGAGCAGCGCGGGAAGATCGTCATCGCTGCAGCGGATCAGGTGCAGGGCCAGGTCGCGGGAGATGGGCGTTCCGGGCTGCAGGTCTGCCAGTTCTGTTGCGCACGATGTGTTGTGCTCCGGGGAGGCCGTTCTGATGGCGGTTATGGACACGATGCTCGGTTCCGCGACGGGCGGATGCATCGAATCATACATGAGTGCTTGGCGGCCAGTGAGAACCGGCTCTGGCAGGGTCAATGAGTGTAATCGCGATGTTACGACTGTTAATCGCAATGCAAAGCCCTTCTAGGGCTGTTGGGTCGGGGCGTCGCTGTAAACGGGCACGGGCGGATGCCCAACGATTTCCACTTTGTTGAAAGAATCGAAAGTCACACGGGCAGCGCACCTTTCCCAACCGGGTTCTCCCTCCAGCCTGTATTCGAAAACTATCGTGGTTTTCAGCCTAGACAGGTCCGCGCCTTGTCCGCCGCCGAACTTCCACGTTCGAGCATTGGGAAGAGCGGCAGCCTGAAGTATCGGGTTTCCCTCAAGTGCTTCCGCGAACGTCACTGTGCCGTCGTTCCCCACCTCAATCCTCACCTTCGCCTGTCCCTGCAACTTTGCTTGACGAGCGAGTGGGGGGTAGCACGGCATCTGCAGCGAAGAAATGTAATAGTCCGGCGAGCCTTGAGTGTGAGCGCTCACAAGTAGCGTGAACAACACCACCATCACACGACTGATATGCATCGCGGTTCTCCAGTGCCGTGATTCTAAACCGTAGCTGTCGTAAACAGGCGATAGCGCTCATCGACCTCAAGCGGCCAGCGCTCCAAAAACAAAGAGGCCCGAAAAAGTGGCGTTAGGGGCAGAGTCGGGAAAAGAGAAACTAGGCGGACTTACGATGCTGCATTGGGATCGGTTTCAGCAGGATCTTCGTCGGGCGTCGGGGATGTATCCATCTTGTCGAGAAACTGCTGTAACCGTTCCTGAACATGAGTGTCCAGTGTGGTGAACTCGATGCCCATCCCGACCCCGGGATCACTCGCCCTGACCACCGCAGTGGTCTGTACCTTCTCGTCGTCCATCCAGAACGTGATGGTGCCTTGTGTGCCGAGTGGCAGTGGGAGCAGGGTCTCAACGTAACAGCCCCGGCCGCCAATGTCGGTCGCATTCGTATTCATTTGCGCGCGCTGGGTGTCTGCCAAACCGATCTGAATAGGAAACTGGATTTTGTGCCGGACAAATCGCCTCTTGATTTTCCCGGGTGCGAAGGTGATCTCTTCTGTGTTGGCCATTTCCTTCCAGGGGCTCTCCTGGCCTTCCACAATCTGCACACCGGCTTCAATCTTGCGCAGCGATCCGCCGTCGGTTACCCACGCGACTTTGAAGCGAGCCTTTTTTTCGCCGTGCTTTATGCCGATGATGTCACCGGTCTTCAGAGGATGGCTGATGCCCAATATTTGCGCACCTTCACCGCTGAGGTTGCGGGCAACGGCGTTCTGAGAGAAAGGGCGAGCGT
>JBAWCJ010000100.1:0-6269 GCA_049590215.1 Candidatus Sulfotelmatobacter sp. | reverse complement strand
TCGTTGAATGATCGAATACCCGGTAAGAAGTCCCCACTCCGCCGGCAAACCCAAGAATCAGAATCGCCGACGCCAGCGCGGGCGAGAAGCGCACCTGCCGCAGCCAGTTCGCCGGATCGAACGCCAGACGATGCCAGAACCGCCCCTGCTCAGCCGTCTCCAGCGCTTCCTGCAGCCGCATCCGCGAAGCCGCCAGCAAATTCGGCGTGGGCTCAGCCGCCCGGTCCTGCGACAACACAGCGTGAAACTCCTGCTCCGCCTTCAGCTCAGCAGCGCAGTCAGCGCACCGCGCCACATGCTGCTCCAGCTCATGGCGAACATCATCGGCCAGTTCGCCGTAAACATGCAGCGTGATATTTTCTCGAACCCATTCGCATTTCATACAAACCTCGTTTCAAGGTTTCTCAGGTTTCAAGGTTTCAAGGTCTTTGCAATCTTGAAACATTGAAACTTTGAAACCTCTTCACCTCATATCCGCCAACTGCCCCCGTAACTTCTGCGTGGCCCGGAAGAGCGTGTTTTTCGCCGTCTCTTCCGTCGTATGCAAAATCTCGCCCACGGTACGCAATTTCAATCCGTGGTAATGCTTCAACTCAAACACCATGCGCTCCCGCGGCGTCAGCTTCTCCAGCGCACCAGAGATCCGCGACCCCAACTGCCGCCGCATCAAATCGCGCTCTGGATTCGCCCCCGCCCGCCCGTCCGGCACCTGATCAAGCAGGTCATACTCCCCGCCAGACGCGTCCTTCACCACGGGCGCATCTTCCTTGCGCACATTTTTCTTGCGCAGGTGATCCAGGCAAAGGTTAGTCACGATGCGGTAAATCCAGGTATAGAACGAACACTCAAAACGAAAGCTTCCGATGTTCTTATAGGCCTTGAGGAAGGCGTCCTGATAAACATCCTGTGCGTCTTGTTCGGTCCCGGTGAGATGCAGCGCCAGCCGCAACACCGCCTGATCGTAGTAACGCACCAGTTCCTCGAAGGCGGCGCGGTTCCCGCTTTGCGCCTCGCGGATGAGGATCGTATCGTCGATGCGGCGTTCTTGCCCAGCCATGCGGTCCCGCGTGGGGTCCTGGTTCCCGCTGACTTTTTCGGCCCTCGTCTTCAGCGAGGGCATCCGTTCACCAACCGCAAGGGTTACTGCCCAAACATCGGCCGGCATGTTTCGTCGTGTCCTCTACTGCCCGGTGTCAATGCCGGACCCGGGCTTGCACAGGAATAGACGCTCAGTCAGTGGAACCGTGAGCAGAAATTATAGGCTGCCGGAGATTTTTATGCCGCCTAGGTCTCTCTTTCGTAATGGTTTAGCGGGAAACAGAACACTCGCTCGCAGTGAGGAGCGCCGATTCGGCAAAGAAAATGCCCTGAGGATGATGCAGTTGAAACGTTACCCAAGCCGCGAAGCGATGCCATTGATTAGCCCCGCACGTAAGTGCGGGGTGAGCGGACGAAGAGGAACCGAGTCCCGTTCGGGACGGCACCCCCAACCAAGGCCCTACTCTGCGACCGCTTCCTTCTCAATCACAACCTTCAAATGCGCGGTCACATCCTTGTGCAGCTTCACCGGAACGGTGAACTCGCCCAGAGTCTTCAGCGGCTCGTGGAGCTGGATCTGTTTCCGGTCCAGATTGATTCCCTTTTTCACGATGGCTTCGGCGATATCGCCGGAAGTGACCGAGCCGAATAACTGATCGTGCTCGCCAGCCCGCTTCTGGAACGTCGCCGAGAGTCCATCAAACTGCTTGGCCAGTTCTTCGGCCTGCGACTTCTCCTTGGCCGAACGCCGCACCGAAGCGGCCTTCATCTGCACGATGACGGCCTTGTTGCCCGCGGGTGCCTCGATGGCCAGCTTGCGCGGCAAAAGATAGTTGCGCCCAAATCCTTCAGCGACCTTCACCACATCGCCACGCGCTCCCAACTTGCTCACATCTTCTTTGAGAATGACTTCCATGATATGACTCCGATTCGGAATTCTTTGCCACGGATCCACACCGGTCTCACGGATAAATCAAAAATATTCTTAAAGCCCTATCCGTGAGAATCCGTGCAAATCCGTGGCTGATTCTTTACGATGCCCGCCCGGCAAACGGCAACAACGCAATGTTGCGCGCCTGCTTGATGGCTGCCGCCAGCCGGTGCTGATGCGGCGAACACACACCGGTCAACCGACGGGGCACAATCTTCCCGCTCTCCGCCACGAACTGCCCCAGCAGACGGTAATCCTTATAGTTGATGTCGGCGATCTTCTCCGTGCAGAACTTGCAAACCTTCTTGCGCCGGAAAAACTTGCGTCCACCTTCACGCGGCGGACCGCCGGGCCCGGATCGCCCACCACCTCCGCCGAAACGCGGACGGTCTCCCGAAGGCCGGAACTCCCGCGGTCCATCGCCGGCAGGCCGCTCCGGCCGCTCGCTTGGTGCTTTCGTCTCCTCAGCCATAATTCTCCTTAATTCAGTCGCCAGTTAAAACCGTTTCGCATTAGAACTGGTCATTGACCCCTGGTCACTGACCCCTGTTCTTAAGCCGTTGCCGGCGTTTCCGCTGCCGGTGCCGCGGGCGCTTCTTCGGCCACAACCGCGGGTTGCGCGCTCACTTTCTTTTTCGCGTCGCGCAGCTTCTTGATCTTCTCCAGCCGTTTCTGCTCTTCATCGATGCGCACCGTGAGGAACTTGATCACCGGCTCAGTGACCCGCAGCCGGCGCTCCAGTTCATGCACCACCGAACCCGCGCCTTCGATCGTCAGCAAAATGTAGATGCCTTCGCGGAACTTGCGCACGACATACGCCAGACGGCGCTTGCCCATGCGGTCCACGCTCTTGATCGTCCCGGCCGCCGCAGTCACCGTCGACTCCAGGTTCGAAATCAGCTTCTCAAGATCCTCATCCGCCATATCCGGCCGGACAATAAACATCAGCTCATAAGTACGATTCATTTTGCTTCTCCAAATCTTTGAACTTGTCATCCTGAGGCGACGGCTTCATCGTCGCCGAAGGATCTGGGCGAGCCCCGCGATGCATCGCGTTCTTTGCGATGCAATACTCGCGCGTTTGGCTCGCTTCCCTATTCGCTCTCTTTCCGGTTAAACCGGTTCATAGCCGCCGCCGCGCCGTCGGCCAGAATCGCCATCACCGCTTCCGCGGCAGTGTCGAGCATCCCATCCACCACCGCCAGTTCAGCCTTGCGAAACGGCGCCAGCAAATATCGTTCGCCGTCTTCCACCTTGCGCTCCGGGGCCACGCCAATCCGGATGCGCAAAAAATCCTGCGTGCCCAGCGCTCCAATAATCGACTCAATCCCGTTATGCCCCGCCGAACTCCGCCGCGTATGAATCCGCAGCGTGCCCAGCGGAAAATCCAGTTCGTCCTGGATCACAATCAGGTCCGCTTCCGGCTTCGCGTCGTATTCCGCCACCAGTTCCCGGACCGACACGCCGCTCAAATTCATGTAGGTCTCAGGCTTGGCCAGCAGCACCGGCTCGTCCCCAACCTGTATCCGCGCCGTCAGCGCCCGGCACTGCCGGTTCCTGATCTCAACCCCGCGCTCGCTCGCGATGCGATCCACCGCCAGAAACCCCACGTTATGCGGCGTGAACTGATACTCAATACCAGGATTGCCCAGCCCAACAATCAGTTTCACGCCTTATGAGTTCCTCGTGATGGAAAGCAAATGTCATTCCGAGCAAGCGCTTTTTGCGCAGCGAGGAATCTGGGCGAGCCGCGCGCTTCCACGGAGCCTGCCCTGAGAGAGCGCAAGCGACCGAAGGGCGCGTTTGGCTCGCTTCCTTATTTCTTCTCCTTCTTCTCAGCTTTCTTCTCGGCCTTCTCTGGCTTCTCGGCCGCAGCCACCTCGCCCTCTTCCTCAGTCTCCGCTTTGCCCTTCTTGATGACTTCAGGCTCAGCCGGCGCCGCCCCAGCTTCCGCCGCCACCGCTTCCGGCGCAGCCACAACCTCTTCCTTCACGCTGGTCACGTGAGCGACGGGCTGGTTCGCGTCCGAAAGAAATTTCAGCTTCGGATTATGCGGCAAATCCGAAACGCGCAGAACCTTGCCGAACGTAAGCTCGCTGACATCCACATCGATGTGGCTTGGAATATCCGCCGGCAGGCACTCGATCTCCACTTCCCGGAAAATCTGCTCCAGAATCCCGCCTTCTGTCTTCACTCCGATAGGCACACCCTGCAGCACGATCGGCACATTGACGCGCAGCGCCCTATCCATAGCGATGCGCTTCAGATCGATATGCAGCAGATGGCCCTTGATCGGCTCATACTGCCAGTCCACGATCATGGCCTTGGTGCGTTCGCCGCCGTGCAGCGCCAGATCGAAAATCGTGTTGTGCCCGCTGTCAGACCGAAGAATACGCAGCACATGCCGCGGATCCACGCTCACCGGCACGGCATCCTTGCTCGCGCCGTAAACTACTGCAGGAATCTTGCCCTCGCGCCGCACCCGCCGGGCGTGGTTCTTGGTCCCAGCCTCCCGCGGCTGCGCTTCCAGAATGTTTTGTTCCAATGTAGTCGCCATAAATTATTCCCATCCAAAAAACTTTGTCATTCAAAAAAACTCTGTCATTCCGACCGGAGCCGGACCGAAGGGGACGGCGGAGCGGAGGAACCTGCTGTTCGCCGTAATCACCGCGGCCCCGGGCTAAATAAACAATTTACTCACCGAAGTCTCTTCGTGATTGGCCTGAATCGCCCGCCCAATCAATCCCGCAATCGAAAGCACCCGAATCTTCGGCTCCCGCTTAGCCTCTTCGTTCAACGGGATGGTATTCGTGACCACCACTTCCCGGATCACCGACTTCGCAATGTTCTCGACCGCCGGCCCCGACAGCACTGCGTGCGAAGAACAGGCATAAACCTCAGTAGCGCCGTTCTCCATCAACGCAGTCGCCGTTTTCACCAGCGTCCCAGCCGTATCGATCAAATCGTCGATGATCAAGCAAGTGCGCCCGTTCACGTCGCCGATCACATGCATCACTTCGGCAACGTTCATCTCGACGCGCCGTTTGTCGACAATGGCCAGCGCCGCGTCCACCTTCTTCGCGAAAAACCGCGCCCGCTCCACGCCGCCGGCGTCCGGTGAAACCACCGTCAGATTCGGCAAATTCAGTTTCCGGAAATGATCCACCAGCACCGGCGAAGCGAACAAGTGATCCACCGGGATATTGAAAAATCCCTGCAACTGGGGCGTATGCAAGTCAACAATCAGCGCCCGATGCGCTCCCGCGGTGGTAAGCAAATCTGCCACCAGCTTCGACGAAATCGGACTGCGCGGCTTGTCTTTCCGGTCCTGCCGCGCATAACCAAAATAAGGCATCACCGCCGTGATCCGCCGTGCCGACGCCCGTTTCAACGCATCGATCATAAGCAGCAATTCCATCAAGTGCTCATCCACGCTCGTGCTCCGGCCATCAGGGTGCACCACCCGGCACGTCGGCTGCATGATGAACACATCTCCGCCGCGAACATTCTCCTGGATCTGCACATACGCCTCGCCATCGGCAAAGCGCGTCACCTGCGCCTGCCCGCGCTGCATCCCCAGGAACTGACAAACCTCGTCAGCCAGCGGCTCGTTCGCCGTCCCGCTGAAAATCTTGAATTTCTCGTCCAGCCGCGCGCGCTGCTTGCGATCCGGCTTTTCCTCGGGCGCAGGTGGGACGTTCTTTTCCATCTTCTCCGCTTTTTCGGTCGGCGTCACCAAAGTAGCCATAAGAAGTTTCTCAGTCCCGTCCTCAGCCCTGGCCCAGCTCGTACTGAGAACTGAGAACCGGAAACTGAGAACTGTTTTCTGGCTGGGCCGCTAGGATTCGAACCTAGACAAAGTGCTCCAAAGGCACTTGACCTACCATTAGTCGACGGCCCAGTGAAAGCCATTGTTGATTTTGGATTGTCGATTGTTGATTGAAACCCGTCAACCAACACCCTCATTGTCAATCAACAATCAAAAATCAACAATCAAAACTTTCCCGGACCATCAGGCCGAGCCATGTGGCACAAACCATGTGGCGACGGCCGCCTCGGCGGTCCAAGTGAAGGCGCAAGCCAACCGCGCCGACCACCGACCTCACGCCACGAAAATCCGCCGCCAATATTCCCGCCGCGTCAGCGTGACCGTCGCCTGCGCCGCCCAACCTTGTCTCCGCAGCCTGATCACCGCCGCGCGCGCCGCCTCTTTCGAACCAAACAGCCCATACAACGCCGACCCGGAGCCCGACAGCGACGCATACTTCGCGCCCGCGCGCTCCAGCGCACTCTTGCCTTC
>JBAWCJ010000099.1:0-2759 GCA_049590215.1 Candidatus Sulfotelmatobacter sp. | reverse complement strand
AGCGCTCGGCTGCGCCTGACATTGGGAGTTTCTTGACGATGAAGAATAATGCCTTCCGTAAACGTTTTGATTTTTCAAAAATTCCAGCAACCATCCAGATCCCTAACCTGATCGAGGTGCAGAAGCGTTCCTACGACCGCTTTCTGCAGATGGACAAGTTGCCCAGCGAACGCGAAGACGGCGGATTGCAGGCCGTTTTCCAGTCCGTGTTTCCGATCACTGACTTCCGCAACGTATCACAACTTGAGTTTGTGGATTACGCCATTGGTAACTGGGAGTGCAAGTGCGGCCACCTGAAGGGCCTGCATCACCTCCGCACTACTTGTAAGAGCTGCGGCAACACGGTTATCACCGATCCATTTCATCCGGGCGATGTGCTCTGCCAGAAGTGCGGCACCTACAACGCCAACACGCCTGATTTCTGCAATAAGTGCGGCGATCCGGTCGGGCTGCAATTGAAGTACGACGTGGCCGAGTGCGAGGAGCGCGGCATGACTTACTCCGCGCCGCTCAAGGTCACGATGCGCCTGACGATTTTCGATAAGGACGCTGAGACCGGCAACCGCTCGATCCGCGACATTAAAGAACAGGAAGTGTTCTTCGGCGATGTGCCGCTGATGACGCAGAACGGCACCTTCATCATTAACGGTACTGAGCGCGTCATTGTCAGCCAGTTGCACCGCTCGCCTGGCGTGTTTTTCGAGACTGCCAACAACCGCACTTATTTTCTGGGCAAGATCATTCCCTACCGCGGGTCCTGGGTAGAGTTTGAATACGACCAGAAGAACGTGCTCTATGTCCGCATCGACCGCAAGCGCAAGTTCCTGGGAACGATTTTCCTGCGTGCTCTCGGCCTGCGTTCCGGCGAAGACATTTTGCGGACGTTCTACACGGTCGATCGCATTGCGATTAAAGACAAGAAACTTTACTGGACGCTCGACCCCACCAGCGAAAAAGCTACAAACCTGCTGGGCATGAAGCTGGCGCACAGCATCAAGAACAAAGCTGGAGACGAGATTGCGCACTCCGGCCGCAAGCTGAACGCGCAGACTCTGAAGGACATTCAGAAGGCAAAAATCTCCGAGATCGAAGTCGATGTTACGGACCTCGAGGGCGCATGGGCGGCTGCCGATGTGGTCGACACGACCACCGGCGAAGTGCTGCTCGAAGCCAACAGCGAAGTTACGGCCGACAAGGTTTCGAAGATTCTCGATTCCGGCGTGGTCGAGATGAGCTTGTTCTTCCCTGAGCGCGACGATGTGGGCACGGTGATCAGCCAGACTCTGAAGCGCGATTCGGTGAAGACGCCGCAGGAAGCGCTGATCGAAATCTACCGCAAGCTGCGTCCTGGTGATCCGCCGACGCTCGACACGGCTACAGCTCTGTTCCACGGGATGTTCTTCGATCCGCGCAAATACGACTTCTCGAAAGTTGGCCGGCTGAAGTTCAACATCAAGCTGTTCGAGAACCAGGATGCGACCAGCCTCGACAAGCGCACGCTTGATCCCGACGATTTCTACGGGACCATCGCGTACTTGCTGAAGCTGCGCAAGAACATCGGGTCGGTGGATGACATCGATCACCTCGGCAACCGCCGCGTACGCGCGGTAGGCGAGCTGATGGAGAACCAGTTCCGCATCGGCCTGGTCCGCATGGAGCGGGCGATTAAAGAAAAGATGTCCGTGTACCAGGAAATGTCGACGGCAATGCCGCACGACCTGGTCAACGCGAAGCCGGTGATGGCTGCGATCCGCGAATTCTTCGGATCGTCGCAGCTCTCGCAGTTCATGGACCAGACCAACCCGCTCTCCGAGATTACGCACAAGCGGCGTCTCTCGGCGCTTGGGCCGGGCGGCCTGTCGCGTGAACGCGCTGGATTCGAAGTGCGCGACGTTCACCCGACGCACTACGGCCGCATTTGCCCGATTGAAACGCCGGAAGGTCCGAATATTGGGCTGATCTCGTCGCTCAGTTGCTATGCGCGGATCAATGACTACGGCTTCATCGAGTCGCCCTACCGCAAGATCAAGGGCGGCCGCGTGATTGACTACGTCAGCGTGGTCAACACGGGCGACAGCGATCACAAGGTCGGCGATCACATGGAGAAGCATGAGATCGAAAAGATCAACGCTGAATTGAAAGAGAAGCGCAAGAAACCGGCGCAGATCGAGCCGTTCTCGTTCTATCTTTCCGCGTGGGAAGAAGACCGGCACACCATCGCGCAGGCGAACGTTGAGTTGGATGACAAGGGCAAGATTGTCTCCGAGCTGGTCAACGCCCGCAAGGCCGGCAACTTTGTGCTGGTCAGCCGGGATGAAGTCGATTACGTCGACGTCAGCCCCAAGCAACTGGTCTCCGTCGCCGCTTCACTCGTGCCGTTTCTTGAGCACGACGATGCGAACCGCGCACTGATGGGCGCGAACATGCAACGCCAGTCCGTGCCGCTGTTGCGCGCGCAAGCGCCGATCGTCGGCACTGGAATGGAAGGCGTCACGGCTCGCGACTCGGGCGCAGTGGTTCTGGCCCGGCGCAACGGCATTGTGGATTCGGTCGACTCCGACCGCATCATCGTTCGGGTCGAAGGCGAACATCATCCCACGCAGCTTTCGCGTGAGGTGGGCTCGGATATTTATCAGCTCACCAAGTTCAAGCGCTCGAACCAGAACACTTGTATCAATCAAAAGCCTGTCGTGAAAAAAGGACAGCGCGTACTGAAGGGCGAGGTGATCGCCGACGGTCCTTGCACGGATCACGGCGAG